>JALEGQ010000205.1 GCA_022763385.1 bacterium
CTGAATGGTGACGTTCGAGGAGATGTTGTCATCTTCGAGGGAGATCGTGACCCCAGGAATGACATCATTGATGGTGTTCGAAGATCTCGTAATGGCTCCAATGCCCGCGATGGTAAATATGGCGTTTTGGGCTTCTTCATCAACGAGGTCCGCTGCAGCGGAGTCGAGATAGGTATTGAGGTTTGGGGCTCCATTTACATCGGTGGTGGTATCGATGGTGAGAAGACCATCCTCCTCCCCGACGCTGTTGCTCGTGATGACAAGGCGGTATGCCTCCGTCTGTCCGGGAGCAGCGGTGTTGATCAGTTGAGCGGTCGCGCTATCAGTTTGCGAGTTGATGCTTGAGGCGAGATCGTTAAAGGTCGTATCCTCGTCGACAGAGACCGAGAAACTCTCGCTTCCGATCGTGATATCGAGCTGTCCCTCTTCGCCTGCTCCCATAATGGCAGCGCTTGGATCGGGGATATTTTCGGTAAAGGTATAGGTGTGGTTCGTCGCCAGTTGGCTAATCGCTGTAATCGTGTAGGTTCCGTTGGATGCCGAATTACTCGCTACGGCGGTGACAGCGGTTTCGTCCGAGCTGGTGACGCTCTTCTGAATTCCTCCTCCTCTCAGGTCGGTGAAGTCGAGGAGGAGGTCTCTGAGCTCGGTGGTGAGGGTTCTGAGCTCTTCAAAGGCAGCGTTGGTCGCCTCAAGCTCTGCGATCTCTTCTTCCTTCGGAACCACTCGAGTCGCCCTTCGAGCCTCAATCGTTGCATCGATCAACGCCTCAGAGTCGATTCCAGATGCCAGTCCTGAGAAATTAATGAGTGGCATAAAGGGTTATCCGCAAGATATCATTCCAACTTCACCGAAGAGCAGAGTCGTATCCCTGCCTTTCAGGGGGAGCAAGAGCGGCGCCAAAGCTAAGCTCTTGAAGGGATTGAACTTATTTTGAAGCTTGCACGGTAGTTTTTGCCGCTGAGGCAAGAAATGAGTGGTGCGAGCTGATGAGAGTGCTCGTCGCGGAGGAGGAGACCCATGACCGTTAGAATTACCTTTCTCGGGGCAGCAGGTACCGTCACGGGATCGAAGTACCTTGTGGAAGGTGAGCAGGTTCGCCTCCTCGTTGATGCCGGAATTTTTCAGGGGAAGCGAGAGTGGCGGGAGCGCAACTGGAATGACCCGGATGTTGACCTCTCGACCATAGATGCCACGTTGCTCACCCATGCCCATATTGATCACACCGGGATTCTTCCGCGGTACGGTCAGCTTGGATTGCAGTGCCCCATCTTTTGTAGCGCCGCCACCGCCGGGCTCGCACGAATACTGCTGCCGGATAGTGGACACCTTCAAGAGGAGGAGGCAGAGTGGCGAAATCGAAAGAAGAACTCTCGACACTCGCCAGCGCTTCCGTTGTATACGGAAAAGGACGCGAATACGGTGCTCCAGCAGTTTCGCTCCGTGCCAACAGGGAGCTCAGTAGAGATCCTTCCAGGAGTGAATGCCGTCTGGCAACGTATGGGGCATATTCTCGGCGCGTGTTCAATTACGCTCACGCTGGAAGGAAAGACGATTACCTTTTCTGGAGATATCGGTCGGTATGATATTCCGATTCTCCGGGACCCTCAGCCGGTTACTTTTGGAGATCTCCTCCTCATTGAGTCAACCTATGGCGATCGCAGCCATCAAGATACGACCCCACAAAAAACACTCGGAAGAGTGATCCGTGAAACCGTGAAACGGGACGGAATGGTCCTTATTCCCTCATTCGCGGTGGGCCGAGCACAGCTCCTGCTCTACTACATCCGTGAGTTAAAAGAAGAGGGAGCTATTCCCGATATCCCGGTTATTATTGATAGCCCCATGGCAGCGAATGCCACGGCGATCTATCGGGATAACCCTCAAGACTATGATGAGGAAGCACTGCAGATCAAAGCTGGGGGCCGTGATCCGTTCTCTTCTTCGAAGATCTACTTCACGAAATCCACGGCAGAGTCGAAGAAGTTAAATGGAATCGTTGAGCCGATGATCGTGATCTCTGCCTCTGGGATGCTTTCAGGTGGACGGATTCTCCACCACCTTCGACAGAGGGTTTCAAGTCCGAAGAATACGGTGCTCTTTGTGGGGTATCAGCCTCCCGGAGGGAAGGGGGACTACTTGCTCAGTGGCGGCGATGATCTCCGTCTTTTTGGAGAGCACTATCCGGTGCGAGCAACCATTGAATCCATCAGTGGATTAAGTGCGCACGGAGACCGAGAAGAGATGATTCGGTGGTGTCGAGAGTCTAAGGGGACTCCTGGTCGAGTGGCCGTGGTTCACGGGGAGCCTGATTCAGCAAAGGCTTTTTCGGAGACGCTTCAGAGCACTTTTCAGTGGAATACCACTGTTCCCGGATATCTGGAGACGATCGAACTCTGAGTTGGTCTCGTTGTTTCGGCTTTATGGAAAAAAAGAGCATCCGAGAGGCGTCTTGCCTCTCGGATGCACAGCACCTCTTTACTGGAGCAGGTTCAGCGCGATTTGGGGCTGTTGATTCGCTTGTGCAGCAACTGCAGCAACTGATTGCTGAAGTACCTGCAATCGAACAAGCTCCGCTACTTCCTGGGCGATGTCTGCGTCTCGAATTCTGGACTCTGCGGCGACAAAATTCTCTCGAGCCACCTGGAGATAGTTCACGGCGCTATTTAACCGACTCTCACTCGCACCGAGCTGTCCTCGAGCGAGAGAGAGGGAGGTGATGGCGCCGTTTACCGCCTCAAGAGCGAGCTGAGAGGCGGTCTGTGCAAAATCGTCGGTCGTACTGTTGAGTGAGTACGCGAGTGTAGAAGAGCCTCCGTTTGCGAGTCCAAGGGATGAGAGTGTCCCGAGTACACCAGTGATGTTTACCGTTGAGTTCGCTGTGCTATCAAAGCCCACTTGGATGGCAATGGAAGAGCTATCTGAGAGCAGCGTTCTATCATTGAACTCGGTAGTGACCGCGATCCGTTCGATCTCTGAGCCGAGTGCCGCAAACTCGAGTTCCAAGCTCGAACGTTGAGTGGTCGTAAAGACACCGTTAGAGCTCTGCTCTGCAAGCTCTGCCATTCTGCTCAATATACTGGCGATCTCTTCGAGGGCGGCATCGGCTATTGAGGTTACAGAAATTCCGTCATTCGCGTTTCGCACCGCAACCGAGGCAAGAAGGGCATCGGCGCGCAAACTATCAGCGAGAGCAAGTCCCGCGGGATCATCGGAAGCCTTGTTGATGCGGAGGCCGGAGGAAAGTCGTTCGAAGGTGCTAGAGAGATCTCGTGAGGTTTTATTGAGTTGCGTATTTGCTCGCAGCGCAAGGGTATTGCTTGCAAAGGAAATGGTCACGTCTATCTCTCCTTGAGTTTACACCAGAGCTCTCCTGTGCTCCGTAAGGGGAGTAACGGTAAATAACTCAGAATGTGTAGGGATGAGCGCGGAAAAAAAAGAAACAAGGGGAAAAATAGTGCAGAATGCGAAAAATTTGGAGGAAGATTTCGATGCTATGGAGAGTCCTCAGAGAGCTCAGCATCGAGAAAGGACCTGAGATCAGCCTCTTGAATCTCAGGTTCTCCGGGAGCCACGTTGTCGAGCTTACCGGCTTGAATCCATTGCTCAAGCTCTTCAATGGCAGAAAAAAGCTCCTCAAATGAGGAAATAACGAAATAGAGAGGTTGAAAGGTGTTGATCTCAAAATATTGGTTAATCACCCATTCGAGTTGAAAGGGGTACCGTTGCGCTCGTTCATTCTCGATCGCGTACTCAAGTTCACTAAATGAGCTGAGAATCCCGCTGCCATAGGCTTTAGTAGAAGAGCCATCTCTCATGAGGCCAAACTCCACGGTAAACCAGAAGAAACGGGCCATGCCCTTGATAACATTCTCAAGTCGCCGGTAGACAGTAACATCTTCTGCGCGTTCCTGGGCGTAGAGAGCGGCGCTCCGTGCAACTTCACCAAATCGAACAAGAGCATCAGCAAAAAGTGGATCTGTATGCATGGGCACGTGGCCGGCCGCATCGTGGAAGATGTCTGGCTCCGGAAGGTAGTCGAGAAGATGCTCATCGCGAATAGTGATCGTTGTGGGAAAGGCCCGTTGCCTCAGGCAGTCAAAGAAGAGGTATGCGGGAACGTACCCCGAGACCGCTCGTGCAGAGAAGCCACTGAGCGGGGCGAGAAAACTGTTGATATCCTCAAGCCGTGGGATCTGGTCTGGGTCGAGCGCGACGTTCTCCACGCCTTCTAGGAAGCGGTGGTGCGCGTACCTTTCCCAGCGGGGCAGGATCTGATGATAGAGTTTTCGCCAGGTACGTTGGTTCTTCTCGCTATAAAGTTCGTATGGCTGGTCAATAAAGAGCTGAGCACCGGCTCGAGCCTCCTCAATAAATGGAGCTTGAGTGGTGGTAAGGTCACCTCGTTTTCTCTTTGCGTCGGAACACATCACCCAAATTATAGCATGAGGATGAAGATCTCACGAGGAGATAAGAGGTGAGGCAGGTTTGCAAACAGCCAACGGGCGGCTAAAAAATATCGTCTTCAAGCCCCGAGAGATCAATTGCTTCTTCAATAAGCTCGTCTTCTTCTCGTTCATCGAGATTGGCAAAGAGCGTGTATTCTGGTTGAAAGGCGAGTCGAACCACTCCGGTGGGCCCGTTTCGTTGCTTTCCGATGACGATCTCCGCCACTCCTCGATCTTCCGTTTCTTCGTTGTAGACTTCATCTCGGTAGATAAACATGATGAGGTCAGCATCTTGTTCTATCGCTCCAGATTCACGGAGGTCAGACATGATTGGACGCTTATCGTTTCGGTTTTCAAGAGAGCGGTTGAGCTGTGAAAGCGCGAGTACCGGCACGTTCAGCTCCTTGGCAAGCGCTTTCAGCGAGCGAGAGATGTCAGAGATCTCCTGTTCTCGACTCTTACTGTATGCCGGGCTCCGCATGAGTTGGAGGTAGTCGACCATGATAAGCCCGAGTGGGTTTTCGCGGTGAAGTCGCCGACACTTCGCTCGAAGCTCCGTTACCGTCATTGCCGGGGTGTCATCGATAAAAATGGGTGCTTCTGAGATACGGCTTGCTGCATCGACGAGCTTTGGGAAGTCATGTTCTTGGAGGTTTCCGGTCCGCACCCGCGAACTATCAACCCTTCCGACCCCGCAGAGCATTCGCATCACGAGTTGTTCCTTCGACATTTCCAGCGAGAAAAGTGCGACAGGGAGCTCTGCTTGCAGGCCAACGAACTGGGAGATGGAAAGCGCAAAGGCAGTTTTCCCCATTGAGGGACGAGCAGCGATAATGACGAGGTCGGACGGCTGAAAGCCTGCGGTCATATTATCGAGTTTCGTAAAGCCGGAAGGGGTTCCCGTAATGGGTTCCTTCCGATGATAGAGCTCCTCAATAATACTAATCGAGCTCTGTACGACTTCTCCTACCCGGTGGAATGCCGGACGAACGCGAAAGTCTGATACTCCAAGAATTCGTTGTTCGGTGGTATCGAGAAAGCTCTCGATCTCTTCGCTAAGATCGAATGCCTCTTGAGAAATTTCGGCGGTTTCATGGATGATACGCCTTCGAATGGCCATCTCTTTCAGGACTTTCGCGTAGTAGGCGATGTGAGCTGAGCTCGGGACACTTGCGGCAAGTCGAGAGAGCTCTTCGAGACCGCCAACATTTTCGAGTTCGTTTCGACTTCGAAGTTGTTGACCGAGGGTGATGACATCAATCGGTTGACTCCGTTCATGGAGCTGACGCATACATTCAAAGATCGATCGATAGCGAGGTTGGTAAAAATCCTCAGCGGTAATCTTTTCGAGAACCATATCAATGGCATTGTTGTCGAGGAGGATCGCACCGATGACGGACTCTTCTGCTTCGCGAGCGTTCGGCGGAATGCGGGTATGTTGGGGAACGCTTCCAGTGGAAGATGAGCGTGCAGATGAAGAATCTGGAGCGGAAGAAAGGGAACGTGAGCTGTTGTCGTTCAGTTGCTTCTTGTTCGGGTACCCCATGCAGCCGCTCCTCCCTTCATCTCTGGCCAATGAATGAAAGCTCTTTCGAGCTTCCTACTCATCACGCCAGATTGTCTCAGAGTCTGAGAGATCTATCCACTTTGAAGCGCTTTTGAGCAGCTCTTTTCCAGAAGTCTCCGCAAAATCAGCGCTTACCGTTTGAATTCCCTGGCTCCGAAGGAAGCGAAAAGGGTAGGTAAGTGCTCGCGCGGCACAGACTACGGTTACGATGCGTTCTTCTTCCACCATTGCGCCATCGACATTCTGAGAGGTCGTCTCTATTGGTGTAGAGCTCTCCCCGGAGCCCTGCTCGGAAGAGCTCTCTTGGGCCTGCTCTGAGTGGAGCTGTCTCCCGAGTTGGATTGCAGGACCTCCCTGTCTGGTGGTTTCTGTTGAAGAGCGTTCCTCCTGAAACCGAGACCCTTCGTAGTTTTCTGACAAGCTGTAGCCGATATCCTGAAACTCGTTCTGCCCAAGACCAAAGGCGATCATATCGCTCGCCATCTCGACCTCCACTGTTACCTGGCGGGTAATTCCCTTTGGGGGGAGACGTTTTACAACGACTTCGAGACCAGCGCGCCGAACGGCATCAAGGAACGCTCTCTGCCGAGAATCATCCTCATGAGGAATCAAGGTGTAGTATCGCGCAACCGTTGGTGTTCCTCCTGCGGATACCCCTTGGACGAGACGTGGAAGATCAATCCGTCGCTGCATACGACGCGTTGCCCGGTCCAGGCTAGAGCCATCGATAAAAACACCGATCGTTCTCCTCCGCCGCCGCTTAACAACGCCCTTTTTCACTCGCGTGAACGATTTTTCTGACATAGGTTCTCTCAATGAGAAGAGTGATAAGTTCGCTTACTTACGAGTGTTCTGACGACAGTATCGTGTTATCTCCCCGGCCAGTGGCGACTCTGCCAGTGGTCTCTGGAGGTAGGGTACGGAACTCGGTGGGAGAGGTCAAACGCTCAAGTGCAAAAGGAAATTGTCTCCGACGAAAAGAGCTCCGGGTACTATCGCCTGATAACGACCTTGTCTCCGGATTGAACGCGATTCGCGAGGCGGTTCAGAGAGGCGGCCTCAACACGCAGGAGATTCGCTCCCAAATGACCATTCTCTTTCCCCGAATGTATAACCAGTCCATTTTCAAGAAAGAGCGCGACATCTCCGAGCGCAAACTTAAGAAAGCGGCTGGCGTCCCCTTCGGGAGGAACTGGAAGTCCTCGGTCCTCAAAGTAGGAATCCGGAGCCATCCAGACGGGGGAGTGCTCGATCGCCAAAACACTCGTCCGGGTAGCCCCGAGCTCTGTCGAGAAACCCAGGCCTTTAGAAGAGGGCGACTTCGAGTGAAGAAAGGAACTGTCCGGCGTGATCTCGGTGGAGAACGAAGAGGCACGTTCTCCATGAAGCGCAAGCACATTCGCAGTAACCGAGATCTCGATCCATCTCGGATTCTCAAAAACGGTTGGAAAGCTTTTCTCGGGCTCACTTGGTTGCAAGACAGAGTGAGATTGAGGTGTTACCGAGCGAAGCGGCAGAAATCCGTACAGGGGAAGTTGGGCGATCTCAGTCACCTGGGGGAGTCGTTTGGCAATAACGAGGCTTCCGTTCAGTTTTGGATAGTTCTCTTCGTCACCGTGAGCGGCGTAAGATTTCGGTTCAGCATTCTCTGAAGGCACTCCCATGGACAAGAGACCACATCCAGAGAGTGATATCGCGAGGGAGGATATCAGGAGCGCTCGATGAGAAAGAGTGGAATACCTCCTCAAAGGTCTTCGCTCCAGCGGAGTCCTCGCATCTTCGAACCCCTGAAAAACCTCGTGACGTACTCCTTTTCCGCCAAAGCCGAGTTGCCTTTGCTGTTCCTGTTGAACGCCCTTCATGACCCTCTCTCTTTTCCTTACTCTCAGCATCTTTTGCGAGCAGTATTGCCTTTAGTATAGATATCAAAAAACAAAATTCGATTCTCTCTTGAATTGGACAAGTGCTCTCTCGACACAGTATATACTATCGATTTTATTGACAACGAGACCAGGGAGAACTTGATACATTCACCGCGAGTTAAGAGACCCAGCTTTTATTAAAGAAGAGAATACCTCTGATGTCTTCTGTAACGCACCGGAATAACGTCTCTTTTTGCGAGAAGGGGATGCGATACAGGTATCTACTGTTGCTGTTTTTGCTGAGCACCACGCCCATGGTGGGGTGTAGCAACACCTTATGGTCGACGGCGGGCACCCCTTACCGGGGTGAAGCGAAGGCTCCTCTTGTTGGAGAGCGGACAGAGCGAGAAAAGAGCTCTCCGTCTCCATACACTGAAATGTTGCCGTCGTTGAGGCGTATTCGTACTGATGAGGTGAAGCGTGAGTATGCTCGTCTCCTTGGGAATCAGAGGAGAGGGCTTCTTCAAGCGATGGCTCGGGCCAAGCCCCAGCTCCCCTTCTTGGCGAGAATCCTCGCCTCTCGAGGAGTACCACCTGAGCTTCTCGTGGTGCCGATCGTCGAAAGCGAGTTTCGGCCAACCGTTGCGAGTGGCCGCGGGGCGGTAGGCCTCTGGCAGTTCACGAAGATTACCGGCCGCCATTATGGGCTCAGAACGGGAATCTTTCGTGATGACCGGAAAGATCCACTCAGATCGACCGATGCCGCCGCACGTCATCTGCGGGACCTCTACCAACACTTCTCAGATTGGCCTCTCGCACTCGCGGCATACAACGCCGGTATCACGAGAGTCCGTCGAGCATGTTCGAAGAGACGGCGGTGTGATTACTGGGAGCTCATCCGTGCCAGAGCGCTCCCCCCCCAAACCCGCCGATACGTCCCCCGGATCCTCGCAACTCTCTGGTTCCTCGAAGAGCACCGCCTATGGCCTTTCCCCCAAAACCACGATATGTCTGATACCTCGCGAAACAGAGGAGCCCTCCCGAAATGAGCCAAATCCGAATAGGACAAGGAGTCGATGTCCATGCCTGGGAAATTCCCCATAACCCCGCCAAGCCCCTCCTCCTCGGCGGCGTCAAGATCTCAGAGTGTCAGACACTTCGTGCACACTCGGACGGAGACGTCCTGCTCCATGCTGTTGTAGATGCCCTCTGTGGCGCCATTGGCGAGGGGGACATAGGTGAGCTTTTTCCAGATACGTCCCCGAAATGGAAAGACATTGACAGCAAGACTCTCGTTCAAACGGTACTTCAGGAAGTACAGGGCAGGGGATGGAAGGTAGGAAATGTGGATACGACTGTGGTTTGTGAGACTCCTAGACTCTCGCCCCATAAGCGAGAGATCCAACGGTCTCTTGCTTCGCTTTTGGAGGTTGATGAGTCAAGAGTTGGAGTGAAAGCAACCACTTGTGAAGGATTAGGCTTTCTCGGTCGAAGCGAAGGGGTGATGGCAACGGCCGTCGTCCTTCTCGAGAGAAGAGGTGGCGGCGAGTGAAGAGTTTGGAGAAGCAATCGTGCAATTAACGCTTCATGATCTTCAGATTCCAGTGAGATTGGGATGCACTCAAGAGGAGAGAGCGTATCCTCAGATCGTGGTCTTCAATATTGAGCTGGAGCTTTCCAGCTCCGACAGTCTGACAAGCGACAAGCTGAAAGACACGGTAGACTACATGTCGGTTATTGAAGTGACCAAGAAAGTGAGTCGGTCGAAGGAATTCGCTCTTTTAGAGCATCTGGTTCATGAGGTGGGATGCACCGTTCTCAACGAGTCTGAAAATCTGTCAAAAGTTTCCATCTCAGCGAAAAAGCATATCTCTCCCGTTACGCAGGGCATCACCTTCTCTGCGACTTTCTCCTCCTAGTGTCAGACACCTTGTGAAAAAAATCAGAAAAGTACGCAACAAAATTTATCCTGGGACGATTAGGATATGGGTGCTGTGCTGTCAGTGCTCATTACAGAAGGATAAATTGATGTGGAGGTGCGAAGAATGGGAAATCATCCTCGAGTACATACAACGAACTTGGGAAATTTTGGAACAACTCGAACTGCGAAGAATTGTATTTGGTTTACCGGAGATAAAAAGCTAGAGGAGAGTATTCTCGGCAGCTTAGCGGTGTGTGTGGAGCGCTATCAGCC
>JALEGQ010000206.1 GCA_022763385.1 bacterium
AAGTCTCCCGGAGGGACAACACATACTGCCCGCAAAAACGGGCGAAAGCGATCAGCTTTCGACAACCACTCCGGCAATTTGATTGGCGGGCAGTATATACCGGTCGCGAGAGGGAGAGAGTGCCTCTGCGAGTATGAGGGTGCCATGGGTGATGTTCAGACCGAGAGACGTAGCGCTTTAGAGAGTGGGAGAGGGGCAACGCAACGATATCGCAGTACCGCGCTCACTCTTGACGGTGAGGCGCTTGAAGCATTCGCTTTCCGTCGTGAAGACTCAGCGGAGCACTCGGCCCAGATTCGCTCTGAGGTTCACGAAGAGATCGTAGCCCAGCTTCTCGTGGGGTTCCCTCCTGCCACGGCCGAGAAGCTCCGAGGAGGACTTCACACACTCCTCTTTCGCGATGATCATCGCGAAGGGTGGGGGCCGCCAGAGCTTTCTCACGATCAGAAGAGTGTTATTCGTCGAGTATTACAAGGGGTAGACGAGGGGAGCCTCCTCACCCCTGAACAGTTTCGCGGTGGTGATCTCGACACGGAGATCGGAGGACTCCCGTTTATTGCAATCCTGAAGCTGCTCGCAGAAAATCGGTGTATTCAAAATCACCCCCAACACGCTCCGAGCATGGAACAGATTGGACAGTTGTTTCCTCGTGTTCCCTACTTTTCAGAATCGTTCCTTCAGCAGCACCTCGCCGATGTGGCCCCTGATGCCCTCTGCTCGAAGTTTGCTGCTCTTCCACCTCAGGCGGTGGACCCTTATCATCCTCTAGATCTTCTTCACGGTGAACGGTCGCGGACGCTCCGATCTGCCTATCTCCAGATTATCGCCGAGCGACAAGAGCGAGGAGACCTTCCGCTGAACGTGGTGCTTCCAAACGGCGTGCACGTTGAAGTGAAAGAAGTGGATCTCGATATTCACTATCGACCAGCCCTCTGGGCCGACATGGCTCTTCTTCACGGGATGGGGGACCCGGATAGTGAGCCGCTTCTTTCCCGACCTCGTCACGGTGCACATCTCCTCCTCCCGCACCGGGACCTCCCAAAGAATCTCTCACCACTCTTCGTCGTTGGTTCTGGCCCCCAGGGAAGGGGCCTCTCCCTTCAGCCGGTCCCAGCCGGCGCTCAGATCACGCAAGAGGAGGCCCTGAGTGCGGTGATGTCCGCCGTGGGAGCAGATCCTGTTCATTCATCTCGTCAACGAGCGATCTTGATTCCGTAGATTTCGGGAGTGATTTTAGAGAGATTCTCCTGTACTCTTAGACGACTCTCTAGTAGTAGTTCCATGATACACACCAGACCTCCCCGGCTCTTTCTTTGTCTCTCCGTATTCACACGGTGCTTCGTAATCGTCTGCGCTCTTCTCTCTCCTCTTTCTGCCGTGCACGCTCAATCTGAACCGATCTTGAGTGAGTCCGCTCAAAATGAGTTCCAGGCGATTACGAATGCGCTGATCACCCTGGCAAGTGATGACAGTCTCTCTGCCGGTACCTACAAGCTCAAATCCGATGAGGCTGATAGCCCTGATACGGATATCGATCTCTATAAGGTCATCGGAGAGTTCCCCGTCGGAGATGACGAGGCCCAGTTTGTTCCACTTCTGGAAGTCAGCCCAGCGTTTCTCCGTTTGAACGAGGAGCTTGATGCGGGCACCCCAGCGGCAAGTATCGAAGTCGAGAGCCGTGGGATTGGAGTTGGTGCCGGCCTACAGATGAAGTTCTTTGACGATCTTCTCGAGATTACTCCTCGAATGAAAATCGAGTATTCTGAGTTGAATTTTGATTTCTCTGTCGCCGGCGTGGATGAAGCCGTGCTGGATCGGATACTCCCCGATGTGGATACCTGGAGTTATATTCCGTCACTGGAGCTCCTCGCACGACCGGAAGTGGCAGACGACGGTGGGAGGGTGATCGCCGGGTCCAAAGTTTCATTCGTCTATGTAAATGCCTCGACATCGAATGGAGAAATTTCGGACTTTTCGAGTGATAGTTGGATTACGAAAACCCAGCTCGGATACGAGCAGCCCCTCTCTTTCGGAGAGAAGAAGGATTCTCTGTTGCTCCGTCCGATGGTCGGAAGGGTGGACCTCCACGGTTCCGCTCGAAATGGATTTGAGCTCAATAATTTCTATGAGATAGGGCTCGATATCCTCACTCGAACCTTCGCCGAAGAGTACTTTCGAGAGGTGGGATTTGGAGTGACGTATATCACTGAGCAGGAGATTCAGGGATGGCGATTCGGCTTCTTCGGAAGCCTCGCCTAACGGTGCGAGAGACATTCCCCGGTAGAATCTTGCGACAGAGGGTTATCTCTACCACGGAGTGAAGCCATGACGGGACCATCAGCGGAGGGCGAACGGAGAGGTCGGCAAGACGAAGGGGCCGTAGCGGCGCGATACCGAAAGTCGGTACTTGGCGATGAGACCTTCTCGTTTCGTTCCTCTGATGCTCCTCCCGATCGGAAGCGTATCCAGACAGATGTGTACCGGAAGATCGGAGCGGAACTCGTACTCGGCCTTCCTCCGCAGTTAGCGCTGTCATTGCGGGAAGAACTTCTTCCGCTTCTTTTTCCAGAGCGAGAGGTGGCTCCATCTCAAGGGGATTCTGGAGTGCTCTCAGCAGAACAACGGTCGGCTCTCGCCCAGGTATTAAGCTCCGTGGATGAGAGAACGCCGCTCACAAAAGCTGATTTTGTGAACGAAGTACTTGAAGGCCTCGTCGGGGGGCTCCCCTTCTTTACGGCGTTGAAAGTCATCGCTGAAAATCGTCTCGTTCAGACGACGCTTAATCGCTGTCCGCCTCAGCCAGAATTACAGGGTATCTTCGATGGTGAACCGTATTTTACCGATTCCTTTCTCCCTGCGCATCTTGCAGAGTTGGAGCCCACCCATCTCGCACAGATCTTCGCGAGGTTGCCCCAGGATCTCGTAGATCTGTACAGTTTTCAGGATGTCTTTCACAGTGACCGCTCCCGAACGCTGAGGCACGCCTACATTCGGATCATAGGAGAGCGTTTGGATGAGCAATCTCTTCCGTTGGAGCTTAATCTTCCCGATGGGAGTTCAGTGCAGGTTGAAGAGGTGGATATCGATATCGAGTATCAACCGCAGATCTGGAGGAATCAGGTGCTGCTTCACGGAGCTGGAGAAGTTGGTTCATCTGAGTTGATGGAGAGGCCAGTGTGTAATGCAGTATTTCTCTTTCTTGGATGGACTCTCACTGCGGGTCACCTCCCAACCGGATCCTTTGTGAGTCGTCCCGATGTGGGAAGCGAGGAAGGATGGGTTTCGCTGCAGCCGTACTTGCTTGGCGGGGGGAGAGAGCAACAACGGGAAGCATTGGAGTCAGCGATGAAGGCCATCGGTGCGGAGTCAGGAGCCCGAATCCGCCAACGTGCACTCCGTATCCCGAGTCCGGAGCTGAAGGGTGCTTCCTGGTAGCATCCTACTCTTCAATAAGTGTTCCTTCCCGCACCACGTACCCTCGATCGCACAGCGTCTCTACCGCAGAACGGTGAGTGACGATAACCGCGGAACGTCCCTTGAGCTGTCCTCGGAGAAAGTCGACGACTCCCTGTTCCGTTTCTTTATCAAGATGTGAGGTCGGCTCGTCGAAGAGAAGGATAGGGCGCTCAAGGAGGAGTCCTCGAGCAATATTGACCCGTTGCTTCTGTCCCGCCGAGAGTTTCACCCCCTTCTCACCGACCAGAGTATCAAGTCCCTCTGGAAGTTGCTCCAACCACTCTTCAAGGAGGAGGCCGCGGAGGATCGTTCGAATCTGTTCGTCTTTGTGTGGGCGTCCGAGCGAGAGGTTCTCCCGCACGGAGAGGTGGAAGAGCTCCATCTCCTGCGAGACCATCCCGAAGAGCGATTCAAGCCGGTTTCGGGGAAACTCTGCATATGGTCTGCGATCCAAGAGACGCTCGCCGCGCTGTGGTTCGAGGAAATTACAGAGGATATTGAGAAAGGTGCTCTTCCCTTCACCTGATTCCCCTCGAATGGAGATCACTTCTCCTGGAGAGAGGGAGAAGTGCGGAACGTTCAGGGTGGCTCCTCTGCCGCGGTATGAAAAGGTAACCTCCTGAAGCTCGAGAGCGTTCCACTGGAGGGGGCATTCAGAGCCCCGCTCTTCTTGCCTCTGCTCGCGTCCCGTAATCGTCTCAAGAGTTTCAATATAGGCGTTTACCTCAAGGAGATCCTTAATGAGCTCTGAGAGCCGCTCTACCTGACTGCGCACCACCGCAAAAGCAGAGATAAAGAGGATGAGCACCGCTGGAGAATTCTCTCCTTGAGAAATCTGAGAGAGGAGAAAGCCGATCGTTGTGAGGAAAGCGATCCCGAATATGGCATGGAGGACAAACCATCGGTCAGCGTGAAAACGTTGGAGGCGGTCGATCTGGCGATAGTTCTGCTCGACCGCTTCACTGACCTGGCTGGTAGTAAAGCGAGAGATGCCGAGCTTTTTGACGGTGAAGATGTTCGTCATGAGATCGACAAACCGCTCTATAAGCACAGCGTGGAGGAGGTTCAATCTTGCAGCGATCGGAACCATACGCCGGGAAAAGAACACGCTCACGAGAAGAAAGAGGATGAGGATGCACCCATTAAGGAGCGCGATAAAAAGTGATTCTCGAGCCGTAAAGAAAAAGAAAAGGGAGAGTGTAGCGAGCGAGTGTGCAAAGAGCCACACAGCGGCAAAGACTACCTGAGCAGCCCCATCACATGCTCGGGTGACGAGTGAGAGAAGATTCCCTGAGTGGTGCTCCAGTAGAAGCGCTCCGGGAAGTTGTTCGATCTGTTGAAAGTACTTCAGCCGGAGATGATTCCCAAACTGCCTCGCAAGCGCCTCTCCACTCCGTCGAATAATCCACTGGAGGACGAGTGAAGCCAGGAAACACCCGACGAGGAAGGGGAGTAGTCTCCAAAAGCTCTCAACACTGAGGTCTCCCTTGGTAAACTCTGATAAGAGTACTGGAATAAGAAACACCACGAGCCCATCGAGAAACGCCACCAGGAGATTCCCGAAGAACGGCAGCCGAAACTGATCAAGATGACGAAAGATAAACCACAACGTCTGCACGGCGAGAACCTATCGGAGAGAAGAATAACACGTCGTTAAAGAGCATAAACGTCTCACCAGGCCTATGGCCAGAGCAAGAGCGTAGAGGAGGAGACAAAGCAGAGAAGGTATTGGCGCTTTTGCTATCGAGTATTGCTTGTTCGTAGAGTCTTACTCTGGTCATTCCGAACAACTCGGTAAAGAGTAAATGCATACCTGGATGAGAATGAATCGCTATGTTTTGCCGGTTCTCGCCTTATGAAACAGCAATACAGCAACCTTGACAGCGTGCTAATATATTGGTACACTAAGTAATGGGCGTGTTGAGGTGCGACCGTAAGACGTGCAGAAAGGGAACCCTATGTGTGAACTGAACCAGACTTTGAGGAGCCTCGTGCGGGGTCTGAGGGGGGCTTGCCTCCTGCATTTTCAAGTATACGCAGGAGGTAATTCTACCCAATGAGCGAAGAGGTGAAGGAATACATCGCCTATGAAGGAGATGCGTTTACTATTGAGTGGTATTACGACGAAAACGGGAAAAGTGACGTACTGGAATACTACAAGAACCTCTCTGATACCCGAAGGAGAAAATTACTCCTTCTCATAAAGCGTATGGGTGATGCGGGAAGGATATTTGATGAGACGAAATTCAGAAATGAAGGAGAGAAGATCTTTGCATTTAAGCCGCAGCCAGATCGCTACCTCTGCTTCTTTTTCGAAGGAAAGAAGATCATTCTGACCAATGCGTTTCAGAAAAAAACTCGGAAGTTGCCAAAGAGAGAAAAGGAGAGAGCGCTCAAGATTAAAAAGGAATATTCAGATCGGGTAAAACGAGGTGAATACTATGACAGTTAAGAAGAAAACAAAGAAAATCAAAAGAGCCACACCGACCTTCGAGCGAGAGATGCAGGATGCAAACTTCAAAGAGAAGTTTGATGCTGAGTACGAGAAGTTTCTCCTCTCCGAAGCGATTTTGAAGTTAATGGATGAACAGGGGAAGTCTGTACGGAAGCTCGCTGCTGAGATCGGGATTTCTCCCAGTGTCATTCAAGATATTCGCTCTGGAACTCGGACAAATGTTACCTTGAAGAATGTCTCAAAGATTGTTCAAGCGCTTGGAAGTGAGGTTGCAGTAAAGATCGGCAATAAGTATTTTCAAATAGGATAAAATGCAGTAGCTAACACTTAATCTGACAGTCGGTCTCTGGAGACAGATGTCTGTCATTAAGTGTTAGCTACTACACGTATGACGATTATCGAGCGCTTCAGGCGGAGGGCTTTTCAGAGACACTCCGCAGCCGAGTCGAAATTTTCAGCTATCACTATTGCTCACCTGCTCGTCGAGGGCGTCGAAGAAAAATCCTCCGCCTGAGGGGCGAACACCTCGCTACTTTTTCACATCAACGCTCTGTCAAGCATGGGTTCGCCGGGGGCATTACAACTGAGTAGCCTTATGCGAGTTGACGCGGTAGCCTACCGAGACCATGGCATCTAGGCTTTGTCGGAAAAGATGAAGAGTGCCGAGAGAGGGAATCGAACCCTCACGCTATCGCTAGCATCGGATTTTGAATCCGACGTGTCTACCAATTCCACCATCTCGGCACGTGAACAAGACGAGACGATTGAGTATAGGGAGCTTCTTGCAGGAGGTAAAGTTTTCACTCGGGGTGGTGTGAGCGGTATTCTTGGAGCACGGCTCGGATCGTTTGTTCTGCCTCTGAAAGGAGCTCTTTGGGGTCTTTTTCTGCCCTGTTGAGGGGAGGGGAGAATCGGAGGAGGACGTTGGCATCGGGGTGAACGGGGAGAAGGTTATCCCGGACGACCTCTCCGGTGCCGTCGAGGGTGACAGGAATAATCACTGCGGAGGGCATCGCCGCGGCGAGGGTCGCAAAGCCGCCGAGCTTGAAAGGGCGGGTCTCGCCGGTTGCGGAGCGGGTCCCTTCGGGGAAGATGCAGACCGTCCCCCCCTTCTGTTCTGCCGCTGCTCCGTAGTTTGAGATCTCTTCGAGGGACCTTCGTCGAGAGCTCCGATCGATAATGAGGTGTTCTCCGTTTCGGAGGGCGAAGGAGATCGAGGGAAGGCGTCGCTGGAGCTCTCTCTTCGCAATAAATTTTGGAAAGTGGTGCCGGAGATGCCACATGATCAGGGGGATGTCATACATCGCCTGGTGATTCGAGACGAGAATGATTGGAGTTCCGACAGGAGGGAGGTGCTCTGTTCCGAGGATGGTAAAGTTTGCTCCCGTCAGCTCGATATTCTTCAGGTGCATCAGGCAGTGGTAGGAGAGCACGGTATCCATCGCCTTCCTCCCGAAGATCCTCGCGACAACCAACGGCAGGTGAAAGGCGAGCAGGTTTCCCACAAAGAGCACGATATGGAGCACCGAGAGAAGCCACGCCCGAATCACAGAGAGGTGGTGTTTCAGAGCAGAGGTCATTCGACCTCCTGAGAGATCGCAGAGGGAAAGGTTCGGTGTATCGCTGCTCGGAGGAGCTCTTCCAGCCGAGAGCACTCTTGCGGTGGGGTAAGGACGGTCGCGACGAGGAGAGAGAGCTCTTCTTCCTCACGGCTCTCACGGACAAGCAGCGCTCCTTCCCTTTTTCGGTGGAGGTGTCTGATGAGGTCGAGGGCAAAGGCCTGATGGGCGGCTCGCTCGGCATCGGAAGCCTTTCCGGGGGTGCCGCTGCTTGCCCAGGTGGTGAGTGGAGCCACGGGGTTTTTGTCAGAGATCGGAAAAAAAGAGAGGGCTGTTTCGAGGCTCTCTATGGAGGTTTCTCTTCCTTCTCGGATCAGGATCTCGAGGAGTCGAGCGGGAAGGGGATTAAACGAGACACCGGTTTCTCGTTCAACCCACCGGTGTTCCCGCTGGGCTTCCAGCGCACGACTCAGCCGCTCGGTGAGGGAGTGTTGTCGCGTGGTGTCGGGAAATGTCCTCTGCAAGATACGGGATACCCCAGGGGCTTCCTCCCGAGCTCTCAGGAGACCTTGAGTTCTCTTCATATGGCACAGGAGTGTACCGGGCGACTGCTCGAGGAGGCAACCTTCTCCCTCAATTACGCAGGAAGGAGGGACGAGAGGCTGTTCTGCTGAGACTGGAGTTGTGATATCTGCGATTCCAGCCGGGCGAACTGAGCGATCAGGCTCTCCTCTTTCTTTAAGAGAGATTCTTCGACTGACTGAATCCGATCTTGTAGTCCGGCGATCCGGTCGTTATTTCCAGAGACTGCTTCGTCGATGAGTCCATTAAACCGGGTATACTGAGCAATTGTTCCGTCAACGGCGCCAAGTCCTTCGCCCACGACCGCTAAAAGACTCTCGACCCCATCGGCATCATTGGCGAGGGCCTCCTGAAAGACGTCACTGTCAAACTTCAGCGTCCCGTCCCGCTCGGTTGAGATACCGAGGTCGGCGAGGATCTTGACCTCTTCTTCTGACGATCCCGATTGTGAGAGTGCCGAGCGAAGGGCGGTAAGTACTCCCTCATCGAGTGAGGTCGTTGCAAGGGGACCAAAGACGTTTAAGATCTCTTCTCCCACCTGTTCTTCGGAGATCGCGTCCTGTTCTGCAATAAATGACACGACCGCGTTATACTTCTCGACAAATTCGGCGATCTGGCCCTCTGTTTGTCCGCTGTCTACATTGACACTTATGGTGGCACTGCCGGTGTCTCCTGCCGTAAAGCTTATCCCGGGGATGACATCGTTTACGGTGTTTGAGCTTCGGGATATCGTTCCAGAGATTCCGTCGAGGGTAAACTCGAGATTGTTCGCCTGAAGAAGGGTATTCGCGGTAAATGACCCCGCGCCGCTCACTTCGCTCCCCACGCTGTCGAGGGTGATGCTCCCTTCCTCTTCTCCGGTTTCGTTTGATTGAATGAGAATGCTGTAGCTGGGGGAACTTTCGGTCCCGAGATTAACGAGGCTCGCGGTCGCCTTGCCGCTTGCATCATTGAAAGAGGAGACAAATTGGGCTGCCGTCGTGGTGGAGGTGAGCTCAATATCTACGGATTCCGAGGCATCTCCCTGACCGACGGTGAAGCTCACGGTACGATCGGCGGCACTGGCCCCGTCATCGATCCCTGCTCCAATGACCTCGTCTGTAGCGGTAAAGCGATCGTTGAAAGAAAAGGTAGCATTCGTCGCGAGTTGAGAGACATTGATGGCGTAGCTTCCTTGGTTTGCCGCGCTGCTGGCGGTGGTGGTCAGCACGGTTTCATCTGAGCTGACAGCGTTCTTTGAGATCGCTCCACCATTGATGGTGCGAAAGCTCTGGACACTGGTGCTGAGCTCTCCGAGGAGGTTCTTCAGCTCGTCGAATGAGGAGTTGGTCTCCTCTCGATCCGTGAGCTCTCTCTGAAAGGGATTGACCCGAGTAATTCGCTCTTGTTCGAGCATCGCCTCAATAAGAGCCGAAGAGTCTATGCCAGATGCGAGACCGGAAAAGGTGATAAGGGCCATACTGCGTACCTCGTGTACTGTGTGTTCGAGGAGATATACAGGTGGGCGCTCCTCGGTCCATTCCTGGACATAGAGGATAAGATCGGCAGATATGGGGAACTCTTGAGTAAAATCGCGTTATTGGTGATTTTTCTCAGAAAAAGAGTGCGCTCTTTTCTCAAGTTCTGGTGATATTAGGCGTTTAGCCCAGCAAGCGCTGAGGTGAGAGCTGCTTGTTGGTTCTGGAGTCGTGAGATGGTCGCCTCAAGGCGGGCGAAGCGGGCTCGGATCTGGTTTGCTTCGTTGTCGATAAACTCTTCTGCTCGGGCGATCTCATCGTTGAGGGATTCTATTCGCTCCTCGTTGTTCTTCGTCGCTCCTTGAAAAAGCCCCCCTCCGGCACCACCACCGTTGAATCTCAGGTACTGTTCGAAGAGTTTTCCAGTTTTCGCTGTTTCATTCGCGAAATTCTGAAGGATGTTGTCGACAGAGTCAGGTTCTCCTGCCAAGGCCTCTTGAAACTCGTCAGAGTCAATACTCAAGGTGCCGTCTCGCTCCGTGGCGATACCGAGGTCCGCAAATATGCGGTATCGATTGGTCGGATTGTCTTCATCCGGAGAGAGGTGCCGGGATCCTACGATGGTGCTGCGGATCGCTGAGAGTAGACCATCATCAATTCTTGTGCTGGCGAGGGGACCGAAAATCGTCTCGATCTCTGCGCCGCTCTCCTCTCGTGTAATGGTGTCGTTCTCATTTACGTACTCAACTATCTCATTGTATTTATCAATGAATTCAGTGACCGCACT
>JALEGQ010000207.1 GCA_022763385.1 bacterium
GTGAAGGCCTTGGGGGGGAGTATGGCTATCGAGAGCATAGAGATCGGTGGAGTTTTTATCACCCCTATCCAGATCCTGATAGTGACGAGCTCCGTGATCCTCCTCGGAATACTCGGTTTTTGTGTGCACTGTACCGCTTTCGGAAGGAAGATCCGGGCATTTTCTCAACATAGTCCAGCAGCACAGTCTCTCGGGATTAGCCGGCGAAGGATAACAAACCTTGTGTTTGTCACGGGAACTCTCCTCGCTGCCTTCGCTGGAGTAATGGTCGGCTTTGAGAATAATATTCAGCCAACGATGGGAAACACCTACACCATTAAAGCCTTTGCTGCGATGATCCTCGGGGGACTCGGAAATATCTGGGGAGCGGTTGCCGGGAGCTATCTCCTTGGGCTCATTGAAAATCTCAGTATAGGGCTCTCTTTTGGTTCCTACAGCCTGCCAGCAGGATATAAGGATGCCTTTGCCTTCTCAATTATTCTCCTCGTGCTTCTCTTTCGGCCTCAGGGGCTCTTCCAGAAAAAATCACGGAGTGCCTAGAGCAGACACTAAGATGGAATATCTTATTCATCTCGCCATTCTCGTTGGCATCTATACCATCCTCGCACAGAGCCTGAACCTCTGTTTTGGATTGGGAGGATTGTTTAACCTCGCGCACGTTGCTTCCTACGCTATTGGCGCCTATACAACAGCACTCCTCTCAACAGAGTTTGGTCTGAGTCTGTGGTATACCTTTCCGGCGAGTATCGTTTTGGGGAGTATCTTGGCACTTCCGATTGCAGCCATCTCGTCGAAGCTTACTCAGGACTACTTTGCGATCGGCACCCTCGCTTTTAGCTTTGTTATCGTGGCGCTTCTCATTAACTGGAAGAGCCTGACACGAGGGGTGCTCGGAATTCCTGGGATTCCCCGTCCGGAGATCTTGGGCGTGAATTTTTATGAGAATAGCAACTTTCTGATACTGACCGTGCTCGTTGCCACTGCTGCACAGCTTATTCTCGCACTTCTCTTTCAAAGTCGGTTTGCCCGGGGGTTGAAGGCCCAGGCAGAGTATGAAGAGGCAGCACTCTCCCTTGCGAGAAATACTCGTCGCATCCGCGGCATCAGCTTCTTTATCTCAGCGGGCTACGCCGGTCTCGCCGGGAGTCTCTTTGCCTACTATATCAACTATATCGATCCGAGCTCCTTTTCTCTTACGGAGATGGTCTTTGTCCTCACCATCGTCGTTGTCGGAAAACCTGGCTCTTTCTGGGGAGTACTGGGAGCTACATTTTTCCTCGTTCTCCTCCCCGAGCCTCTCCGTTTCTTAGATATATCTCCTAGCATCCTCGGACCGATGCGTCAGCTTCTTTACGCCGTGATCTTGTACGGTGTTGTTTTTTTCAATCGGTACAAAATCTTTCCGCTACAGAGGGTTATCTAATGGATGAGAAGAGAGAACAGCCGGCGCTTACTCTCCAGGAGCTTCGTTTTGCAATTCATCACGCTCAGATCTTAAACGGGGTGACCTTTGACGTCAGTCGGGGAGAGACCGTAGGGGTGATTGGCCCAAATGGAAGTGGAAAAACCACCCTGTTTAACTGCATAAATGGCTTTTATCTCCCCACTGCGGGGAAAGTTCTCTTCCAAGAGAGAGAGATAACAAGAATGCCCCCCTTTCAACGAGCAGAACTTGGGCTTGGAAGGGTATTTCAGAACTTTGGAATTTTTCGAGAGATGACGGTTCTCGAGAACATGGTTACGGCCCTCGAAGGAAGGCAGCCGCTTCGTACCACCTTTTTCCCCTGGGCAAAGCAGAATCGAAAGAATCGAGAGAGGGCGTTAGAGCTCCTCGGAGAAGTTCAGCTTGCCGAAAAAGCGCACCTGAAGGCTGGAAGCCTCTCTGGTGGCCAGATGCGCCTCTTGGAAATTATGAGGACGTTCGCTTTTGGAGCGGAGCTCTTTCTTCTCGATGAGCCCACTGCCGGTGTCTCTCCAAAGATGAAAGAAGATGTCGCCGAGCTCGTCCGAAAACTTCAAAACGAGAAGAAGACTATTCTTATCATCGAGCATGATATTCGATTCATCGAAAAATTCTGCGAGAGAATTATCGTTCTCGATAGTGGCCGAGTGCTGCTTGATGATACTCCAGAGAAGGTAAAAGAAAGCCCTCTCCTCCAAGAGATCTACTTTGGAAAGAGGTCTCCCTCGAGTGGTCTCGTCTAAAAATGGAAATATCAGATCGGCTCTTTTCTTTAGGCGGCGATTGTCTTTCGATACTGAAGTGAATTCTGACGATACAGTGGTGGCCATTTCAGAAGCGTAGCGTCCACTCCGATGGCCTGACAGAGCGAGTTCATGTTTAAATATGCTTTGAGCATGTCTCCGTCATACTCAGCTTCAGCATACGCAATGTAGCCCCAGAGGCCTTTGATATGGCGTGGAAGTTCGGTAAAGGGAGTTTCCTGTCGGGGACAGTCTCGCTCGGTGAGAGTGGAAAAATTTTCTGAAAGTTGCTTCATTCCATTTCGGAATTGAAGAGAGCTTCCGTGAAATTCTGGCGGCCAATCGAGAGCTTTAAAATCAACTCCAGCCGCTTTACAGAGGGCGCTCATATTGATGAATGCTTTGCCCATACTCCCACCACACTTTGCTTCTGCATAGGCGATGTACCCCCAAGGCCCTTTGAGGTGGAGCGGAAGTTCAGTGTATCTGTTTTCTTGTGCAGGACATTCTTGTTTCGTGTGTGTTGCAAAATGTTCCGAAAACTCCTTGATATACTTTCGATACTCTGAGGAGATCCCTTGAAACTGCGCTGGCCATTTGAGGTCCTTAAAATCAACTCCAGCAGCTTTACAGAGGGCGCTCATATTTTGAAAAGCCTTCTTCATATCCCCGCCATACTCCGCTTCAGCGTAAGCAATGTAGCCCCAAGGGCCTTTGAGGCTTTCGGGAAGTTTCGAAAAGGTCTCTGATTGTGGAGGGCACTCTATGGCAGTGAGATGAGAAAACTCTTTTTTTATCCACCGAAGCTTCTCTCGATAGTGAGTTGCCGTTCCTTTAAAGGAACTTGGCCATCCAAGGCTTTGGAAGGATATCTGATTCGCTTTACAGAACTTCGAGACTTCCTGATGGGCTACGAACATATTTCCACCGAAGAGAAGTGTTGCAACTCGTCGATAGCCGTGAGCTCCGTAAATCTGTGGAGCAATCTCTTGATCACTGAGGACGGTATGGAGGATGTCCTGAGGAGAAACTTCACAGGCTTGGAGCATCTTCATTCGGAGGGAAGTGATAAAAAAGTCGGCGATCTCTCGTTCTGAGAAAGATTCAATGGTCTGTGGTGATACGGTATTCAGTCGGCGTATATTGATGATACGCGGCCGCTCTGTGTCGGGAGGATCGAGGGCTTGAACAAGAGCATTCTTCAGAAGTGAAAGATACTTTTTCTCCTCGTGTTGTCGTTCTTCGGCCTGTTCATGCTGGAGCACCTCAAGAGCTTCTCGAGCTCTCCGAGCGAGCTTTTGAGCGAGTGAGTGAAGGGCGGTGAGTTCGTCTTGCTGGGATGAGGGGGAAGATTCGTCGTTGTAGAGGTCTTTCATCTCTCCGATGAATTGTCCTGTCGACTCTCGGGAGAGTTGTGGAAGTCCGAGTTGAGTAAGATCTAAGCCCCTTTGCGGTTGTTTTCTCTTGTCTGTTGGTGATGGAGTCAACATAGCACTAGCCGAAGTGACCTTCACAAAACTCTGCGATCTTCTTGAGTGCTTCACGTTCTTCTGGGAAACGGAGTTGGTTAATCAGGGCTGCGTGCCATATCCCGGGTTGGTCGAGGAGGATCGGTGCGTCTACTTTTTCAGCGAGTCGGAGTGACTGGCTTCGGAGCATATCGGTGCTACCGGTGTGGATGAAGAGAGGGGGAAGTTCCGCAAATTTTTTCTCATCATCGAGGAGCGGGCTTATGCTCGGGTCGTCAAAAGACTCTACGGTGGAATTGTTTCGGACGATTTCGAGAAGGTCTGGAACGAGCCACGGCTCATCGTGACTCGCATCGCGAAGTTGATCCGCCCCTTCGGAAAGGTCACCGTAGGGCGACATTAGGATTGCTCCAGCAGGCTTTGCGAGCTCTTCCTTTTCAGAGGCGATATGGAGGAGGACCGCGAGGGCGAGATTTCCTCCGGAGGAGTCCCCGCTGAGGAGCAGTCTGTCTGGGCGAAACCTTCGGCTGACGTGTCGATAGACGGCGATGCAGTCTTTTAGGAGCTCTGCGTGGGAACACTCAGGGGTCTGTCGAATCTGTGGAACGAGTACGGTCGCTTGACCCGCCTCTGCCAGCTTTGCCGAGAGGTCGTCGTAGTGCTCTGGTTCAGAGGCGCAAAAACCGCCTCCGTGGAAGTGAATAATGCACCGGTCCTTTCGGCTCTCTGTTGTTCTCGTGACTCGCCCGATCTTCTGCGGCCCAATCCCCGGCAACCCCGCTGTTTGAGGCCCTGCTGCTGGCAGGTGGATCGGTTTTTCTCCTGGTTTCCAGAAGATATCTTCGCGGAGGGGAGACTTCGCAGTGAAGGGCTCGGAGGCCCTGGGGCTTCTTCGGCTGTGGAGTGTACGGAGCGCTGCTCGAAAGGCTTCAGCCGTCCCTTGCTGGCACGCCCGCTCCATCTCAGGTCGAACGCAAGTATTGCTCACATTCCAGGCGCTCTTTCCCTCGTCGCTGAGCAGTGCCGGTGGTGTCCTCGGGGTCTTCGGGTCAAGTGATGTCTCCATCACACCCAGTGTAGCCTGGATAGGAGTGCTACTCGAGGACCGCCACAGAAAAACTAGCCCTTCGCGGTCGAAGCACTTCTGAGTGACGTGGTGTTTCTGATCGCTTCTTCTGAGAGCTCTTCTTCTGATGGGAGGAGGCCGTTTATGCGGTAGCAGGTGTTTGCAAACGCTTCAGAAACTGATTTGACGAGAGATGAGACTCCATTGTTGTTTGCTGGGAGCGATTCCATCAGGCTCTCATTCACGGCGATAGAGATACCGACCCCATCTTTGTAGGCCCGTACGATCTCTTCGTTATCATCTCCGTAGTGACAGATGAACCCCTTCGAGAACTCTTCCTTCCAGAATTTATACTCCTGTCGGTCTGAGAACTCATTGATGAGCCGAGCGGTCTCAAACCGCTTCCAGACCGCCATTCTTAGGTTCCTCTGGGCCTGTCGCTCCTCCTTCGCCGAGGAGAACGGGAGGCCCTGCAGACGTTTCTCTGTGACATTTATCTGTGGCCTCTTGGAGGTCGCCTTCTTCTTCGCTGCTGCTTTCTTCGTCATAGCGATTTCATATCACGGCTGTGGGTAGTGACACCATAGAAACTCTCCAGTTATAGAAATCTTCACCAAAGAGCTTTGCCTTTCATAATATTTAGATGATATTAGATTATATTATAAGCTATCATTGTTGGTGATCTATTTTTCGGGTGAATAGCTCCAGAGAGCGTGGCGAAGTGAATGTGAGTGCACAGAGAAGAGTGATGACGGACGGCCCGGAAGGGCGTCCGGTGGTGCTGGTGGCGCAGGCGCAAGATCTCTGTCGAAAGCTATTGGCGATTCAACTGACTCGGTGGGGGATTGATTTCGAGCTTGTCGAAGATGGAAGAGCGGCGTTGAGCAGGTTTACTCGATATTCGTATCACCTCGTCCTGATCGATGTTTGGATGCCGATCATGGATGGGCTCACGGCTGCGCGGTGTATGAGGGTCTTTGAAGAAGAGCACAGCGATCGGATCACGCCCATTATCGCCATTACCGCGGATGCCTTCCCTGAGACCGCTGAACGGTGCCGGAAGGCTGGAATCTGTGAAGTTCTCACCAAACCGTACCACCGAGAGGAGTTACGGAAGATCGTCTCCCACTATCTTGACCCCAGCGTTGAGTCATGACGGAGCTGGACAAGCCTCGTCGGAGCTGATACTCAATGCGAACACCTCGGGGTGGTGCAGCCGACTGTGGCGAGCACCTGAGATGCAGTGTAAGGGAGAAGTTCGTTCTCCCTTCTGTGAACCCGTAGAACCTGAATCGGTTCGGACCGACGTAGGGAAGGAGCTCTCATATGGTACGTTCGCTTGCAGCTAGAGTATTGTTTGTTCGCAGTGCTTTTACTTTTTCTTATTCCGTTTTCTTTCTTGGAATGTGTTTTGTTGGGATATCAGCCTTTGCTGAAGAGGCAGATGTTGCGCCTATCGTGGTGACTGGTGCCGCACGAAACGAGTCGCTGGATGAGATGCAGGCGAGTGTGAGTGTGGTCACCGAAGCAGAGATTCTCGAATCTGACCCGAGTTTTTTCCAGAATCAGATCCTTCAGCTTCCGAATGTGAATTTTTCTGGAGGAACGGCTCGCCCCCGTTTTTTTCAGATTCGGGGAATCGGAGAGCTCGAACAGTACGAAGGGGCTCCCAACTCTTCGGTCGCGGTGATCGTTGATGATGTGGACCTAACTGGAATTGGAGCAGCGCTTACGCTCTTTGATGTTGAACAGTTAGAGGTGCACCGCGGTCCTCAGCCGATCCGCTTTGGCTCAAGCGCACTTGCTGGAGCGATTAATGTGGTGACCGGAGCTCCTACTGAGCAGTTTGATGGAATGGCGTTGCTCTCAGCGGGGAATGATAGCCTCTTTTCGGCGGGAATCGCCTCGGGAGGAGCGCTCACTGATACCCTTTCCATGCGAGTAACGGCGTTCGGCCACCGTCAAGATGGTTTTCGTGACAATGAGTTCTCTGGAGCGACCGATACCAATGAGCGTGAGGAGTTCACCGGGCGTGCAAAGTTCCTGTTACAACCGTCAGATGATACTCAATTTACTCTGACGCTCACGAATGTTGATCTGAATAATGGGTACGACGCATTTACGATCTTTAATGGTTTTGATACCCAGTCAGATCGGCCAGGGCGAGATGAAGAGCGACTCCGCCTCGTTTCCCTCCAGGGAAGGGTGGAGCTCTCACCGGAGACCACGCTGCAGACGACGACGAGTCTCTATCGTTCTGAAGTGGACTACTCCTTTGATGGTGACTGGGGGAATAATCCGTTCTGGGCTCCCTTTGATCCCTATGATTTTTTCTCTGATAGTGATCGAGAACGCACGGTGTTTGCGCAGCAGTTCCGAGTTACTGGAGCGGCACCGGAGCTACTCGGCAGTGCAGAGTACCTCTTGGGAGGGTTCTTTCAGTCGCTTGAAGAAAAGACGGTAACGAGGGAATTTGCGGACGATCAGATCTTTGATTTTCTCGATTCCGATTATCAAGCCGATACCTACGCCACCTTTGCACACCTGAAAATCCCCTTTGCTGACCGGTGGTCGCTCTCAACCGGAGTCCGAGGTGAGTATCGAGATACCCGATATCGAGATTCACGAGAGAGCTTCTTTGTTCCAGATGACCTCATGTGGGGGGGGAATGTGATGGTCCAGCGCGATCACAGTGAGGATTTTTTCAGCTATCTCCTCCTCTCAAGAGGGTTTCGTGGAGGGGGATTTAACGCGAGTCCAAGTCTTATGGAGGATCGAAGGGAGTATTCTCCAGAATCACTCATAAACGTTGAGTTTGGGAACCGATTTTCTCTCCTCGATGGAGAGCTCAAGGGAGCCGTTAATCTCTTTTTTAACAAGCGAGATGACCAACAGGTCAAACTGGGACTTCAGGTTGATCCCGCAGATCCCCTCTCATTTACCTTTCTTACCGACAATGCGGCTCGGGGAGAAGGCGCTGGGCTTGAAGCGGAGCTTGATTACCAGCTCTCTGAGTCCCTTGTCTTTCGGGTCAATGGCGCGCTGCTTCACACGGAGATCACTTCAGCCGATCCACTCTTAGGCGGAATAGAGGGACGAGATCAATCCCACGCTCCGAATTGGCAGTACGCGGTGATGGGGGAGTACTTCTTGAGCGATGCGTTTTCAGCAATGGCTGGTGTAAGTGGTCGAGACTCATTTTACTTCGATGATAGTCACGATGAGAAATCGGGAGTGTATAACCTTTTTCATGCTTCGCTTCGTTATTCTGCACCGAGTTGGGACCTGCTCTTTTGGGGGAGAAACCTCACCGATAAAGAGTATGCCGTTCGAGGATTTTTCTTTGGAAATGAACCTCCTGACTTCCCCGCTACTCAGTATGTACAGCTTGGAGATCCACGCTCCTTCGGTGTCACGTGGACCTATCACTTCGGCGGTATATGAACCTTCCTGAGATAGCGGGGGTGATCTTTGCCGTTGCTTACCTTCTCTTGGCGATGCGAGAGAGTCCACTGTGTTGGTTTGCTGGAGTGATCAGTTCCTTGTGCTTCCTGAAGGTGTTCTTTGACGTCCGACTTTTTGCCGAAGCTTTTTTGCAGCTCTTCTACGTGGCGATCTCTCTCCACGGTTTCTATCGGTGGAAAACAGGGGGAAGCACTGAGGGGAGAGATCTCTCCATCTCGCGATATACCGCAAGGCAGCACTTTGTCCGAGCAGGATGGACGTTGCTCTTTGCTTTCCTTCTCGGGGCGGCGCTCTCCCTCAGAGAGGAGGGGGCCGTCGTATACGTTGATGCGCTCATTACGGTGGCCAGTATTTCGACGACCTTACTGGTGACCGAGAAAATCCTGGAGAACTGGCTCTATTGGATTGCGATTAACTTTGCAAGTGGCCTCCTCGCGGCATCGAAGGGACTCTCCCTGACGGCTCTTCTGTTTTTTGGATATGTACTGCTATCATTTGCGGGATATCGACAGTGGAAAAAGGCATATGACGGCCAATGTCAATAGGGAGGGGAAGCTCCTGCTGGTGTTAAACGGAGAGCTTCCGAGTCGGGCATGTATCGCAGAAGCGCGTGCAGAGAGTGATCATTTTCTCTGTACCGATGGGGCAGCTGATGGACTGCTCGCCCTGAACCTTCCGCCGCAGGTGGTGATCGGAGATCTCGATTCGCTGACCGAAGAAACGAGAGGAGCGCTTGCTGAAACCACCCATATCATAGAGCGTCCAAGTCAGTACGCCTCGGATTTTCAGAAAGCGCTCCAGTATGCCGAAGACGAGGGGTGGAGAGAGATCATCTTACTCGGCATGAAGGGCCGGCGGATGGACCACGCCTTTACGAATATGAGCATCCTCGCTGAGAACGGGAGTCGCTTCTCCTTTACCGTTCGAGATGACGATGGAAAGGGAATTCTGCTCAATGAGATGCGGAACCGCTACTGCGGAAAAGAGAAGATCGGAACAGGAGTATCCCTCCTGCCATTGCCCCACGTCGAAGGGGTTCGAACAGAAGGACTTCTCTATCCCCTTGCGAAAGAGCCCCTCACCTTCGCCGGCCGCTCCGGACAGAGCAACGAAAACAACCACGAGCGTTTCTCCATAGAGATCGCAGAGGGACAGCTCTTCGTTTTTATCCTCGCTGAAGGTAGGCCTCAACCACAGGCCTCGCCATCTTAAGCTGTTGATTATAGTCGCTTTTTTGAAAAACGTGAGGGGTGTCTGACACCCGTAAGGTGAGGATCTGGGGGGTGGAAGGTGATCTGGTTCGGCGAAAAGGGTACTCTCTCGGAAGTACTAATCTCCGAGGGAGTTGCTTTCATGTCTTTTCGCTTTGTTCATCTGCCGGTCGGTCTTTTCTTCCTCTTTTTTCTCTCTGCACAACTGGTTTGCCTCCCGGTGGAGGGATGGGGAGAAGAAGGAGCTCGTCGTGGGCGACTCGCTGGAGGAGCCGCGTACCGGACGGATGCCAATGGAAACGAGATCGTTGATTACATCGCCGAGCTCGAGGTAACGAATGAGGCTCTCGAGCGTCGTATCCGAGGTTTGGTTGCGGAGGTGAGTTCGTTGCGTCAGGCAAACGAGCGTGCTGCTCGTCTTCGGAAGAACAGTGACTCTTCTGCCGCGGGGGAAGAGAAAAATCGACTTGGTTTTACCGAACGAGAGCTCGTCTCCGGTGAGCCGCTAGAAAATACTCGATCTGAGGGGAGAGAGCGTGTCGTACCGGTCGCTGCTGTTCCGGAAAAGGTTGCTCCAGAGGTCACGTGTGATGCCACCTGTTCGGAGAAAGAGTGCGATATCTTTATCTCTGAAGTACGGTCTCGCGGACAACGTGCTCTCGCACAGCAGTCTGAAGCCCTCGCGCAGCAGTCTAAAGCGATGGCGGATATGCGAAAGCAGAAGCAGGAGTGTGACCAGCAGTTTGAAGCTTTCCGGGTCGCCCTTGAGGCTCATGAAGCCGAGGAGGCGGGACTCTATGCTGAGGCAAATGTTTTACAGGAAAAGAACGGTTCTCTGAAGGAGCTTCTCTCTCAGAAAGATAAACTTCTTGCTCAGCGAGAGGAGCGGCTCCAGCTCCTCCAGACGCGGGTGTCGCAGCTCGAACAGGAAGTGGTTCGGGTCAAAGAAGAGCAGGCTGAGGCCGATCCGGCGGTTGTTCGGGCTTCTCTTCGTTCTGAGCCAGAACAAGCTGCTGCTGCGGAGACGGTGCCACTGAAGAAAGTCGCCGTCCAGAAGAAGCGAGCGCCAGAGCCCCTTCCTTCGGTTTCTGATAGTGATCGAAAGCGGGTGTTAGAGGTTTTTCGAAAGGTGATCTCTCTTCGAAATAAACGCGATCAGCTCTTTACCCGGTACCAGTCAAAAAGGCTCTCCTTTGAGAAGCAGAAGATTCGCTCCCAGAGGGGAGAGCTCCCCGAACAGCTTCTTGGAGAGGTGCGTTCCACACAGAGTCAGCGGAGATTGGTTCAACTTGCACGAGAGGGTAAGCGGATGGAGCGACTTCTGCTACAAGATCTCCACCTCCTTAAGCGGTTGCGGTCCTAGGCTCTGTCGGAAAAGGAGTCCTACTGCGGTTTCCCATCTGTCCTAATCTGCCGCGTCCTCCTCGTCCCGAGTACTCAGTGGCCTAATAGGCCGCTTCCGTGCTCGCTCCAACGGACTCCTCGCATCTTCGAACACCTGAAA
>JALEGQ010000208.1 GCA_022763385.1 bacterium
CATTGCTGACCTCGTAAATACTTAGGATAGCCGACACTCCCAAAAGGAATGTCGGTTAAGCCCGTTCTTCGGAAGGAAGGACCTTTATTAGCATCAAGCACCGAGAAGCGGAGATAGGTTGGAGCACAGCTCAGGTAAAAGAGCGGAGAAAGCACATAGCGAACAACAGCCGTTTCTGTGTGCTTCCGAAATATGCAGGAGTACCGAACCTAGCATCGAAAGTACTTTCGATGGTCAGTGCCCGAATCTCATCGGACTGGGAAGAGCAGTACGGGATACCGCTCTTAGCGCTAGAGACCTACGTAGATCCAGAGTACAACGAGAACGATGGAGCGTGCTACAAAGCAGCAGGGTGGGAGAAGCTTGGGTACAGCACCGGTCACCGTCATGCGAACGGAGAGCGGACCCACAGCAAGTGGTATTTTCTAAAGCCGCTGCACGAAGAGAGCTACACAGCGCTCAGCTCAGTTCTTCCCCATGCCCTTATGACGGGAGCGAAGAAGGTATCCAAAGGGAGTGATAACAACTATGTACTGGATGTTTCCCGGATAGATCTACCGAGCCTGCAGCGAGACCTCAAGAGCATAACCGATCCCCGAGGCAAACAGGGGAGGCGCTATAAGTTTGTTCCATTTCTGAGCCTCTGCATCTGTGCAGTTGTGAGTGGGTACACGGAGTATCGCCAGATAGCGGACTGGATATCGAGACTCCCAGCTGAGGACCGGGTGAGATTTGGGATGTGTGGAGATATGTCGCCGAGCGAGAGCGCAGTATCGAAGTTCTTACGGCGGATAGACCCAGTGGAGCTCAACTCAGTGGTCACGAAGTGGCTGCTAGAGACCTACGACAAGAACTCGAAGATAAAGACCCTTTCGCTTGATGGGAAGGCGCAGAGAGCAAGCTCGAGTGATGCCAAGGAGCAGAAGGCGTTCTTGAATGTCTTCGCGCACGAGCTTGGAATAGTGGTGAATCACTCCAGCACGAAAAAGGGAGGAGGAGAGAAAGCCACTGCTCGAACTCTTGTTGATGCGGGTGAACTCTTTCGAGGCAAGACCGTGCTCGCTGATACCATTCACACTGATGAGAAACTGTTGGGGTCCCTCAAAAAAAAAGTCCTTCGTACCTCCTCACTGTCAAAGATAATCAGAGAGGGCTAAAAGAGCAGCTAAGAGACCTGCTGCTTCATACAGAGGAGAGGTTTCCTGAGCTGATACGTACCCATGAAACAGTGGACAAAGCACACGGGAGGCTTGAGACGAGAAGCATCTTTGCCCTCGCCACCCATAACACGAAGCTTGCTTTTCCAGGTGTTCTGCAAATTGCTCGAATAGAGCGGAGGCGAGAAGTACTACTCTCAGGAAAAGTCGAGGGAGAAACTCTTTTCATTATTACCGATATTCCAGACACAGAGGCAAATGCTGAGCAACTGCTCCAGCTCAAGCGTCAGTACTGGGAGATAGAGAATCTGCTCCATTACAGAAAAGACTTTGTCTTTGGTGAAGATCGCTCCACGATTCGAGCCGAGCACGGTCCTGAGAACATGTCTGCTCTGCGAAACTTCGCTGTTTCACTCCTGATGGCAAACAACATTACGAACGTAAAGAGGTGCGTCGCTCATCTGCGACACACGAACCCGGCTGAGTTCTGTGACGCTCTCTTCTCTCATTCCTCTTCTGAACACAAACTCGCTGCTTAGATGAACTGAGTGAGTGGAAGGCGGAGGCACACTCTGGCGGATTAGAGCGCGGTAAGAACGGACAGGACGTCCGTTTAGCGCGACGCCTCGCACGGAGGGCAGGATGCCCGGAGGAGAATGAGCCAGAGTGTGCCTCCGCCTTCCACTCACGTCGATTTGCCCGCCCTTTTCAGCTCTCTTTGCTACATCTAGAAAAAAACATTCTGACGCCCTCATTTTTCAGCACAAACCGTATCTTAGCTTTCCTCTCCCCCTATACTGGGAGTGACGGAGAGGAGAGGGGGACCCACCATGCTTGAAGAGAAGAAACCAAACCGGGAGAGGCAACCAGACGGCGTTTCCGGCGAAGATCTCCGCCTTCCGAGCTCACCGTCAGGGCCTACTGCGGAGCAGTATGCAGCGTTCGTTGAGGGTATTGGCGAGCAATATGCTCAAAGGAAAATGCACTCTTTGCTCGTAGCTCAGTGGATTGATGGAGACCTTCGGGTGCACGATGAGGCAGGAGAAGAGTCTCGACAGAATGAGAACGACCAACCGCAGCTCACTGTCCCCCCTCGGTTCACACTCGTTCAGCTCGGCCTCGAAGAGGTCATTCATGCCAACCAGGTTCGGTGGTTCAAGCCGAGTCCTGCGACTTCAGCGTCTCCATTTGCTCCTCACGCACTCCCTGGACTCATGCCGCGTGATCTCCTCTTGAAGGCTGGTCGCTCAGGGCGAACGGGGCTTCGTTCTCAGGCTCAATTAAGTCACGTTGGACCGATACCATTTCGCCTTTCCGAGGCATGCTTTATGGCCCTTACGAACCAGTCGTGGAGAAACGGGAACGATACCAGATTTATCCACCCAACGAAGCTGACACAGCAAGCACACACGGTTCCTCTGATCGGGGAGATCTATCATAAAGGAAAACCGCTTTCTGAAGATCAATTGGCCGAGCTTGGAATCTTTGGTGATGGATACTCAGATTCGCACGGGGATCCTCAGCTTTTTACCGCTCCTGTCTTCGCCGATGGAGGAAGAAGCATTCTTCTCCCTGGAAAATTTCCGTTTTTTTTGAAACCGAACAAAGCGGGTGGGTATACGTTGGCAGGACTTTCTGATTTTAACACACAAGCAGCCTTTCACACGGCGGTAGAGAGCGGAGAGATAGAGCAAAGAGATGTCGTTGCGCTCCAATATAAAGGTATAGGTACCGAGCGGTATCTCTATCATGTGGCACCGAAGGAGAGCAACGGCCGAGTTGTGCTCGCTGAAGATGACTTCATACTCTCTGGAGAGGATATACCACAATCTGATAAGAGAGCGTTCGTACAACGCAGCGGCTACGCCGGAAAGCAGGGGATCTTTCTCGATCTCCAACACCAGCCGGGTGGATCTGATCCGACGGGAGGCCTCTCTTCGGGGATCGTCGACCAAGAACGAGACGCAAAGCTCCTCGCACACGGAGCATATCTCGGTGGGTTCACGTTCGATTCGATTGTTCTCTTTACTCGAGCAGAGCTCGAACGGGTGCTCGGAGAACCATCTGCAATGGTCTCTGAGCAGGTTGAGGTCTCGGTACGGGCGCTTTTTGAGGATACGCACCGATTAGATGTCCTTACCAAACAAGAATCTAACGGCAAATCTCCGAACTTTGCCGTACGACAGCTCCTCATGAGAGACTATGGTGCGGAAGGGGCGGAACAGGTTGAGCAGTATCTCAGCCGATTGGCAGGGAATATGGGCCTCAATACCCGGGTATGCCTCGGGTGTGGATATACCGTGCCGAAGTATCAACGGACTCGAGATGGCTTTCATATCTACGGTGGAATACTTGACAGTGAGAACTTCACCGAGATGAAGCACCGTTTTCAAAGTCTTATCCTTGTGGACCGATGGCTTTCCGATCTCCTCGCCGTCGCGGCTGCGGCAGGAGTTCCAAGAGCAGACTTCCTCAAAAGCCCTTCCTTTGAGCGATATACAAAAGAATTTCTCGGCGAAGATGGCGAGCCCGTTCTTGAACTGATAAGAGAGATCAGTCAAGAACAAAAAGATCTGGGACGGGAAGCGATTTCCCTCCTGTTAGCGAGAGCATGGGTCAGCCGAGAGATGATCGCTGCAGAGCTGACCTATAGTGGAGAAGACCTTACAAACTTTTGGAGAAAAAGCGATGAGATGCAGCAACTTGGAAGGCTTTCCGAAGACGAAGTGGTACAGTTAGGAAACGGTGCACCTCTCTCTTCCACCGACTATGACCTCTTTCAAAAACTTGCGGGGCTCTACATCGATCTTATGATGACAAGAGCATACGAAAGCGAGGGAGAGTTTCTCGTGGAGGAGATGGCTCCACTTCGGGAGTATTCTTCATCTGGGGCTTCCTAGAGCGACGGTTGTTCTTGAAGATCGCAACGGAGAGTGATCTTGATCAGTGGATTGATAACCTTATGAGGGGGCCTTCACGTCACATGCGAAAACTTCCCGATACTCTGTGGACTCTCTTGAGGTGGATAGCGCTTATTCTCGTTTGTGCTCCGTTCCTGTATCTGCTCTGGAATGCACCAGTCCTCAGCATCCTTGGCGTTGTGTTGATAGTCATGGTCGGTATCGTTTCAAGTTATTTTCATCGGCAGCACTTGCATCAGCTGATGGAAGGTCGTGATCAGGGGCCTCGATCTCTGTGTGCGTTTGCGCGTTCTCTGGACTTGCCAAGTAGAGATACCCGGGTCATCCGCGCAGTGTACGAGGAGCTCCAGAGTGAGGCAACGGATCTCGTCCGAGACTTCCCGATATCTCCAAGTGATAGATTAGTAGAAGATCTGAAGATTGATGGGGAAGAGCTGGATTTTTACCTCATCCCTCGCATTGCGGAACGGACGGGAAAAAGCCTGGAGAACTCTGAGGCCAACTCTCTTTATGGGAAGGTGAAGACCGCGGAGGATCTGGTTCTCTTTTTCAACCAACAGCCGTGAGAGGGGGGCCGCCTACGGCTTCATCGTTGAAGTCACCACACCACTAGATCGACTCATAAGTAAAGTTATCGGGCAGATATGGGCTCCTAAAGGCATACCTTGCTCCGGTATCCCGGTAAGTAGTATAATACCCTTATGGCAATAGTCTCCTTTGCAGATTCTCAGACGGAGTCGTTTTTTTTGACTGGGAAAACAAAGAAAGGAACCCCCTGGGCATCACTGAGAGCTATCGTCAGGAGAAAGCTTGATATGGTTCATTTTGCAAACCGTGTCGACGACTTAGCCTCCCCTCCTGGAAATCGACTTGAAGAACTCAAGGGAAGGCTTAAGGGGTACTATAGTATTCGGGTGAACGATCAGTTTCGTATTGTTTTTAAATGGACTGACTCAGGCCCGTCAGAGGTAGAAGTGATCGATTATCATTGAATAAGCTGAATTATGGTGAGAACTCCTATGAAACGAAAGCCGACAAGCCCCGGTGAGATTCTCCGAGAAGAGTTTCTCGTTCCAATGGGCCTAACTCAGAAAGAGCTTGCAGACCACTTAGGCTGTGACATCAAGGTCATTAATAGGATTGTTAACGAACGCGGAAGTGTAACCGCCGACATGGCGCTAAAACTTGGAGCAGCCTTTGATATGAGTCCGGAGTTTTGGCTTAATGCTCAACGAGCCCTAGATCTTTATAATGCAAAACAGTCGGCCAGAAAGCTCCCGAAGCCATTTTCAAAGCAAAAGATGATGGGGACGGAGGTCGCCTAAGCTTCGTGAAGGGGCCTTGAAGGGCATCTGCAAGACCTGAGATGTCCCAATAACGCCAAGGACTTATCGGTCACAATAGGGGCGGAAAGGTCTTTTTTCCTGGCTTCATTCTGTGCTTTAGCGATTTTTGCGATTCGCCGATCTTCTCTTCTATGGGTCCTACCGCTAGAACCAGAGCTGCGGGCGCCGTGAGTGCGGCCGTGATTATCTGCGCCATCTCCGTGATGTTTGGCTGGCTGGTGCGCTCAACACCTCTCGTTCAGGTTCTTCCCGGCCTCGCCCCGATGCAGTTCAATACTGCTTTCTGCTTTCTTTTGCTCGGAACATCGTGCCTCTGTAACGTTCGCCAACACTACTACGAGTGGACATGGATACCTGCGGCGCTCTGTTTCGGGATCGCGGCGACAGTACTGGCAGAATACTCTCTTCATTCCAACATCGGGATCGACACCTTCTTTGTGGACCCTTTTGTCGGAAAAGACGCCCTCTACCCTGGCCGAATGTCCATTGGAACTGCTCTCGCCTTTGCCTTCTCTTCCGCAAGTTTTCTGAGTGCAAGAAGTTCCCGCTTCTCGGATCACGAGATCTTTTGGGTGGTTGCTCTCTTTGCATCCCTTGCGATCTCCTCTGGAGCCGCAATCGAACACCTCGGCAATGCACTCTCTCAGGAACAGAACGGCGTTGGAGTCCTCCTCGGCATGGCACTGCACACGATGGCATGCCACCTTCTCCTCACCATCGCAATCCTCTCGTCACTGAAGTTCTCCAAGGAGGAGAATCTGTATCGGCAGCCCCGTTCCTATCTCCCGCTGCTCTGCGGTGTGCTCGTTTCAGTGGTGGTCTGGTGTGAGATTCTTTCGCTGGACAAAGACTTGCAGAAGAGCTCTCTTGCCCTCGACACAGAGGTCCGAGCAGGTCTCGTGGCGAAGCAATACGAATCCGCGACGGAGACCTTGCAGGCCTTACGACAATTTTTTCGTGGCTCAGCCTTCGTTGATCACGGGGAATTCTCCATTTTTGCTGGGAATTTGGTCGAGAATAACCCCGCACTTCTCGCGGTTGATTGGTGTCCCCGAGTAGCTCGAACCGGAAGAATGTCGGTAGAGTTTGAGCTCCAAAAGAGGTGGCAACACGGCTTTCGCTCACTCGATGAAAATAGGCGTCTCCAATCGAGAACAGATGATGAAGTATACTACCCGGTAATCTACACCGATCCCGTGATTGAAAATGGCATCGCCTATGGATTTGACCACTACTCTGATCCCCTTCGGGCGGTGGCAATGGATGAAGCCGCCAGAACATCAACGGTGGTTTCAACCGAGCCGTTCTTCCTCTTCCGGAGAGACGCCGACTTCACAAGCCCCACAGATATCTTGATGACCCTCCCGGTCTACGTGCCATCGTTTGAGTGGGAGGAGAGAGTGATCTCGGATGCAACTGACCCACGAATTTCTGGCTTTCTTGTCGGTGCCCTGAATAGCTCTAACCTCCTCAAGACGGTATTCCAAGAGCGAACCGATATCGGACTCCATTTTTCTCTCTGGCACGCAGAAGACGGAGAGCCCTCCCTCTCCTACCTTCACCGTTCTCAATACGCACCAGAGGTATCGGAGGAAGAGGTTATCTCTCATCCACTTTCCCACGACATTGAACTCTCTATTGCTGGAAGAAGATGGATTTTTCGAGCAACACCCACCCCCTACTACATGGCGGGACATGTGACCGGTGGCTCTTCACTCCTCCTCGTCTTGTCACTCTTCGGTACCTTCCTGATCACCGCGTATCTCATCGTCATCAGGAAAAATCGTGCCGAGGCGTTGAAGAATACCGAAAATCTCTTTGAGATCAGTGCGGCCTTGGCCGAGCGTGAGCAGTGGTTCTCTCAACTCTCTGATGCCTCACCAATCGGCATCTTCCGAACAGATGCAGAGGGGCACTGTGTCTATGTAAACAGTGCATGGGTAGAACTCACGGGACTTCGTCCTGATATCGCTTACGGCGAGGGGTGGGTTCACGCCATTCACCCCGATGATCGTGAGGCGCTCGTCGAACAGTGGCAGGAACAGACGGGGAAAGGTGCCCCCTTTCACGCAGAGTTTCGATTCCTCCGAGAAGACGGAACGGTCCGGTGGACTGCAGCAAGCTCTAAACCTGTCTTCAGTGCAGCTGGCGAGGTGATTGGTCATATCGGTACCAACTTTGACCTTACTGAACGCAAAGCTTTCGAACAACAGATTACACAGCTCTCTTCAATGCAACGGGCGATTATTGAGAACGCTGGATACTCGATTATTTCAACCGATCTTGATGGAGTGATTACGAGCTTTAACTCAGCGGCCGAGGAGCTCCTCGGGTATCAAGCAGAAGAGATGATCGGGAACTACACACCAGAGAAGTTCCACAAAAAAGAGGAGGTAATCGCGAGAACAGCAGAACTCTCTGAGGAATTGGGCGAAGAATTTGCTCCTGGCTTTAATACCTTTGTAGAGGAAACGAGACGAGGACTCGACTCCGTCCATGAATGGAGCTACGTGAGAAAGGATGGCACTGAGTTTCCCGTGCTTCTTTCCGTTACTTCGATTCGAGATCCAGAAGGAAACATCACCGGATATCTCGGCCTTGCTGCTGATATCACGGAGAGGGTTCGTCTTCGAGGATTGGTAGCTGAAAATGAAACTCGCCTCCGCCTGACCACCGAGAGTGCTGGCATCGGAATTTGGGACCTCGACCTTGAGAGTGGCAAGATGGTGTTCAACCACCAGTGGAGCCGGATGCTGGGATACGATTTTGCCGAGATATCCCGAGACATCTCCCTTATTGAAGCGCTATGCCACCCCGAGGACCGTGACCACTTCCTCTCAACCTTTGTCGATCCAGAGAATCATCAGGAGGAAACACTTCGCTCGGAGTACCGTCTCAAGGCAAAGGATGGAAGTTGGCTGTGGTGCCTCGGACTCGGAAAGGTCGTGGAGCGAGATGAGCGGGGAGAGCCAAAGAGAATCGTTGGAATCCAGCTCGATATTTCGGAGAGTAAACAGGCCCAAAAAGAACTTCTCGAAGCAAAGGCCGAGGCGGAAAGCGCCACTGAGGCAAAGGCTGCCTTCTTGGCAAATATGTCACACGAGATCCGAACTCCCCTTACTGCGATTCTCGGATACTCCGAGCAACTTCTGGACGACGATATCTCACCAGAAGAGCGAAGAGAACACATCAACACCATTGTAGAGAGTGGAGAGCACCTCCTCGAACTTGTTAACGACGTCCTCGATTATTCGAAGCTAGAAGCAGAGATGTTCTCCATTACCACACAGAAAGAATCTCTCTTTGAGCTCGTATCTCTCGTCAGAAAGAGCTTCCTTCAACGGGCAAAAAAGAAAGGAATTCACTTCGAGACCATTATCGCGACCCCTCTTCCGGAGTTCATCCGAACAGACGCACTTCGGCTCAAGCAGATCCTCATCAATCTCGTTGGGAATGCCCTTAAATTTACAAGTTCTGGCTCAGTGACGGTTAAAGTTTTCTTTGCAGAAAAGAAACGTGAGCTCATCTTTCATGTGATCGACACAGGGATTGGCCTCAGCAAGGAAAGTATTCCCAAACTTTTTGAGCTCTTTTCTCAAGCAGATAATACCACTACCAAACAGTTTGGAGGCACCGGCCTTGGACTTGCTATTTCAAGAAAACTGGCTCGACTTCTCGGTGGAGATATCACCGTAACAAGTGAACCGAAGGTGGGGAGCACCTTTACTCTCACCCTTCCGATTGATGAAGAGTCTGCAACAGCGCTTGTGACCGAACCGCCAGAGAAAAGCGAGACACGAATTGAGCCAGATGTTATGGAACAGATTTCAGGGAAAGTTCTCATTGTCGAGGACGTGGCGGTAAACCAAAAGCTCTTTGCAACGATACTACAGAAATCCGGCCTCGAGGTTGAAATCGCTGATAACGGTCAGATCGGAGTAGAGAAAGCTCTCAAAGATACATTTCAGCTCGTCCTAATGGACATGCAGATGCCCGTTATGGATGGCTATACGGCGACTCAGGAGCTTCGAAACAAACGATACACCGTCCCCATTATCGGGTGCACCGCTGATACTTCAACAGGAAGCAGGACGCGGTGCCTAAAGGCAGGGTGTGATGATATCTTGATGAAGCCATTTACAAAATCAAGCTTAAACGAGATCATCTCTCGCTATATCAATCCAAAGGATTCAGCTTAAGAGCCGCTTTCCTTTCGCTGTGATTCGATCTCACGAAAGGCAGAGAGAAATACTTCGGCAAGGGTCGGATGATACCAAGGGAGCTTGAGGAGCTCAGCGGCACAACACCGCTTCGCAAGAATCACGCTACATACATGAATAAGATCATCCGCTCGTGGTCCGAGGATCTGACACCCAAGAATCTCTCCACTCTCTCGTAACGCGACAACCGTAAGCAGTCCAAATTCGACATCCTGCGTGATGGCCCGGCCGGTCTCGGGAAGGTGCTGTCGTGAGAGGATCACGTCCACTCCCCTCCTCCTCCCCTCTTCTGCGGTAATTCCAATACTCGCCAACGGTGGATCCGTAAAGACCACGCTCATATTCAGCCGTCGCTCAACCCGGTGATCCCCGGGAAGCTCTGCCGCGTACCTTCCCGCGACCTCCCCCTCCCAATTCGCTACGTGGAGAAGCTGCTCGTCCCCGGTGGCATCGCCCGCCACGAGGATGTTGGGATTCGTCGTGTGAAGGGTCTCAACGTCTCGAACGATCTCTCCCCGAGCTACCTCTACTCCCGCGCGTTCAAGGGCGAGTCCGGCGGTGCTGGCCCGTCTTCCGGTGGCGATAAAGAGGGTCTCTGCTTCGAGTTCGAAGGTTCCTGTTGCTCCCCGAGCAAAAACACGCACCCTATCAGGAGTTTTTTCGAATCGAGCTACAGAGGCACCGTTGTAGAGAGAAAAATTCGGTTCTTCGGCAAAAAGGGCCGTGGCCTCCCGCGAGATCTCTTCGCCGTAGTCTTCAAAAATATTCCTTCTGCTGAGAAGGTGCACCTCTGTCCCGAGCCGAGCAAAGAACTGGCTCAGCTCAAGACCAATCGCACCGGATCCAACGGCGATCAGGGAGCTCGGTTGCTCGGCTAATTCCATGATATCATCGCTCGTGACAAACGAGACCGTTTCGATGCCGGGAAAGGAAGGGATCTGCGGCACCGAACCACAGGCGATCACCGCCTTTCGGAACCGGAATCGCTCTCCTCCGGCCTCAATCTCATCGGGACCTACGAAAACAGCACGGGCATCCCGTACGTCATAACCTGCGGATTCGATAGCAGAGATTTTCGCGTTCTTAAAGCGGAGTACTTTCGCGTCCTTGTTCCTCATCACCTCAGAAAAGTTCACCTCAGGCTGCACACGCTCAATGCCTGGCGTGCGGTGATGGGCAGCGTGATGAACTAGGTGAGCCGCATGAAGCATCGTCTTGGTCGGCATACACCCCCGAAGGATACAGAGGCCACCAAGCTCTCCGTCGTTACAGAGGAGCACCTGCTTCCCAGCTTCGGCCGCAACCTTGGCGGCACGGGTACCAGCAGTCCCTCCACCGATCACAATGACATCATACTGTCTCATCTTTCCCCTTCCCGTCCTGCGAAAACCCTCCGTATGATACGCCATCACGATTCTCTCTGCCACGTGTTGCATCCCGGGGAGGGAGGCCTATACTGGAGGGGTAGCCTAGGGAGAATAGTCCGATGCGAAAGGTCACCATACATAGCTTGGGAAGCTGCCCACACTGCAGACGAGTGATTCAATACGTCTCCGAGAAGAACATCCCGCATGAGGTCATTGACTACACCACCGAACGCGGCAAGCTTGCCGAACTCAAGCAGAGAACGGGTCACCCAACGGTACCGCAGGTCTTTTTCGGAGAAGAGCTGATCGGTGGAGCAGATAGCTTTTTTGCGGTGGTAGAAGCTGGGGAGCTCGAACAGCGACTCTCTGCCTAACTCGCTCTCAGTAATGACTTTCTTTCAGTAATAAGTATGGATTCAGATAACGGAGACCCGTGTATTGGCCAGCTCAGCCGGTCGGATCTTCGAGCGCCCTTTCGACTTGATGATTCGCCTGCCACTGCTCCGGAAAAGCGGGTCGGCATTGAGCTCGAGTTTTTTCCGATTCGGGGAGCTGGTGAGGAAGACTCCTGGTCCGGCGCGCTGGAGGTCCCTCCGTATTACTCAAGAGAGAATGAGCCACCACAGCATCCTTCACATGACATCGAAGCGCCTTCCTTTGCCGTCTCTTCTTTCCTGGCACATCTCAGCCAACACGGTGGTTGGCGAGAGCTTCAGGAGAACGGGGCGACTATCGCGCTCGAACGAGCAGATGAGATGGTGACCCTGGAGCCTCCTGGGGTTATCGAGTATGTCTCCCCACCGTGTCGATCACTTGAAGAGCTCCGCGCACGAATGACAACGACCGTATCTGAGTTCCAGCACTCTGCTGAGGCGTGTGGATTTGTGCTGCTGGCTACCGGATATCACCCCACGGCGCGAGCGGAGGATCTTCCACTTGTTCCAAAAGCTCGCTACGACACGATGTATCGCTATATGCCGACCGTCGGCACGCGTGGTGTTGAGATGATGAAGTTGACCTGCGCTACTCAGGTGTCGATAGACTTCTCTGATGAGCAAGATGCCATGCGAAAGCTTCGGCTCGTAAATCAGCTCACTCCCTTCCTGCTCGCGATCACGGCGAACTCTCCATTTGTACGGGGAGCCCTGAGCGGGAATGAGACAGAGAGAGCTGACATCTGGCAAAACACGGATCCAGATCGGTGTGGATTTCCCCCCTTTCTCTTTGATAAGGGACTCTCCCTGAACGACTATATCGAGTGGGCTCTCGATGCGCCGGTGTACTTCCTGAAGAGAGGAGATGAGTACCGCCCTATTTTAGACAAAACCTTTCGAGAGCTGTGTGAGGGCACCGAGCATGCCATTACGGTTCAAGATTGGGATACTCACCTCGGCACCCTCTTTCCGTGGGCGAGGTTAAAGTTCTTTATCGAGGTGCGAGCCTTCGACAGCCTCCCACCACCCCTCGCGGTTGCGTGTGGGGCGCTGATGACGACTCTTTTTTACGACGACGGAAAACTTCGCGCCCTCGAAAGTTCCTTTGGTTCTCTGAGGCAAAAGGAAGTGCTGGGCCTCACCACGCGGGCAGGAAAATCTGGACTCGGTGATGAGGAGCTGTGGAGTGGAGCCAAAGAGATCTGTCAGATAGCAGTTGCTTCGCCGCAAAAGAGCGCTCGTTCGTGGCACGACCCCGAGCTTTTTCATCCACTCGTAAAACGAGTACACGATCGCTTTCTCCCCTCCTCCCTCACCCCTGAGCAATACCTCTTACAGAACCTGATAGAGGGTGAATAGTTACTTGTTGAGTTGAGGGGGCCGGTCTAACTCTGCAACCCAACTCCCCTTCTGACCGCAGAGGTCGTGACGAAGAACACGACAAGAGAAAGAGCTCCCGTAACCGAAAAAGAGAGAAAGAAACTCACCTCTCCGGTTCCCAGCAGGGCGTGACGAAATCCATCGATGATATAGAAGAGGGGATTAAAAAGGGAGATTTGGGCCCAGATACCGGGGAGATGGGTCACCGGATAAAAGAGGCCCCCGAGGTAGATCAGCGGAAGCAAGAGAAAATTCGTAAAGACGGACATCGTATCAAAGCTGTTTGATACGAGCGCAACCAAGATCCCAAACTGCGCAAAGAGAAAGCTCGCAAGCAGAAGCATAAGGAGTGCGAAAAGTGGGTGTGCCCACGGGAGTTCAACGAACACGAACGAGACAGAAAAGATTCCGAGTCCAACGAGAGCACCGCGAAGCATAGAAGAGAGGGTATATCCCAAGATAAACTCGGTACTCGAGAGAGGGGTTACCAGAATATCAACAATAAAACCAAGGTATCGGGCCATAAACAGAGAGGAGGAAGAATTGGCAAATGAGTTGTTGATAACCCCCATCATAATCAAGCCTGGGACGATAAACTCCGCGTACGAAACCCCCTGCACGAGAGAGATTCGCTCTCCAAGGCTTACTCCAAATACGAGCAGGTAGAGCGAGGCACTCACCAGAGGAGCAAGCAGCGTCTGCGTAGCAACACTCATGACCCGGAGCACCTCTCGCTTCAGAAAGGTCCAGAAGGGCAGCCACCGAGAAAATACGACCTGCTCCATCTCGCTTACTCCTCGCTCGTTAATTTGACGAAGACATCCTCAAGAGCAGATTGCTCTGTGTGAATGTCTTCCAACGGGAGAGCGAGCTGGTGTACCACCGCGAGTAATTCTCCGACATCCGTTTCATGTGAGATCGGCACCGTGATGGTGCGGCGATCATCGCTCAATGATGGCAGAAGCTCCACCGCTCGGCTTTCGCGGAGATAGTTCTGCACCGGAGAGGCATCGTCTCGAAAACGGAGGTGAATCTTTCGTTCACCCGTCTTCCGAATGAGATCTGCGGTCTTCTCAAGGGCGATCAGCTTTCCGAGGTGCATAATCCCCACCCGCCCACACATCTGCTCGGCTTCTTCCAGATAGTGAGTCGTGAGGAGAATCGTCGTTCCTTCGCGATTAATCTCGGAAACAAAGTCCCACAGCCCCCTTCTGAGCTCAACATCGACACCAGCAGTCGGTTCATCAAGAATCAAGAGTCGAGGGCGGTGAATCATCGCCTTGGCGACCATAAATCGACGCTTCATTCCTCCAGAGAGTGCCAGATATTTCTTCTCGAGGTGTGGAGAGAGATCGAGGTGTTCAATCAGTCGCTTCCGCCACTGGGGATCGTCTTTCACGCCGTAGTAACCCGCGTGGAGCTTTAAGGCCTCTCCGATCGAAAAAAACTTCTCAATCACCAGCTCCTGATGCATGACTCCGATAAGTCTTCTGGTTATGCGATACGCTTGCTCAACATCGTGTCCAAACACCTGGATAGATCCACTATCCTTCTTGGTGAGTCCAACGATCATGTTAATCAGGGTGCTCTTTCCTGCGCCATTCTGTCCGAGGAGTCCAAAGATCTCTCCCTCCTCAATTCCAAAAGAGAGGCCATCTACTGCGCAGAGGCTGCCATACCGTTTCGTAACATCACGCAGAAAAAGGGGTGGGTGTTCAGAGAGGGCCATGACGGTATACTCCTTGTTCTTTGAGGCGGGAAGCAAGTACCGTTCTCGAAACTTTGGGAGATTTCTATGCGGTGTTTTGCCCTCACTCTCGCACTCTTGTTCGGACTCGGATGCAGCGCTTCGAGGCTCTCTCCCATGCTCTCTCCGAAGGCGGAGCAACTCTTTTCTCAACTCCATAATATTCGGAAGAACCCGCATCTCACCGTTCAAGACTATGTAGCGGTGTCGGATGGAGCGATGATCGCTTCAGAGTCCCGTGAGGCGAGTGCGATCGGTGCCGCTATTCTTGAACGGGGAGGAAACGCCATCGATGCAGCGATTGCGACCTCATTTGCCCTCGCTGTCATCCGCCCCCAGGCCACCGGAATCGGCGGGGGTGGCTTTGCGCTCTACACCGTGAAAGGAGGCGAGCCAAAGTTTCTCGACATGCGAGAGAGAGCTCCGGCAGCAGCAACCCGAAGTGACTACTTCTCTCAGGGGAAGTATCTCCCCGAACGCTCTCGATTTGGGGGAACCTCGGTCGGTGTACCAGGGCTCGTCGCGGGGCTCTCTTTTCTCTACGAGCACTACCGCTCTGGAGCGGTTTCGTGGAGCGAGCTCGTCCTCCCAGCGGCCCGTCTCGCAGAGCGAGGGTTTGTGCCGTATCCCCACTTTGCCTCCTCAGAGGAGTGGCTCCGAGCTCAACAGAAGAAGGCACCACTGAAGAGCCGAGTGGCGCTCCTTCACCACCTCTCATCCACAGCGAACCGCTACCGAAATCCAGCGCTCGGAAAGACCCTCCGCACGATCGCGAGATCTGGGAAGAGTGGATTTTACTCGGGAGCAGTCGCGGACTCCCTCGTGGACACGGTCCAGCGATTCGGGGGGAGACTGACGAAGGAGGATCTCCATGAGTATGAGGTGTACGAACTCTCCCCACTCCGCAGGACCGTTCGTGAGCATGAAATTTTCACGGCTCCCCCTCCGAGTAGTGGAGGTATCATCACCCTTCAAGCACTCGCGGTGCTCTCTCAGTACGATTCCAAGCACCCGCTGGAGGTGAGCACTCTCGCTCTCAGGGGAGAGGTTCTTCGCCGTGCTTTTGCGTATCGAGCCACGGCATACGGAGATCCCCGATTCGTCCAGAACCGAACCGAACACTATCTCAGCGACACATTTATCGCTGAGCTCTCCCAGCACGTTCACCGAGAACGATTCCAGAGGGCAAACGACGCTTCGGCTCCCGAGACTCCCCGCCCCTCACCGGGTAACACCACACACTTCTCGATCATCGATCGTATGGGGAACGCCATCAGCTCAACCCAGTCGGTCAACTACTTTTTTGGGTCTGGGCTCCTCGACCCGCAAAGCGGTGTGCTCCTCAATAACACCCTCGATGACTTCTCCTTTCAGGCGGGAAGCGAGAACTCCTTCGGCCTTCTCGGGGGAGAGGCGAACCAATTCGCACCGAAGAAAACTCCCCTCAGCTCGATGACCCCCACCCTCGTACAGAGAGACGGCGAGGTGGTGCTCGCCCTCGGAAGTCCCGGTGGTCCACGGATCATCTCGGCCGTTACCAATGTATTGGCGTACTCCCTGCTGTTCGATCTCCCACCAGCACAATCCGTGTTTGCTCCTCGTGTACACCATCAGTGGAGCCCAGATATACTCGTTTTTGATAGCGGACACCTCTCTCGACAGGAAAAACAGCTCTTAGAGGACCACGGAGCTGTTATGGAAGAGACAGATTACGGGATTGGGGCGGTCAGCGCCGTGTTTCGGGAAGGGCCCTTTCGCATTGGGGTGAGCGATCCCCGACGAGAGCCGGGGCCGCTCGGCATCAATCCGTAATTTCCCCTACTCCTCTCCGGAGAGTTTTCGGTATAATAGATAGTAGCCGGTTATGAACGATGAAATAGACCAAAATGATGTTGATTCCCTCTTTGATGGGGAACCGGAAGATCTCGCGAAGGCGATTGAAGAGGCAGAGAAAGAGGTTGCGCAAGAAGAGCTGACGGAGGCGGACAAGCCTCCCTCGCGACACTCATTTGTTCCTCCGTCAGACTCGTGGCAGAAGGCGATCGCGCTCTTCGATCGGATTATTCTCGCCTCAAACCACCTCAATAAGGTCCGGGCGGTATTCTTCTCTCTGGAAAAGGAACCTGCCGTCGTCAACGAATTAGCAATTCATCTGCTCTACCCCTACCTCATCAGTGTGAGCGAGTCGTATCACGCCGTTTATTACGAGTATTTTCGAAGTTACCATCCGAAGGTTCTCGAACAACACCCTGAGGCGAACCTCGTTCACCTGATGAAGGAGATTCCGGGAGAGGAGTTGGCCGCAATACTGATCCTGACCTACGTGACCGCACAGTATCGAAAGCAGGAGAAGGACGAACAGGAACGAGCCCTCCTCGCAACCGCCATTCGGAGACACCTCGCGTTGGGACGAGCGCTTGCAGAGGAGAGCAGCCTCCTCCCGCCTGCCTTTGGTCTGCTCGGTGGTGGCATCTGCTTCTGTGCTCAGAGAAGCCTTATTCACCTGGACAAGAAGGCGTTCCTCTCCTACCGAAGGGAGCTCCTCCGCGAGCAACTCTACGCCGATGTCGAGCACGAAGTGCTCACCTTTGGGTGTTCATACCGAGAGGTGGCCGCCCTCTTTTTCCAGGCTTTCGGACTCACTCGGAGTGCAGCCCTCGGTGTGCTCGGACGAGTTCCTGAGGAGGAATCTGACAATGCCGGGCGTCAGACGACAGCGCTTCAGTGGTATCAATTCTTTCACTATCTTCAGGCGATTGTAGAGGGTGAACCGGAGAACCCCTTCCCTGACCTCGTGACCGAAGCCCAGTGGCTCGCCTCCCGTGATCGCGGACGAGAGATTTTGCAAGGAGAGGCGAGCGAGTCGAAGTGGATTGAGGCCCGAAAGGGCACCGTCCCGATCGCGACGATGAAGCACCTGATGATCAATAAACGACGGTTATTCTCGAAATAGCTCAGAAATCGAGGTTCTCTGAGCACCACAGCGGGTATTCCGCCCATATCACGGGAGGGAGAGCGGTAGAACCGTCAGAAGGTCAAGGGAACTATGCCAGACTATGGAGATATCACGCCGGCTCAAGTGAGAGACGCCTTTGAGCATCTCCAATCGCTTCTTCGGCGTGGCCAAGAGTTCTGCGATCACGATGGGGCCCTCACCCTTCCTCTCTCTCAAGACGTTCGGGTAGTCTTCTACGAAAAAGAAGGATGCATCACCTACCTGCGAATGCCCAACGATGCTGAGCAGCCAACCGAGTGCTTCACTCTTCACGACGACGGCAGCTACACCAGCCAAGTCATGGGAGAAGAAGGAGAGCGGAGTACGAGCCGCACCCCCCTCCCTGTTCAAGAGATCCGCGAGATCGAGAGGCCTCTCCACGAGGCCGAGGAGGTTCGACGGCTGAAAGGTAGTGTGGATAATGCCACGTTTGCAGAAGCAATGCGAACCTCCTTTGCCCTGACGTCGATCGCCGGTCTTCCGAAGAAGCGGGTCCTCGCCACCCTTCTGAACATGGCCGCTCACCTGAAGGAGCATGAGAGAGGAGAAGGGCGTCCGAGCTCCCTTCTCTCTATGAAGACACGTAGGGACTGTTTCCAGAGAGTTTTCGGCTTGCTCGACGAGAGCGATGGCAGCCCTATGGCACTCGATCTGAACGAGGACTCTGTTCAGTTTTTTGCCTACAACGAAGTGTACGGTGAGGGCGCTGGAGAGAGAGCCATCGCTCTCCTCCGAAAGGCGATCGAAGAGGAGGAGTCGCTCGCGGAGAGCGCAGATGAGCAGGCGCTTGAAGCAGCGCTTCAGCGGATCCTGCTCACCGGCGGCACCGTTTCACGGGAACACCACAAATTCATCGTGGAACGAGAGAAAGAAAGACAACTCCTACAGGAACTCGTTCCCCCCTCAGACGAGCTGCGTGAAGAAATCGCTCGCGAACTTGCTGAGAGATCCGTTCCACTCGGGAGGAGTGTGGTTTCGCTCGGCGAAGAGGCCTATGCGGTTCTTCTCAGGACAGAGGAGATGATCTCCCTGCAACTCACTGCAAACGGAGAGATCGTTGCCCTGGAAGACTATACCGTGACAGGGCAAACGGAGGACGGTGTACCGATCGCGGCTGAACATATCTCCTATGACTGGTCGAGCGGCTTTTTTCTCATCTGCTACGACGACGCCTCCCTCCCCCAAATTTCCCTCCGACCACAGTAAGGCGCTTCCCTGCTGCTTCCCTGCTCACGAAGCGAAGCAAAAAAATCACTTTTCAGGAAACTTTTCCGCATCTTGTACGATAGAAGAGGGCGGAAGACTTTCGGTAAAGAAGTGAATACATACGATTTTCGAAAATCAGATCGGGAAGAGTGGCCGCGGGAGCGGTTTGAGCGGTATGGAGCGGGTGGACTCGGAGATGAGGAGCTGATTGCGCTCCTGCTTGGGAGTGGGACTCGGGGGATTCCGGTCCGGAAGCTCGCCAAGCAGGTGCTGCAGCTCTTTGATGCCGAGAACGACGAGCTGAGCCTCTCCCAACTCCTTCAGCTCCCCGGCATTGGAAAGGCGAAGGCCACCCTGCTCCTCGCAGCGGTGGAGTTTGCTCGGCGTCGGATCCATCCGCGAGGAGTCCGGATTCGGTTCGCCGAAGATGCAATTCCCCTCCTCACCCACTGGGCGAGGCGTCAGAAGGAGCACTTTATCTCGCTGACCCTCAACGGGGCACAGGAGGTGATCCGCACACGGGTGGTCACCGTGGGCCTCGTCAACTCCTCTCAGATCCATCCCCGCGAGGTGTTTGCTGACGCGATTACCGACCGGGCCAGCGCCATCATCGTGGCCCACAACCACCCTTCCGGACAGGTAACCCCGAGTAGCGCGGATCGCACGGTCTCCGAGATACTCCGAGACTCCGGCAGGCTCCTCGGGATTCCGCTCCTCGACCACATCATCTTTTCGGAAGACGGGTTTTACAGCTTCCGAGAACAAGACGAACTCTTCTCGAAATAGAGTAATCCTCAGCGGTGCTGCAGCGGGCGGGACTGTTGTTGGGCGTTACGAAAGAGTTCGACCAGTCGAGCATCTGCCTGCTGAATCTCCGGTTGAGCACGCATCTGCTCCTCTAGGGCGAGTGCCTGGTGGAGCAGAGGATTAATCCGTTCTGGAGACGCACCAAGTCGACGGGCTACCTGAAGAACATGGAGACCAAAAAGGAGTCGCTCTCGTTGAACCTGAAGCGACTCCTCAGATGCGGCTTCGTTCGCAATAGAGTCTTCCACCTGCTGAAAAGCCTCGCCCAAAAGCTCAATCACTTCGTCTTCGTCAGCTCCGACGAGGCCTTGACCAGAGAACGACGCTCGCTGAACGACCCCCAGCGCCGCCTCGGCCGGTCCCTCCCCTCGGTCCTGAGGATCACGTGGCACACTGGCACGAGCAAATACCTCGAGCACCTTCGTGTGAGCATGTGAGAGAAAGAGATGAGAAGTTTCACCGTTTTCTCGGAGTAACGAAATGAGGGGGCTCATCACCCCTCTCCGACCAAGCTCCCATGACGCAGCACTGAACAGACACTCGCGGGAGAAGTCCTCAAGGTGTTCTGGCTCAGCAGGCACCTCCCTCCAATGCTGCGCCGCACTGAGCGCCCCGATCACCTGGCTCGCCACTTCGAGAGAGATAGTGTCCCCTTCATCCGTCGAAAGGGCGAGAAGTTCTCTATAGACCTGAAGTCCTTCTTCAAGAACCGAGAGTTGATCTCGCCGCGGATAGGAGCGGCCCGCCCGTGCCGCAGCTTCACTGGCCTTTGCCTCTCGAAGAAGGTGATGAAACTGAGCTGCTGCGATCAACCGCTGACGATTTTCCGCGTCACGAGCAGAGAGCTCCGCCGCTTCAACATCCCCATGACCACGAAGTTCATCGGAGCTTTGCCGCGCGCGATCACGCTCCCACTCCTGACGCGTGATCTCCCCCCGTCGAACGATCGGATCCTCGTGAAGCAATCGGGTGAGCGAGAGAACCGTTCCCCGCAACGCCTGAGGCGAAACCGCGGCTTCCTCATCCTCGTGGTGCATCTCCTCCAGCTCTTCGGCGGAGACCGTTATGGAAAACTCCTCTCCAGCACCACCGGAAAGCTCGTGTCCATACACATCGCGAAGGGCTCTCTCTGCTTCTCTTGCTGCGCTCCCGAGATCAAGCATCTTTACGGCACACCGGATCTTTCCGAGGTGACAGGCAAGTTGAGACTCTCGAAGACGATCGTGATCAACACCGATTCGGAGGTCTACGGTTGGGTTTCGCCCTCCACTCCGGATCTCACGCACAAGGAGGAGACCGGTATCGTAGGCTCGAGCAGCCTGTTCCACCTGATGGTCATCGAAGAACTGATCGGCGATCTGCTGTACTTCGGTAACCTGCTCGGGACTCGGAGAGAGGTACTCCTGCCGACCCCTCGCGCACTGACGATAGACCTCCACCTTTCCGTACGGTGTTCCGTGCGAAGCACCGTGAAATGAATCCGGAAGCCCTCGGGCTTCAGATCGCGAGAGAAGGATCATCAAGCGATCGGAGAGGAGTTCCCCGTGGAGCGAGCCTTGCGCCTGCTCCCCTGAAACTCCGCCAGAAAAGAGTTGAAGGAGCGCAAACGGTGAGTATGCGGCCTCGCGCTCCTGCTCACACCCTGAGAGGGGAAGCGCAGCGATCGTTCCGAGAACAAGAGCTCTGACCTTCTCAGCGGAGGAAGCGGTACCGACAGTTCGAGGGGAAGCAGGAGCAGGAGATGGTGCCTCGTTCGTTCTGTCATGCATCCCACTCATACTCCATTCTCCTTACCCCGTCTGGGGAAAACTGTATGGGAAGAAGGGGTATGCTTTCATCTCCTTCCCCCTTCTACTCGCGGAAGAGAAAGGGACCGAGAGCCAGGTCTCCATTCCCATCGAGACAATAAAACTGCAACGTGTCCTGAGGAACTTCACACTCCTCCATCACACACACTCCATCTCCAAAATCAAAGAGGTTCGCGGCGGTGGCATTCTGGCAGAACAGCGTCGGCGAAGAAGACGGCCCAAGACGGGGACCGCTGACCGAGAGAGAAGGGACTCCTCCCACCGCGATCTCCCCGCGAAAGGATCCCCCCGAACCGGTGATCGTGATCGAGAGCGGCGGCGAAGAATAGGTTTTGTCTGAAACCGGGGAAGCGAGACCAGTACCGACTCCGGGAGGCACCTGTGCCTGCACGAGGCACGGAGCAGTGAAGACCACAAACACCGTGACGCTGCACCACCACCAAGATAGAAATTTCGTCTGGTAATACCTCGTTTCCATCGTGGCAGCAGGATAGGATATTTCCTCGCGCGCGACGAGCTTTTTCTTAACGCCTTGAAACTATTACGAAAAGACATCCTCACCAACGTGAATCTTGCGGCAATCCGTAGAAACGAACCCCAGCTCGCTCTTCGATAAACTCATAGCCGTTCTTCGTGAGGAGTGTTTCTGAGAAGAGGCGGTTCAGATACCGGGGCCGGATCACGATGAGACGCACTTTCCGCTGCTCAACGAGGGTCCGCATGGAAGAGCGCTCAAAAAGGTGAAACTCCCTCGCCTGCTGCGACGATATTCGATCTGTGACCCGGGTCCAAAACTGGTTCTCAGAGCCAGGATACGGTCGCACCTTACTCTCCAGAAGAAATCCGGGCCATCGCGAAAAGACATAATCTCCCGGTGCCGTCAGCTCATCAACTCGATGCTGTACCTCTTGCACCCCTGAAAGTCGGCTTGACTCCAACGCTCTCCGGTGAACCGTCGGAACACCAACACCAGTAGCAGTATAGCGGTGAAGCACGGTGAAAAACGGAGTAATGGAACAGAGCACGATCGCTACACCACCAACGCCAGTTAGGAGTGGAGTCACCGAGTGGCAGAGGTGAAGCGCACCAAGGGTGGAGAAGAGGAGGAAGGGGTACACGATTGCGAAGTACTGAAACCACGCAGGAGTTGGAACCAGGCTGACTCCGGTAAGCACTGCGGAGAAAAGAATGGCAAGGAAGATCGCTTCCCGGTCCAGAGATCTCAGGTTTCGAGCGAGGAGATTCTTTCCGAGCAGTATCACCGCCGTACCGGTTCCGATAAAGAGCGCTGGATACTGAAAAGGCGCTAACTGCTGATGAGAACGGACACCAAGGAGAGCTGAAAGCAACGCTCCCTTCTGTTGCCACGCAGCAGCTGGAGAGAGTGACGAACGGAGGAGATGAAATTGGATGTTGTTAAACCAACTCTCTCTCGGAAAAACCGAGATCATCACGAGGAAAGGAGTTACTCCGAGCACAAACCCACCGAGAAAAGCAACGCTCGAGGCGGCACCATCCTCCTTCCTCCGAAAGATCCAGAGGAAGAGGACCACGACCGGAAAGAGCACGATCAGATAGCTTCGAACCCCCACAGCAACGGCAAGCAGCACCCCCGCACCACCCGCTCTCCACACCTTTTGGCGAAAGGGTATGCCCTCCCACTCCGCAAGCAGCATGGAGAAGAGCGCGACGAGGAGCAGGGCGACGAGCCCGTATGGCTTTGCGACGGTGAACCATCCGATAGCGGCCTCTCCAGTCAGGAGGATGAGCACACCGAAGAGAGCAAGCGCTCGAGAAAACACTCTCCGCACCGTGAGATAGAAGAGGATCGCGATCCCAAAGAACTGCGCCGCAGCAAAAAGCCGAGCGCTGTTCCACGTCGTCTCGAAGAGAGCAAACCACCCCCGGAGCAGAAAGGGGTAGTAGGGAGCTTGCGGGTAGAGGAAGTCTCGGTACGGCAGCTGTCCTTCGTGAATGAGTCGAGCGGCGAGTAAATAAAAGCCCTCATCCGCGGCCACAAAGCGGCAGAAGGAGAGGATTACCGCTTCAATACCAATAAGAATGAGGAGCGGGAGGAAGAAAGGATCACCGTTCCTCCCGTGATCGGATGCATTTGACATGACGCATTGTTCACAGAGATCATCTCTCCCATCAACCTTCACAATGACTTTCTCTCGCGAGGAGCGGAAGTTCCATTTGGTACACCATCGATGAGATTCGTTGACGCCCAACGACAAGCGAGACAGCTTTCCTCTCTCCTCTCGGGAGCACTCTTGCTCTTTCCTCTCTGCTTTGCCGGTATCACCGCCCTGTTCGTTGCTGTTGCCATCGCAGGCCTCCTCGCACTGGCGGCTCCCGGGGAAACCACGAGTAGTGACGTACCCCTCTCTGAAGCTACGTTCTTTCTTCTCCTCCACCCCGCGATCTTGCTGTTCTGGGGTGGTGTTTCACTCCTGACAATGGGAATAGGTGCTGCTCGAAGGGCGAAAGAGCTCAAAGGAGGGGGCGTTGCCGTTGCTCGGGCCATTGGTGCAAAGCGCGTCTATCCCTCCACGAAGAATCCGCACGAGCAGATGCTTCTCAACCTCACCGAGGAGATGGCACTTGCAACCGGATCGTCAGTTCCCCTGCTCTATCTCCTTCCCGAGAATCACTCCATCAATGCATTCGCGGCGGGCCGAGCGGGAGATGATACCGTTATTGGAGTGACGAATGGCGCTCTTGAGTATCTTTCTCGAGAAGAGCTTCAGGCCGTGATCGCCCATGAGTTTGGGCATATCCTCCACGGTGACATTCACCTCACGCTAAAGCTCGCCACTGTAACCGCCGGAATCGACGTTTTTTATCGAACGGCTCGCCGGCTCTTTGCTCATGAAGCGAAACGTCAAGAACTCCGGAGGGAACACCGCTCTGTGCTCTCCCAGCACTTGAGCCAAGAACCGATCAACCCCGAGATACTGATCGGCGTTCCGTTGTATGCCCTCGGCATCTTCGGACACCTCTGCAGTCACCTCCTCCACGCTGCTGTGAGCCGCCAACGGGAGTATCTCGCTGATGCATCCGCGGTGCAGTATACGAGAAATCCCCTCGCCCTTGCCACAGCGCTCGCCAAGATCGGAGGAAGCGACCAGGAACACCTCTTTGCTCACCGACAGATGAGAGATTTTCGCCACTTCTTTCTCCACACCCTCGAGAGTTCTCGACTTGAAGCATATCTTACCACCCATCCGCCACTTCCCGATCGCATCCGCCGCCTTGACCCGAGCTTCACTGGGGAATTCCCGTCTCCGGAGAAGGTGCGGGCGAACCCTCCATTTTCTCATACGGTCTCTGCCGTGACCACTCTGATCTCTCCAAGCACTGGCACCAGTACCGGGTTCGGAGAGGGTTTCTCCACCGAGGAGCTGCAGAGATTTTTCCTTGGGAGTTACGATCTTGATTCACCTCCGCAGCTCCTCGGTTCGGCCCTCGAACGAGCCCAGTCGATGCTTCGCCATCTCCCCGATCTTCTCCGCGAAGCGGTTCGTGAGCCGTATGGAGCACGAGCAGCCGTCGTTGCGCTGCTCATTGAACCGGACGGAGACCACCATCTCGAGCAGATCAATACCGTTATCAGAGCCGGGGATCCCCATCTTGAGCGTCGTTTCGGCTCTCTGCATCGCCTCGTCGCAGATCTCCCGGCAGCCTATCACCTTCCGCTTCTTCATATGGCACTCCCTGCACTTGCCGAGCTCTCACCGGCCGAGACGAAGCACTTTCTCGACCTCCTTGAGAAGCTCACCACCCGAAGAACCCACAATACCTCGCTTGAAATTGTCTTCCACGAGCTTGTTATCCGTCGTCTTCGCACCCGAATTTATACCGACCCCCTCACTCGCAGATATCGCCCGGTGCCTGAAGAGACACTCCATGAGCTCCTCCGGATCCTCGCCCTCGTGGGACACGGCGAGCACACCAATACCTCTGAAGCAGCCTACAAAGCCGGATGCACAGCGCTCGACCTCTCTCCTCGGCCATATGCTCGGAAGGAAGGAGCTCACGGAGTGCTGCAAGATTTTCCGGCGATCCTCCGTACCCTTCAAGTAGCGCCTCCTCCTCAAAGAGGGAGGATCCTCCGGGCGGCTGCTACCGTGATCCTCTTTGACAGAGAGATTATTCCACCGGAAGGAGAGCTCTTACGAGCACTTGCGGAGGTACTCGGTATCGTTGGCACCCCTCCGCTTTGCGAGCATCATTGGTAAGTTCTTAGAGCATTTGCTTTGAGGAAAGAGAGAGCGTGTTTGCATGCTTTAACTGGTTATAAAATCGCTTGTACTCAACTTGCTCACCGAATAGCGCGGAAAATTCACGCTGGATGTCCGCTATCGTTTCCACGCGGCGGCTCCCAAATGGAGTACCGCATTAATTTTGAGACGTATTTTAGCGAAATGAAAGAAACAGGTTGTTTATAGAATGTTTAAGCATATACTGATGTTGAAGATCAGAAAATCCCAAACCTATATTCTAGGTTGATAGAGCCAAGGAGTTGCTGTGAATTTTTTATTAGCTACGTTTCTACTGTTCTCTTGGTACACAGATCGATTGATTGATAGCGAGCCTCTCGTTACAAAGAGCCTGACTCAATCAGACACGGCCATAACGACTCGGAACCCAAAGTCCAGAGCTGACAGAATTGGTATCTGCACTGCAAATGCAGAGGGCTCTGAATTTGGCAATAGCACGCTTGGATGTGGTGGATGCACCTATGATGGAGGAGATTGGTACTCCTTAGCATTTTATAACGACGAATTGCGCGATAATGGCAACATAGCGGCCAATGCACCCACGCTTATAGCTCTTAATGATGGATTGCGGATGGGTTTTTTAACTTACACGATAAATCCACTTCCCGGAAACTGCGTCCTCAATACTGATAGTGCCCAATGCGAAACCGAGTACCCTTGCCTGTATAACGTCACTTTCCAGGTAGATTTCCCTCAAGGCCCCGCAGGTGCAGCCAAGACCATCAAGGTTAGATACAAGGATCCCTTTACTCAGCAAAATGTCGTTGTCGAAGAATCAGGGGCTGACGCTGAAGCTCCAATCTCGTTTACAACCGGTGCCGGCAATTGTGGAGAAAAGTCAAACTTTACTGTTCTTCCTAAATACGGCGAGAATGGCACATTCCTTCATCCGGAAAGCAACCTGTGGGCGATGCTCGTTGGCTTTGACGTCTACTGCTCCACTTGTTACCAGGAAACTGGAACTGGAGGGACTGGAGAGTAAGGATTCAGACTAGCACACTGTCAGGTGAGTTTTAGAGGGCATGGTGGTTAAGTAGGTATAACAGTGTACTAGGTATTGAGCTCCTCTTAAGAACTTACCTACGTTGCGACCATCCTGGGCTCGGAAGGGAGCAATGCTCGTTGCCGAAGTGATTCCATTTCCTTCGCCACATCTTTTGCGGCATACTTCTCAGGTGTCGATACTTCTGCGCTGCACCACCTTTCTCACCCTTTTTGCGCTGCTGCTCAGCAGTGTGGTCGCCGGCGCGCTCCTCCCCGAGCTCCTTCACCTTACGAATAGCTGCGCCTCGGAGCTCATTTTCGTTCGACTGCTCATGTCATCTCTTTACTGGGGAATACCAGGACTCGTTCTGGTGGTAATCTTCCTCGTGGCAAAGAGTGCTGGAGAGGCCTTCCTCGCCCCCCAATCTGCTCTCAGAAAGATGCTCTCCTCACGGTGGTTGCCGGGAGGGCTCTGTACTGTTTTTCTGCTCTGGCCAACCCTTGCGATGCTTCAGATCGATCAAGCATCACGAAGAACTCACCTCTTTCAAACGTATCTCTCCGACCGTGAGTTCAAAACACTTAAGATCTCCCACCACATTGAGTGTCACCTCCTCACTGATTTTTCCTTTCGGATGCGGTTTTCTCTTCACCGAGCAGAGTTCGAGAAACTCATTGAAGCGAGAAGGTTTCAACCCGAAGAACAACACACCGCTGAGTCAAATTGCAATCTTGCTACTCCGGCGTGGTGGACTCATTCCCCGATTGATACTTCCTGGAGGAGATACTCGCGAAGGAGCGAGACACCTCACGAAGATACGGGGCCTATCTTTGAACACCTGTGGTACCACGATCAGGAGCAGGAAGGGCTCTTTCAGGTGTGCAATCCTTAGTTTCTTCTCCCTCCTGCTTTTTTCAGCGCCAGTGCGTTGAGGAGGTCTTCTCTTGAAGGATGGAGCGCTTCTTCGGAGGCCGGGTCGTGGAGCGGTTGGTCGAGCAGCTCGCGAAGGAACTGCTCCTTCTTCTGGAGATTCCTCGAGATCAGAGCATCTACCGAGCCGCTCTCAAGAGAGATCACGTGCACCATTCCCCGCTGTCCGATCCGGTGGATCCGATCAACAGATTGGAGCCAATGCTCGGCATTCCACGTTTTCTCGAGATAGATCGCGGTCTGAGCCGCGGTGAGTGTGATTCCAACCCCTCCAGCGGCAGGAATCGCAACGAGCAGTCGTACGTCGCTCTCACGATCTTGAAAGGCACGTACGGCCCGATCACGCTCCTCCGTGTTCTGCTCGCCTGAATACGGGAGCGCTCCGTACCGCTCGTAGCGGCGGGTGAGTTCACGGACGTTCTTGACGTAATTGGTCCAGAGCACGACCTTTCCGTTCTGGCCATCAATAATCTCCTCGAGAAGGCGGTCTACTTCCAGAAACTTTGCGGGTTCTCCCTGAAAGCGCTCATCAACGAGCCGGGGGTTTGAAGCGACCTGCACCGCCCGAAGAAACTCCTCCAACATATTATCAATCTGTCGATAAAATGCTTTCCCAGAGAGTGACGTCATCTGAATCCTCAGTTCATCACACACTTCATCAAACCTCCGTTTCTGCTCTCCCGTCAGTTCAACGAAGCGAGTGGTAAAGACCTTCTCAGGAAGGTCTATCACATCCTCTTTTCTCCGCCGGAGCAGCAGCTCTCGAAAGCGGAGCTTCACCCGATACACCTCCTCATCATGAAATCGGGATACTGCCATCTTACTGAACTTGGTACCTAACTCTGCGATACTCTCAAGCCACCGATAGTAGTGCGTTCCGTACCGCTCTCCCAGGTCAATGAGATAGGTCTGTGACCAGAGGTCGGAAACATCCTTCGGTGCCGGGGTTCCACTGAGGAGAATTCTTCGAGGACAGAGCGGAGCGATTTCTTGAAGGGCGAGAAAGCTCTTTGACTGGGAATTTTTCACCCGTTGCGACTCATCGATGCAGAGAAAACACTCCCGCTGCTGAACCCACTCCTGCAACGGCTCGAGGACCTGAGGAGATCGGAAACTCTCATAGTTCACGACAACGATCTCTGAGAACTCATAGCCGAGCAACTTTCGAAAATAGCTTCTCCGAAAAGAAGCGCCCTTTGGCGGAGTGGTACACCGCAGCTCCGGCAACCACCGTTCAGCTTCCTGCATCCAGTTTTGGACCAGTGAATTGGGGCACACCACGAGCAGGACCTCTGCATCTCCTCTCCACCGAAGCTCAGAGAGCATGGCGAGCACCGAGACGGTTTTCCCCAGCCCCATATCATCGCCGAGCAGCCCTCCTTCCATCTCTGAAAACCACCGCACAGCGATCTTCTGGTGTGGATAGAGTGCTTGCTCCAGCGCTGGGGCGTGCTTCAGCACGGCACGGTTCGAGAGATCCTCTTCACCGCTCTGTACTCGCTCTCGCTCACGTCGACACCGTGCTCGCTCCATGATCTGCTCCAGCAGCGCTTCAGCACCACCGAGAAAGCACACGGCTTCGCCAGAGAGAGCGATATCGGCCTCACCAAGTTCCTCTCCTCCCCGAAAGAAGAAGAGCGGTTCGCCGGGAAAAGATTCAAACGATTCAAGGGCCTCCTCAGCACACAACCTCTTTAATGGTTCTGGACTCTGAGCGACAAAGAGCAATTGATTCCATCGAAGGGGAACAACGTGAAGAGGAGCGGTGGCAAGCCGATCAAGGAGTTCAGAGGAGAGCGTGCACGGCACCCCTTTCCGCAGGAGGTGATAGAGAATGGCGAACGCGCCATCAACCGAAAGCTCCGCTAACACCCGCTGCCGTTCTGAATCGGTCTCTTCGTGGACAACGAGCTCTTCCCGCAGAGCAGTCCAGCTCCCGAGCAACCGACACGACGAGAGCTCTCCTTCAGTACTCGCGACGAGAGCCGGTCGGAGTGCGGAAGTGATCAGATCTGGAGTCCGAAGGGGAGCTCGCTGCTGACGGAGCGTCACTCCCTCACGTAGCCGCTCCGCCGCAGACTGAGCAACACCAAAGGCCACCTGCTCTTCTCGAAGGGTACGCAAGAGGGGGGGGAGATCGGCAACCGAAACGGTGTACGAGCGGTGCTCTCCCACCCAGATTCCCCCACGATGCTTCCGAAGGAGAGAGCGGAGCGATGAGATCGTCGAGGGGCGAACGAGGAGCATCTCGTCGTCCTCACTCCAAAAGAACCAACAGTGGTGTGGAAGATACTCCCCATGCTGCTCCGCTACCGCAAAGGGATCTCTTTGGACGGCATCAAGCGCTTCGGTGCGGGCCGTTCGAAGGCGATCTTTCAACTCCTCTTCGGTCTCTCCGCTGAGCTCCCATGATACTGAGGTCGTCCGCTCTAGCCCAAGCTCGAGGAGGTACGCCAGTGAGCCGAGCGGAAGACGCCACTGCCTCTTCTTCTTCTCCCAAATCGCCTCCGGCAAGGAGTGAAGAGTTTGATTTCCATCGAGCTTTCCAGCCCCCTTGAGGAACGCATACTTTCGCTTCACTACAACAGAGATCATGAGGCTACTGAAGCATCTCCACTCCCTGGAGGGTCTCAGGAGTGGAGCGACACACCGTACGGAGCACCCCGGCCACCCGACGTTGCAAGAACACCTCGAACCGAAAAACTCGGCCGTTCTCTCGATCAAGCGCACGAAACGCGTTTCCTTCGGGACGAAGGGGAAGCGAGAGCGCTGCAGGAATCGGTCCTTCGCCCTTCTTCTCTGCGAGGGCGAGGAGGTCGGCATCCTTCACATCAGCAGCTCCTCGCTCCTGCCACTCCTCCTCAGAGAGAAAGAGGGCGCGGTTCGGCTCACAGGAGGCTCCTCGACCAGGGGCAAGACCAACATATCGAATCGACACCTCCTGTCCGTCGAGGAGCAATCGGTGATCCGAAGAAACCTGATAATCTTTCACCACGCCGCTCTGAGATGGTGAGAGGGTAAAGGCCTGAAGCTTGCCCGCATCCTTTCCCCGTACCCCGACACGGGGCTCAAGAGCCACGATTCCGAGAAGGGCGTGCGCCTCTTCAGCGGAAGGAGCACTGAATACCGTGAGGTAGCCCTTTTCTGGCTCATTCGAGAGCGCCACCCGGACCTTCTTATCCGTCCCAAGCTCGAGAGCGAGATTTCCCCGAATCAGGAGTTCCTCTTCTCCGACATGCAACTTCGAAAACCGCGCCCGCTTCGGGTCGTACTCAAAGAAAACACTCGAGCTCTCTGGCCCAGTCGGCACCTTCTCGGGGTCAAACAGCAATACTGGGGTTGCGGGGTGTCGGAGAACAAAGACTCCTGGCACCTCCTCAGAGGGAGGGACCACGATAATGGTTGAGGTGAGGTCACTCTCTTGAAAGGAATACGGACCCGTAGGAAGATACTCACCGAAGACCGTGAGAGGGGCGAGCGAGAGGAGACCCACAAGAAGGTGCAGAATCAGTCGAATTGAGCTATTCATATCAGGAGAGCATAGTAGTCGTTCGCGAGGCTCTCTGCAAAGAGGAAACCCTATCCTCATTGAGGCCAGTTGGGGACTTTGATTGGCGGGCAGAATACCTACGGATCACATGAATCAGATACCCACGGATCATATCCTCACGATCGAGCATATACTGAGCGATGGAGCGATCGCCAAACGGATTACCTGTCGCTCGGGAAGAATCGCTGTTTTTCGTGCCAATGCTCCCGAAAAACTCTACGAACTTGAGCTTGCCCTGAAAGGCGAAGCCACGGAGGAGAGTCCTTGCTATCGGATAACCCTCAACGGGGCTCCGTTCTCTCCGGAAGAGCACCTCTTTATCGGATTCAACGGGGTGCGTCCCACTCTCCCCTCCCGCTCTCTCACCGTAGCGGAACACCTCGAATCGATCGGAGTACCCGCGGCAGATCTCCCCTTGCTCTTGAAGAACCACGGCCTCTTCGACGTTCGAGATGTGCCACTTGAAGAACTTGCTGCTCCAGAATACCACGGCGTCATTCTGCTGACGGCGAGCCGTGAACGCCACCCGGTCCTCGTGCTCAACGATCCGTTCCTCCTCATTCCAGAACCGTACCGGGAACAGTATGCCGAAACGCTCGCGAATGGGGTGTGGCGAATGAAAGCTGTTGGCCTCGTCGTTTCGCTCTCCTGGCGTCCGAATCACTGGATCGACAACGATCTGATCACCCGTGTACAAATTGATCAAACGACTCGTCGGGCTACCGTTGGAATCGGTGCCGTAAACCCATTGACCGAACTCGCTCGCCAACTTCGACGGGAGAAGAAAGCCGTTGCGGAGCGACAGCGGGAACAGGCAGAAGAGGAGCGTCGAAAAAGCTCTCCCGTGGAGGTCTTGAAAGCGCAACTTCCTGAGCCTCCTTCGTGGGCTCCAAGCCGAAGTTCGTGGAAGCGCATATCGGCGCTCCTTCTCTTACTCATCTCACTCTGGTTTATCTTCGGAGATGTCGTCACGGCGGCCCTTCGACGGGCGGCGCTCCACTTCGTATCGCAACAGGATACTCCTTCCTCACTCTCCCAGCCGGAGAATCAGGACCCTCAGATGCCGGAAGGCACTCCACTTCTCACGCTCTACCCCTCAGATATTCGAGACGGGGTGCTCGCTGCCTTTTATGACGATCTCCAATCTTCAAAGCGGGTGACAAACCGTCAGGAGGAACACTCCAGAACGACCAACAGCGGAGCACTTCCGACAGAAGAACGACAGAGCACCATCCCCCGGAGAACGCGGCCGCCCTCATCAAATATCCCGCAGCGCACCGCTACTCTTCCCCCGGCATTCTCGGACCGCATGGACCAGATGACGAGCGGGAAAGATCCGGCTGTTCGCGAGCGAATAGAGATGATGATGCAACGCCTCCGAGAGCGAGGTTCGCTCCGAGAGACTCCGTAAGGCGAAGGGCAAAGGTACAGATGAAGAGGAAATCCGGTGAGAGGCTTGTCTTCTCCACAGAAAGTGGGCGGATCTGCCCCAGCTGCGAATCTCCGGTGGCTGAGTGTCAGTGCTCGACCGAGCAGACAAGCTTTCAGGGAGATGGTACTATTCGGGTTCGCCGAGAATCGAAGGGACGCCGAGGAAAAACCGTAACCGTGATCGATGGAGCCCCTCTTGCGCACGACGAATTGCAAGCTCTCGGTCGTGAGCTAAAAGCGCTCTGTGGGAGCGGAGGGACGACCAAGGGCGGAGTCATAGAGATTCAAGGTGATCACCGAACGCGAATTGTCGAAAGACTCCGTCAGGATGGCTTTTCGGTGAAGGGAAGCGGAGGGTGATGCCCTTCCGTTGGCACGAGAAGAGAAACGGAAACGAATAAGCAGAATCCTGTACCGATGTTAACCATAAGCCAACTCTCCAAAAGCTACGGAACCAGAAGTCTCTTTCAAGAGGCAAGCCTCGTCGTGCTCCGCGGTGAGCGCATAGGACTGATCGGGAGAAACGGATACGGAAAATCTACCCTCCTCCGGCTCATCAGTGGGAAAGAACATCCCGATGGAGGACAGATCTCGTGCGAAAAAGAGGTACGGATCGGTGTACTTGAGCAGTACTTCGACTTTGCCGGAGCAACCACGCTGCAGGAAGCGGAGTCAGCCCTTCCGCTGATCGATGGAGCGTATCGAGAGACCTTTCGGGCTGAGCGAATTCTTGATGGCCTCGGGTTCTCACCGGAGCTCCTCGCAAGAGATCCGAAGCAGCTCTCTGGTGGTTTTCAGATCCGGCTCAACCTCTGTAAGTTACTACTCTCAGAACCAGACCTCCTCCTTCTCGACGAACCGACGAACTACCTTGATATCGTCTCCGTGCGGTGGCTAGAAGAGTTCCTCATGCAATGGGAGGGTGCCGCCATCGTGGTATCGCATGATCGCAGCTTTATTGACAAGGTTTCTACTCATATCGCTCTCATCTATCGAGAGTCTATTCGCAAGTCGAAGGGGAGCACCGCACAGCTCTATCAACAGATTGAAGAGGAAGAAGCGATTCATGAACGAACGCGGCAAAACCAGCTCAAAGAACGGGAGAAGACCGAACAGTTCATCCGAACCTATCGCTCGAAAGCGAGACAGGCATCGCGAGTACAGAGTCGGGTAAAAGCCTTAGAGCGCAGCGAGGTCCTTGAACAGCTCGAGAGCGAACAAGATCTCTCGTTCTCCTTTTCCCACCAACCCTTTGTCTCGAAGTGGATGCTTCACACGCACGAACTCGCCTTTGGATACGAACCGGATCGACTCCTCTTCTCTGACATCCAGTTCTCCCTCGCTCCTACTGACCGACTCGCGATTATCGGCCCCAATGGAAAGGGAAAATCGACTCTCCTCTCGACCCTCTTCGGAGCCCTCACCCCAACACGAGGCAACGTTGACCTTCACACCAACGCGGCAGTCGGGTATCTCGGACAGAGCAATATCGAACAGCTCCATCCAGAAAAGACCGTGGAAGAGTTAATCCTTGAGGTTGAAGCGGACCATAACCGTACCCGTGCTCGAACCTTGGCAGGGTGTATGCTCTTTAGTGGAGAAGCCGCAGAAAAGCAGATAAAGGTGCTCTCTGGGGGAGAGAAAACGAGAGTTCACCTCGGAAGAATTATTGCTCGTCCGACCAATCTCCTGTTTCTCGATGAGCCAACGAACCACCTTGACTTTTATGCTTCACAGGCACTCCTTGAAGCGCTGAAGAACTATCCCGGGGCGATCGTTCTCGTAACTCACGACGAAGAGTTTCTCTCTCAGATCGCCAATCGACTCATTGTCTTTAAGCGGGAAACCGCGACTCTCTTCGAGGGAGGATACGAAGATTTTCTCTTTCGAGAAGGATGGGAAGAGCCAGAAGGCGATGGACCATCTCGACTCGCCTCACCTACCAACGCGAACCAGAAGGAGCAGCCAGAAAAATCGCTCTCCAAGAAGGAGAAGCGAAAACGAAAAGCAGAACTCAACGAGAAACGCTCCTCCCTTCTGAAGCCACTAAAAAACAAGGTCACGAAGACTGAAAATGCCATTGAGCAACACGAGCTTCACCTGAAGGAGGAAGAAGAGGAGCTGTATGAAATCACCAAGAGCGGGTTTAACGACCGAGCAGCAGAGCTGAGCAGAAGCATCGCCCACCGCAGAGAGGAGATCGAAAGCCTCTTTGAAACCCTCGAATCGCTCTCTAACGAGCTCTCCGAGCAAGAACAGATCCTTGAAGAGGAGCGCTCATTCCTTGAATAGCGTTTGCTATCGCCTTCCGCCGCGCCCGCCCCGAGGCGTCGCTCTTCCACCACGGCGACCGCGACGGGCAAACGGGGATTGTCGTTGATTCTTCATCGTTTCGATCAACGGTGAGTGATAGGGGTGATCCGAGTCGACGGCCAGGGTCTTTTTGGTAAAACGCTCGATTGAACGGAGCATCTTAATCTCGTCAAGGTCACAGAGCGAGAGAGCAATTCCCTTCGTTCCTGCTCGAGCGGTTCTTCCGATGCGGTGCACGAAATTCTCGGGATCATTCGGCAGGTCGTAGTTAATGACGTGGGTAATCCCTCCCACATCAATACCCCGCGCCATTACATCCGTTGCCACCAAGACACGAACCTTCCCCTCATCAAAGTCTTGCAGGGCTCTCTGTCGATCCTTCTGGCTCTTATCAGAGTGGATAGCAAGAGCATCTATCTCTTTTCTCGAAAGGATAGCGGCGAGAACGTTGGCATCAGACTTTGTTGCCGTAAAGATCAACACTCGAGTGGCACTCTCATCGCTGAGCAGGTCTGCCACCAGATCTCGCTTATCTTTCCGTTCAACGAAAAGAATTCGGCTATCAATATTCTCACCAACGGTATCAGGGGGATGTACCGCTACCCGCTCTGGTTCCGTCAGCAGTGAACGAGAAAGCGACTCAACGGCGTCAGAGGTGGTCGCAGAGAAGAGAAAAGTCTGACGTTCTTTTTTGACTCGACGAGCGATGTCGCGAACATCATCGACAAACCCCATATCAAGCATCCGATCCGCTTCATCCAGCACAAAAAAGTCAACGTCACGCAACGAGATCTCTTTTCGCTGTAGGAGGTCCAGTAGCCTTCCCGGAGTAGCAATAACGATATCAACCCCCTTCTGGAGCTGTTTAATCTGACGTTGCAGCGAGAGCCCTCCCACGAGCGAAACAACATTTTGCGGCAAATACTTTGCGTACTGCTCTACATTCTCCTCAATCTGTTGCGCTAGCTCACGGGTCGGAGAGAGGACCAATCCTCGCACCTTCCGAGCTCGCCTCGTCTTCTTTTTTTTCTTCGAATCTTCATCCTTTTCAGAACTACCGTTCCCCTTCCCCGAATCCTTCTCACTCTCCTGGTAGAGAAGCTGAAGCATGGGAAGCACAAAAGCCGCCGTTTTTCCCGTTCCCGTTTGAGCTGATGCCATGAGATCTTTTCCCTCCAGCGCTAATGGGATCGCTGCGGCTTGAATCTCTGTCGGGGTGCTATATCCCGCATCTTCCAAAGCATTCAGAATGCGTTCATCGAGGTGAAGGTCCGAAAATGTTGTTGATGTCATGATATTCCTCGACAACATCGCTGCTGTCGTCTTTCCTATTTGGGTACTCTCCCCTCACCGAAGATCCATTGGTCACAGTGATCTGACGGAAACGGTGATCTGACGGAAAATGTCGAAGAGGCTCGCCAAAGGGGCTCTCTGCAACGCTCTCTGCGGAGGGGACACTCCTCTCATGGGAGTCCACAAGGATGATACCCTCTTGAGGGCCGAAACGCTACTCCCCTGCTCTCGCCCCCTTACGGGCCAATTTTTATGCAACGTTGGGGTTTGCCTCCTGCAGCACCTGAACATAGTCGGGCACTTCACCTGAAGCCCAAGAAAGTGAGAGCAGTCGAGCTACCGCTCCTCGGAATGCGGTGGAGTTAATCGGCTTCGGCAGAAAAGCCGTACCACCCCGCTGAAGAACATCTTGAATCTCTTTCACAGAGACCCTTCCAGATACCATTAAAATGGGAAGCTCCGAAAACTGTTCATCCGCTCGAATATGGGCAATCAGCTCTCGGCCATCCATTTCGGGCATCAGCAGATCTGTAATGACGAGATCAAAGATGGGGTTCTCTCTCAAGAGTTGAAGGGCCATCCGAGGAGAAGAGCAACAGAGCGGTTCACATCCGACCGCAAACACCTGCTTTCGAAGAACTTCGTGGGAGCTGTATTCATCGTCGATTACCAGAACCTTTTTCGTGAACATCACTCTTCTCCTTCTTCGTTGCGGTGTGAGCCCTCTGAGCAGACGCCACCCCAGCCCTCAACGTCGCCCGAATTCCCTGAAGGCTTGAGTACTCCCCGCATTTCTTGAAGAGATTGGAAATTTTTCGTAGCGCGAATGTCACCCCGGGTGCCCGCTCTCAGGCGAAATCATCTCAGAAGCCTGAACCTCGGAGGCAGAGAGGAGCGGGATGTACTCTGTGATCTGGTGAAGAATCCCGAAGAGATTCTCTGTAAATCGGTCAAGAAAACTTGGAGCCTCCGCCTTCGAGAGATTCTCCTTTCGAAGAATACTATACGCACGAAAGAGAAACGTCGTTCCGTTCAGCACCACGGCCTTCACATCGTTCGAAGGATTCTTGGAGTGCGGCCCATCGTGATGAAGGTAGTAGCTGAGTTCAAAGGTTTTGAAGGCCTTCTCGGCTCCCTGGAGGTGCGAGACATGCTCTTCAACCGAATTCTTGTGATTTTTTACGTAGTGCTGAATACCGGCCTTTGCGTTCTGAAACGGCGACATGCAATCAGAGGGCGAGAGATCGAATGCTGTTCCGGTCGCCTTTACGAACTGGAACAGACCGCACGCTGAGGTGGTTGATGCCCGAGCCAACGGGTTAAAACCGGATTCTATCTCAGCAGTAGCAAGAAGCACTGCCTGATCCTCAAGAGAGAGACCTGCCTTTCTCGCGTGATAGAGGATGGCTCGAACCCCTTCCCGCTGTACCCAGGGAGGAGCTCCCACTCGAAGCAACTCCCGTTCACCGATCTGCGCAAGTCGAACAGAGCTATATCCACGGGTAAAACGAGAAGCCTCGATAAGGTCCTCGACGGTTTCATCCGAGATCTCGTTCAAGATAATATCTGAGTGAATAGTAGTGCTCGTCACCACCATGATAGCGAGCAGAGCAATGAGCAGCACGGTAAGAAGTGCGTGAAGGGGATGGTATCGGAGATATCCGAGCACCACCTTCCCCGTAAGAAGCCCTCCTCGGAGAATCGCCTTCGCCGTGAGAGTGCTCAGATGCCAAGCGGTGCGAAGAAACCGAAAAGAGTCCGCTTTCGGCTGCTCAACGGCACTCTCCGGCTGAGAGTCCGCAACCTCCTCTAAAAGGGCGGCCTCCTCGCCTTCTTCTCCAATTTCACGCAGCGAAAGCACCGCCATACCCGACTCCTACACAAAAGAGCATCTCTGTTCTCTTTTCTGCTCTGAGCGACGATCTACTTCTGTTTTAACGAAGAAATGGCAAAAGGGACGAGGAATATAAGAGAAAAACCTACGAGGAAGGGCAAAAAGGAAGGGACGAGCCCCCAAGGGGGGCTCGTGAGGGAGAAGAATCTCCCCTTGAGAGACCTTTACAGGTCAAAGGAATAGATCATATCTGCGGTAACCCTCCAGTCCAGAATACGAGTTCCGCTGCCACCATTAATCGGGAACTGGTATCCAAGGCCAAAGTCGACCTCATCATTCATCCGATACCGCGCACCGACACTTCCACTTACGATGGTCTTCCCATTTGAAGCGCTTGATCCAAAGCTAAAAAGGTCTTGGCCTTCGTCAGCAATCGGGAGCCGTCGCCCTGCATCGAGCACATGGATGGCACCAAACTCCACGACCGGAAAGATTCCGCTGTCCCCGAGCTCAGTACTGAAGTGAATATCCGCATCGTAGAAGGTGCTGTCGTCACCATCAGCGGGAAATCGAAATCCAGTTCCAAACATCACATTGATATCACCGAGGGCGTATGCTGCCGAAAGCGAGGGATGAAAAAAGCCATCTCCATTCCCCTGCAGCACGTCGCGATTTCCCATCGGAATCTCATACCGCAGCGCAGCCGTTACGATCTGTCCTGCATCGCCATCTTGAAAAAGAGCATACTTTGCTCCAAGCGCAACATTTGCAAATCCCGTCTCACTCGGAAGGACCGCATCTGGATTAAAATCAATAAATCCATCTTTTGTCGCGATAATGGCGAAGTCATCACTTATCGCGAAGCGTGCTTGCAACGCATAGAGCTGAACATCTCCACCCTGTGTTACGAAATCTTCATCGATTTCGTGGTACATAAAGAGTGGGCGTATCTCTGAGCGAATTCTCGGATCCTCGAAGTTCACCGGATTGATGATCGGCGAGATCATATCGTCAAGCCGATCCGCCTCAGCAGGCGATGCCTGCAGAGAAAACATGGAACACGCCACCACTCCGGCAAAAAGCCCGAGAGAGCGTAGTCGAGAGGAGATGTGCTGTTTCGTTTTCATAGTTCTCTTACTTATTTTATAGACATGAAAAGCTCTCATTAGCTTCTGTTCATTTCATACCAAAGAGGTGAAAGTCTGCCAACGGAGAGAGTGCACATCGCAACGAGTTTTGAACGCGACGGCACTCTGGAGAATCTTGAAGAGAACAGTCATGATTAAAGAGAGTGCTCCTATGCAGAGAGAGAGAGAGAGGCCTCACTCTCAACGACTGTTTGAAAACTCAACGGTCTGAAGAGATCGTTACCGGCGAAGAGAGATCCCACGCCGTGAGCCACTCGGTCTCTTGTCGCTCAGCAGAGAGCTTCTTAAGTAGCTGACTCTCAATGTCTGGCATGTGTGCAGCGCCGTAAAAGATGGCGATCCTTTTTCCACTTCTTTTCTTCAGCACCAGGCGAAGCACCTTCATCACCCGCTCATTTCGCGCATCGAGCAGATACGGTTCAAGCGAGGGGAAACCGATGCCCCCCTCTCCGCCACTATCCAACAGGGCGAGCATTTCGGCGAAATATCTCCGCAGCGCAACTCGATCAAAAAACAGGCGCATCAAGTCACCCGAGCGAACAGGGAAAGTGCTAAGGGCTGCATATGTTTCCCCCTGCATTCGCACCTGAGCGTCTGAAAGGTCTTGGAGGATCCCCCGCACCAACGACCAGAAGGTCTCCCCCCGCTCAGCTCCGACGGCGATAAGATCCTCAAAAGAGAGATCGGCGTGCACAAAGGAGGACGGACTATAATCAACCTCTTCAAGCTGAAGGCTCGCTCCTATCAGGTCGGCAAGAAAGCGCTGAAGCGCATTCAGCACCCCTCCGCCACCGACTCCTGGTTGCGGCTTTACCCCGAGTGGAGCGACAAGCTCATAGAGCACGATATGGTACTGCGAAAACAGAGTATTCAGCTCCTCGTAGTACTCCTCATCAGCGATATGTATCGCACTCACGAGGGTCACCTCGTTCTCTCTTGGAAGCTGGTAGGTACTTATCGCGACTTGAAGGGCGTCTCCGTCTGGTGCAAGTCGGACGAACCGTTCCTCCGGAGGGAGCGCCAAAAGTGAGGACGAAAGAAAAGTCAGGTAAAAAACAAAGAGAACGAGCACCCCACTTCTTTTCGTTCGGCTCATCAAGCGCCCTGCCCTTCTCTCCATCATCTCGGTCCTCTCCTCGCTATCCGGAGGCGACACTCTGAAGATTATCAATGGGCTTCTCCTCCTCTTTCGAAGGAGGCCGCCTCTCCTCGCTCGAAAGAGAAGAAAAATCCCGTTCAAGAAACCACTTCCGCCCCCCTCGGCCATAGATCTCATCAACCCCGAGGCAATACTTCGAATAGCGAGTTTGGGTCACCTGATATCGACAGAGAATCGACTGGAGCCACACCGGGATCGCTTGATTCGTTTTCACCTCAAACACCCCCTGGTCCGGTGCGATAATACTTTTCTCTCGCTCCTCGTCATAGCGGTCGAGACGGTGCCCCCCAGCGGTAATTCTGGTATCAAGGGTAATCCGCATATCGTGCTCATATCTCGGTATCAACGGACGACGGTGATACCGAATATTCATGACGGGATGCAGATGTAAGCGATCCTCCAGATAGCGAAGCTCTCGCGCCTCCGCAGTATCCTCCAACTCTTCCAACACCTCTCCAAGAGGAATCCTATCATGGCGCTCATATCGATTCAGGATATCGGTAGAGCGAAGATTTATGCGCTTCTTAAAGACAAATTGCTTGTGCTTCTCCTTAATTTCGATAAAGAGAGCAAGCACCTTTCCCTGTCGGTTATATGATCGGAGCCGTATCTTTCGGCGGTAGCCGACGGACTCTTCTCGATCATAGTAAAATCGGAGATCGCTCGTATCGTAGTAGATACTGGCGATCTCATAGGAATGGGTCTCAGAAACATGCGGATCCCAGTCACAGTACTGCAGCGCATCCTCAAAGAGTTCATCTGCCTCATGAAGCTCAAGGATATACTTCAGTTCATGCCGAAACCGAGCCATATGGACCTCTCCGCTACCAACCGTACCATTACAGATCAAGCACGTGGTTCGAACCGACGACCTGAACGCGAAGATTCTCATTCAGTGCCGAGAGATCGCCGATGAGCTTTGCAGCGCTAAACTTTTTCGGGACCTTTATAGAGAACGTGAGCTCCAACTCCGTTCCCATCCGTGTGGTCTCCGCAGAAACAAGACTGAACTGCTCGGCGTGAAGCTTGAAGGTATCATCGAAAATACCTTCGAACTCGTTGGTAATGGGAACCTGAACTCGCACCACCCTCTCCGTTAGTCCGTGTTCACCGAACTCAACAAACGCCAACAACAGAGATGCTCCACACACGATCGCTGTTAACGCGATTCCAACGGTATAGAATCCCGTTCCACACGCCATCCCAATACCCATGGCGAGAAAGATGTAGGCCACATCGCGAGGATCCTTCACCGCATTTCGAAAGCGAATAATAGAGAGCGCACCGACAAGGCTGAAGGCCCTCGCGATATTCGAACCGATAATCATCATCACCGCACCGATGACCATGGAGCAGATCACCAAGGTCACCATAAAGGAAGGCGAAAACGACACTCCTCGGTAAGTAATCTGATAGGTCTTTGCAACCACGAGCGAGAGGAGAAAAGAGAGAATGAGACAGATTGAAATCGAAGCGATATCAACCACCTGCCCCGGATCAGAAAAGTTTTGGATCTGATTCATGAAATCGTTCACGACGCTTACTCCTCCCTACGCATGCACTGCGTCTTCTGTTAAATTGCGCTCTCTGTTGTACTGAATAGCGAGAGCACAGGCAACCAGTGCTGCGACCAAAAAGTTCTTTCACCTGCGCAGCACGTCGCTGCGTGCAGGGCGAAGCCCGAAAACGCCTCCCAGGGGGACCAAAACGCTAGTGG
>JALEGQ010000209.1 GCA_022763385.1 bacterium
CGGAGAAGCTGGGAGCAAGGAACCCTCCAGCACTCTCAAAACGTCGACATATCTACATTTTTCAGACTCTTTCAGAAAAATAATTACGATGCCCTAGCAGAGCTTCGCCGTATTGGAGTAGCTTGAGCAGAGGGCGTATACTGTTTCGAGAAATATGCCGAAGATTGGTATGAGGGCGGATCCCCAGCAAGGAAGAGTATGATGCAAGATCTATCATCGCAGCGCAGAGACCGTGATCGGTACACGGAGCTCCAGCAGTATATCGTTGATGAAGCGGTCGAGGGGAGAGATATTACCTTCGGAGGCATCTTGCGTTCAGTACGAGGAGATCCACGTTTTCCGAATGCTGGCTCGGAGCTCCGTCCAGCCCTTAAGGATCTCTACGAACGGGGAGTGCTCCGACCAGAGGTTGAGGGAGATGAGGTCGATATCGCTACGAGCACGTTCCACTATGCCACCGGTTTATAGCGGGGCGAGGGGGAAGGTACGTCTATGGCTTGTTTCACCGTGGAGGATGGGGGATTGCAAGATCTCTCTGAATGTACGGCTCTGGCCAGGCAGCTTTCATGGGAGTCCGTGCGAGACCTCCAGGGGGGAGCCCTTCAGGAGTCCTGTCCAGAAGTAATCCGACGGGCTGCGCTTGGAGGCTCTCTAAAATGTTGTCTAAGATCAGGGAGTAGAGTCCTCTGAGAGATAGGCTTACTCCACAAGTTTCCTTTCAAGAGCAATGAGCTCATCTCGACGTTCTTTTACTTCGGTTCTATCAAATTCTGTTTCCGAATTGCCGCTCGTATAAAATCGGTATTGTGATCGATGATAGAGCAACTGAAAGAACTGGTAGAGGTCAATAAGTCTCTCTGTGCAATCTTGAGGAAGTTTTCCAAGAGCCCCGACTCCTTCCAGAAACTGAATTCTTCTTGGAATGCGACTCGGCATGTTTTCCGTTGCACTCTCTTTTCCTTGGCGGTGAAGAAACTTTATCGCTCCTCTCATCAGTGCATTTTGAACGAGGCGAATCGGTCCTTCTTTAAATGATCGAATAGCAATATTCCCATCCTCTCCGAAGAATGACACACCTGCATCATAGTCGACATGCTGTACTGTTTTGCCGCGTGTCCGCTGGGTTCCGACGCGTGTGATTCTTCGTGCTGCATTCACTCGATTGCTGAGAGTATTTAAAATAGTCCCGCCGATGCGGTAGGGCACTAATTCAAGAAGATCTGCGGCGGTGTGAATGCGCATTCTTCGAACGGTTTCTTCATTTTGTGAGGGAAGGGGAGTTGCGTCAAAGATCTGCTCGGGACGGAGGTTTTTCCACTTGCTGAAATAGAGTCCAAGTTCGCGGAGTCTTTTAATAGAGGTTGGGATGACCTTCAACTGAAGGTTTGCAAAGACTCCTTCTGCCTCAGGAATGATCTGTTCCACGGGATTGTGGTGAAAAAGAGTCTCAACCAAGTCGTCATCATTTTTAGCTTCAGATTCGGGCAGAGCCGCAATCGCATCAAAGGGGCGGATGAAGCCGGCCTCTTCCCTTCCATCGCTTCCAATAAGACAGATGGTAGGGGCATTCTCTTCGTGAAGATCCTCTGGAGGGTCGATATACGAATACCGTCGCTCAATAAACCATTCTCGCAGTCGTGAAGAAAAACCTACCGCTGAGAGGGCTGTTCCGAGTTCTTGTCGCACCCTTTGATTATGTTCAGCTACTTTCTCGGAGTGGATTGCATGATCCGTGGTGGATGTTGGGTCTGGAGGAGGGGGAAGTTTTTCAAAGACAGTATGCATTCACGTCAATCCGTGGAGCGATCTCCACCTTATCATTATAAGAGAGGAGGCACTGCTAAAAAAGTGCGGGAGATCATTTATGAACAGTACTGACTGCATCAGTCAGCTCATCGATCGCCTGAGAGATCTCCTCGACGATATCAGAGGCGATAATCCGGGAGCCTCGGTGATGTTGGGCGAGAGCGCCCGCTTGTTGGTGTACGAGTACCGCCCACTTTGCTACTTCGTTGATATCATTGGCATTGCCCGGGAAGAGGGCTGCGATAATCCCGGCGAGCACGTCTCCGCTTCCCGCTGTTGCGAGTCCGGGATTTGCGACCGGTGAGGCCCAGCCGGCGGTTGGTGAGCGGACAAGAGTCCCAGCGCCTTTGAGGATCACGGTTGCCTGGTACTGCTCTGTGAGGTGAGCGGCAGCCTCGTATCGGTTTCGTTGTACGGTAGCCGTATCGCGGTGAAGGAGTCGGGCAGCCTCGCCTGGATGGGGAGTCAGAACGGCCTTTGGGATCGGGAAGGGGCTCTCCGTGTGGTGGGCGAGAAAGGTAAGGGCATCCGCGTCGATGACGAGCGGCTTCTCAGCGAGGTGAGGGAAGAGCCCCTCGAGAAAGTCGATCGTCTCTTGGTGCAGACCGAGCCCTGGTCCGATCACCACGGTGTCGTACTCGCTCAGCACGGCTGTAATCGTTTCAATATCCTTTTCGGTAAGGTGACCACCTGTTGAGATGGTCTGGAGATACATTACCTCCGGGAGCATGGGGCTCGGTGCATGGGGTGCTCCGTGAGCGACCGTGACACTGCCTGCCCCTGACCGGAGTGCGGCGAGGGCGGTCAGATATGGAGCGCCTGGCATGGAGCGGGAGCCACCGATTACGAGGACCCGTCCAAAGGTTCCCTTGTGTCCGTTCGGATCGCGGAGGGGGAGGGGGTGAAGTGCTCGGCAGTCGAGCAGGTGATACTCACTCGGAGAAGACTCCTCAATCCCGATCGATACGGCGACCAGTTCGCCGCAGGCCCCCCGTGCGGGGTACTGAAGGAGGCCCCGCTTCAGGAACTCGATGGAGACTGTTTTTTCTGCCTCGATGTGAGGGTCACCAACGGCACCGGTATCGCTATTCACCCCTGTCGGGGCATCAACCGCACAGACCCGGTACCCACCACACGCCAACACCAACTCCCGGATGACACCACGGAGTTCCCCCGAGCTCCCCGTGCCGAGCAGGGCGTCGATAATGATCGTTTCACGGTTGCAGGGAGGAAGGTCCTTTCGCACTGGTAATGCCAAAGAGCGTATCTCTGGGGGGAGCTCGACCGATTCTTCTGTCCAATAGAAGGAGACGAATGCAGGCAGCTTTTGATTCTTTGCGGCAGCAACCTCTTGCAGTTTTCGAAGCTGGTGCAAGAAGTCCTCCGAGTACCGTTCTGCTGGTGCAATGAAAATCTCGACGGGCATTCCCTCTTTGAGGCAGTGCCGTCCAATAACGAGACCATCACCTCCGTTATTGCCCGGTCCGCACAATATGGTGATATGTGAAGCCTTCCGAAGAGAAGAGGCGAGCTCCTCAAAAACGGCTCTCCCGGCCCGTTCCATCAGGGTTTCTCCGGAAATCCCCCTCTCTCTGATGGTCAGCTCGTCGTATCGTTGCATCTCTGCTGGTGACGGGAGAGCAGGATGAAAAGGCGCTTGAAGGGGGTCTTGCATGCGAACTCTGGATTGAAGTTAGTATCGGCGAAGTCGCTCCCGTAGTGGCCGGTAGTCCTTCAAGATAATTTTTGCCCGTTGAAGGAGATCTTTCGCCTGATGGGCAAGGGGAGCAAAATCGGGATGCTCACCAGCATGGACGGCCACCACCCGGCTTATCTCAGGTATTGCTCCCGGGAGAAACTCAACATAATACCCCTCTTCTGCGAGTTGCTGGAGAGAGATGGAAGAGCTTTCGTGACTTCGGTAGGGAACGTCGCGTCCTGCTTCAATCTCTGCTATCTGAGCTCTCAGTAATTCGACTTGGTATTTATGATTGATCTCGATGAGAGTATCGCGAATGGGCCCTATGTCACTCCAAAGGTCTCGGTTCTGCTGAACAGAGAGGCCACCGAAGCTTCTTTCTCGGTTCATCATAAAGTCGAGAGTCTCCCTCAGCCCCTTCCCTGCCGTGCGTTTACCCGCAGTAAGGTGGTCAAGTCGACCTCTTAAGATCTCTAAACCGATATCTTCTTCTCGATTCAGTGGAGGGGACTGCTCTGGGATCGTTTGATCCACCACCGTACGTCTCGAATCTCCCTCAGCGGACGCCTTCAAAGGAGTGGTACGAGGAGTTAGGGGATCATACTGCTGAAGAGGGTTCTCGTGATGGATGGGAGATTCTTCTGACTTCTCCGAGAGGAGGGCGAGCAGCACGGCACCCACAGCGATACCGGCCCCTACTCGGGCGGTTGCTCTCAAACGGTGCCGGGAAGGGAGTGAGGCTTCCTGCAGCCCCCCTTCGCGGTCGTCTGGTGTTCTCAGAGGATGTGAAGCGTGGTGCTGCATTTCGGTCTCCTATGAGGTGGTCGTGAACCGATATTATACCGATAAGCGAGGAGAAAAGGCAGTGATCTTTAGCTTTTGTGGAGAACTACCGACCTCCCAGTATGATCTGGAGAATCCTTACGGCCCTTTTACTCGCTCTCCCAGCCCTGGCGCACGGTGCCCCGCAGCTCGGGACACTCCGGGTTCGGGTGGCGGATAATTTTACCTCGAATCGGAAGGAGACCCTCTACCTCTTGAGGACTTCACGAAACGCGCATGTGGAACTTCCCTCCTCACTCTTTGAGAATATTGAGGTGGTCCCCGGGGGAACGTATAGCTACGATTCGGAGGAGGGAACTCTCTCACTGCGAGATGAGGATCGCCTTCAGGATCAGGCACTTACCGAACATACGGTGTTAACGCTGCGAGTACATTTCCAGGATCGAGAGGTTTCGTGCGGCGATACGGCGATTGCGAATACCTTACGGGATACGAAACGAAATGTATCAGATTGGTTCCTCACCTCCTCGTATGACACGGACTTCTTTTCCTTTGACCATGATAACGATGGCAGTGTTGATATCGCTTCGATAACGATTAATGCCGCTTCTTCCGATAGCTGTGACTATCAGCAGTGGGCCGATCAAGCTGACGCAATGGCTGCGCTGCAAGGAGTCTCTGTTGATGAGTATAGCCACGTCATCTATGTGCTCCCGAGCGGACTCTCCTGTGATTGGGGAGGATTAGCAGAATTCGACTGCGGTTCGGACTGTCGGGCGTGGATAGCGAGCTGCGATGCTCGTTCGATCTACACCCATGAACTTGGCCACAACCTCGGGGTCGACCATGCGACCTCAGATAGTGATGGTGACGGGATGGGCGATGATGAGTACGGCGATGCCTCGTGCCCCATGGGAACTGCTGCCGTTGGTTTGCGTGAGTTTAACGTTCCCCACAAGGTGCAACTTGGATGGCTGAGTAGTGCCCATATGAGTGGAATCTCGGAAGATACCTTCGTCTCGCTTGCGGCGGCTGAGCAGCCACTTGCCGAAGACGAAGACTCCTTTCGAGCGGTGCGGGTGTTGGTAAAACCGACTCAACCGACGCTTGGGCGGTACTATTTCTCGTTTCGCTCCAAGCAGGGAGATTTCTCCGCGGCGTTACGGAAGGAGTACGCTGACAAGCTTAATGTCCACTCTTCGCAGGACCTTCTCGGACGAACAACCTACCTCAAGAGCTTGGGGGTTGATGAATCTTGGACCGATGAGGAGGGAAGGCGGGTCACCCTTGCTGATGTTGATGGGGGGTACGCCACCGTGTGGGTCTCGCCGACGGGGACCGTGCAGCCGAGGTACACCGTGACGGGAACAATCGAGGAGAAAAAAGGCCGTTCGCTCTCTCCGAAGATCTTCAAAAAACTTCGTGTAGTGATCAAGAAGGTGAGCTCCAAAGAGAAGATCGTGGTACGTCCTGACTCCAGCGGAGCGTTCTCCGCTTCCCTTACCTATGGGAAGTATAGATTTCGGCTGAGAAGGAAAAAGCGAGCTCCCGTAAAACGGGTAACGAAGCCGTTTATCCAGTTGATATCACAAGATGAATCCCTCTCCCTGACGGTGAAGAAGCGAAGATAGCTGCCTCCATTTGCTTAAGATTTCTCCCTCCTCTACCATTTTTAAACGGGAGAGAGCCTTCAGTATATGCGCCCAAAAGTTTGCTTCCCGGGCAGAGCACGAGATGGAGTTCCAATCATGAGTACGTCCCATGAGATCGCAGCACCGGTGAAGGAGCCCGTTAACCCAAAGGCGCCAATCGCGCCCCCTGCGCGGCCAAAGAAGTCGCCCCGTCGGCAGCTGCCGGCCGATCCCGCTCCACGGAGAGCAAAGCCAGATCCAGATGTTTCGCCGCGACCGACGTCAGTTCCGACTCCGGTTCGTCGTCCGAGGTGTGAGGGTAATTCTATCAGTGATCTGAAAGTTCCATCGTCGGTCGATTTTGAATGGAGAGACTAGTCTATCGAGGAGAGCTCTCCCTTTTAGCGCAAACAGTGAGGTCGGAGTTCATCAGGCCGCTGCACCCTGCTGAAGTTGATCAACTCTGCCGGAGATATTTGGCCTGATTGAGTTGGAGAAGTAATGGAGTTTCAATTTCATCAGAATCCTTATGACGCGGGCCAGGCGGCGCTTGATGCGGCTTCGCCGAGTGCCCGTGAGCTTCGAGATCGCACTAAAGAGTTTCGGCGGGAACGAAGCGTCGAGCAATTTCCAGAGCTGCTCCGGGCCTTACTGAAGGTTCGGTTTGAGGTCTTGCAGTATGGCCATGGTGAGGCGTTGAGGGGGCTAGGGGCGTTGATGGCAGAGATTCGGTGTCCTCGGGTGGGAGAAGGGAACCCGCATGCTCCCTTTGGAGAGACTGAGCCGTTCGTGAAGTACCTTTCCGGTCAAAGGTTTTCGGAACACCGAGAGCAGATGTTTGCGGAGGCGCGGTATATTTCGTGGCTTGCGGATCGGCTCGCTGTAGAGCCGTTGGGTGCCGATGTTGCACGCGAGCTCGCACTGCTCCCAAATTCTCAGCAAGACCGAGGAATGCATGTTCATTTTGTGCGGAGAGACCGTGCTCTGTGTGAGATGGAGACACCTCCGGACGGATGGGGTCGGATGCGAGCTCTTCCAGAGTTTCTCTTGAGGGCTCTCACGAGTACGGTTCTTCCGGGGATCGAGTCCCATCGTGATCGCCAACGCGAACAACATGGAACGAAAGAAGCCAAAGATGCCGCGAGAAGCGTTGTCGCTTTTGCCTATGAGAAGCTATCCCACGAGCGACAAACACCGGTTCCGGCAGAACGATGCTACGGCGCCTTGCTTACGGTACTCAACACGGTCGGACGAGGGCGGCATCTTGCCAATTGGGAACGATACGAACCGGCAGAACGGTACGCCCTCGTAGCAGAGAAGATGAAAAATGTCGTTGAGCTATTCAGTGGAGAACAGCTCTGGAATAACCTCTCGCGGTGGTCTTTCACCCGGTCCTACGGATTCGGTGCCGATCGAATCCGCCGGTTGCAAGGCTCCGACAGCGAACTTCGAGTTCTGAGAGATCTTCCCGCGCTCCTTCGCCATTTAAACAGAGAGGGACAATCCATCGGTTTCAACAAGGTAGAGCAAAGGGTAAGAGAGGAGTTTCTCCTGGAGTTTCCTCCCCCGTGGGGGCAGCCAGCAGTGCTCGAAACTTTTAAAGAGAAGAACAATCGCTTCGGTGCCGGATTCCTCGCGGCTGAGGCAGATATTTCGTTTGGGTTTCCCTCTTTTAAGTATGATGCTCGATCAGCACTTGAGGGCCGTCCCTCGGTTCTTCAGCGATTTCTTGGGCAGATAGCACCGAATACCTCGGTCTATAGAGCACCACAGGAAAGCAGGCTTCCGTGGGGGGGAGGGGTGATCTTTACTCCAGAGCAACTGGAGATCGTCTTTAGTGATTCGGTTCAAGAGATGCGAGAGTGGATGGCGCCTGCTGTTTCTCAACGAGCTCGGGAGTTGATCACGAGCACGGAGGTTGTGATGTACGACGGTGCCTTCGTGCACAGCTCTCCAGAGTTGCAGCTTGAGGTCGGAACGAGGCGTGAGCCGTACTCTCTTGTTACGTATAATCCGGTGCGAAACGGCGTAACCGGAGCCACCATACTTCTTGTCCCCTCGGTTGCCCTTCCCCTCGGAGAGCTACGACGAAATATGGGAAAGGTCCGTGATGGGGTTATCAACCAATTTCACCTCGGTTCTATCGCACGCAGTGCAGCCGGAGCCCAGCTTCCACTCTTTGATTTTGCTCATCCAGCCACACTCATCACGGGGGCGATGCATCCCGTAGTGCTTGATCGGGAGTTAGCTCCGCACGTTGAGTTTGAAGGAATGTCACCAGAGCAGTGGCTGCAGGTGCGAGAGGTGACTTCGCTCTACTGGCAGATGCACCGCTACCTCCACTGTGCTCTCGGCTACTATAAGTCGACGGCGAGGGTGAATCATGAGTTTTTAGATGGTGAGGTGCAAGAGATGGATCTTATGGCCTCAGAGTTTCTCGCCTGGCATGAGCGGGTACAGGCTGAAGGGGAGGGTTTTCTTGAGCCGATTCTACGAGTCTTTCCCTTTCACTATCGGAGAAGTGAGTATCCTGGTGAAGACAGCTTTTCCGGGAAGACCATGAATCTGCTCAAAAAGGGATTTATCGGAGATCCACGCTCGCTCCGCTTTGTGCTGAATGCGGGATTATCCTTGGATGAATGGCGCACGAATATCGCTCTTCGTGCCCACGGACGAGCTATAGCACCAAAAGATATCGGAGTCTTTTGGGATGAGGAGATAGTTCCAAGGCTTTTTTCGAGTCAGGATGGCGCCCTTGCCTGGCAAGGAGTGGAGCCGAGGTTTATAACGAGATGGAGGCGAAATGATGAACAGATGTCGTAAGGGAATAGGATCGGTACAGTGGAGAGTTTGTCATCTTCTTGGTGTTTTTTTCGCTATCCTCTCTCCGTTCGTGGCCGCTGCCCAAAACCTTCCTCCTGAGGATCCGGAGGAGTACTTTGGTGAACTTCACTACCGGTGCTTCGGTCCAAAGAGTATCTTTGGAACTGCTCCGATTACCTCTGCTGGCGAGGTAGAGGGAGAGCCGCGATATTCCGGTTTTGTCTCTGAAACAGATTCTGACGGAAGTTTTGCGTTGATCGTCGTTGTTGTCGCTGATGCCCCTGGCTTTTCGGAGAGGTATTATCGCCTCTGTTTTGCCAATGCATTCTCCAGGGACGCATCGATGGATGAGCCCCGCACGACGACCTTTGAGTCAGAAGAGTGCTCTATTCTCCTTGCTGATAAAGCGGTTTTTAAAACAGAAGGGGGGACCCTTGGGGGTGGAGGATTTAACAACGTGATGAGCTGCGAGTTCTGGGTGAAGCGTACCCGTTTGGGGAAGTGATAACGGATTTGTATATATTCACGTGCTTACGGAGTACGAAGCTCTGGTTGGAAGCGATAGGA
>JALEGQ010000210.1 GCA_022763385.1 bacterium
ACTCTGGATGCGATGCGAGAGGTGCGTTTTGACTCAAGTTACTCCTTTGCCTTCTCTTCGCGTCCTGGAACCGCGGCGGAGGCCCTTCCCGGCCAGATAGAAGAGGAGGTAAAAAAGGAGCGTTTGGCGAAGTTACAGCAGCTTCAGGATGAACATACTCAGGAGCGCCTGCAGCAGTGGAACGGTCGAACAACTGAGGTGCTGCTCGACGGTTTTATGAAGTCAGACGCCCAACGGCTCCAAGGCCGCAACTCCCAGAACGTTCTCGTTCATCTTGACCGTCCGTATCACGATATCGGCCCCGGAATGACGGTCCCGGTCCGTATCCATCGGGTATCACGGTATACCCTCCACGGCGAGCGAATCGAGGGGTGAGTAGGGTGGAGGTGAGTGATGGACAGGGCCTCAAGCAGTCGGTACCATAAGGTGCTCGGCAGAGGTGAGTCACGTGAGATCGAAGAGAGTTCCCCTATGAAAGATGATTCAGCGATAGAGATGTTTGTCGGAGGTCTGGTTCTCGACCCGAATACTCAGGCTCCAGTCGTGGTTCTTAAAACAGAGGATGGAGATGTGCACCTCCCGATCTGGATCGGGGTGGCGGAGGCAACCTCCATTGCGAGCGCCATTAAGGAGCTCGAGATGGCACGGCCTCTCACCCACGACCTCATGATGAGTATTGTGGAGGAGATGTCACTCCGGGTGGAGCGGGTGGTGATCACCGAGTTGAAGGAGTCGACCTATTTTGCCGAGCTCATCCTCTCTTCTGGAGACAAGGCCCTTATCCTGGATTCTCGCCCCTCGGATGCCATCGCCATCGCCCTGCGAGCCTCTGCCCCGATCTTTGTGTCGGAACAGGTGCTAACCCAGGCCCAGATTACCTTTTCACAGGAGGGGAATGTCGGTTCCGATGGGGGCTCTGCGGAAGCGGGAGAAGGGGTGGGCTCAGAAGGCTCTGGAGAAGGAGGAGAGGGGGATCTTCCCGACATGGAAGGAGAGCCCATTGAGGAACACCCGATGGAAGAGTTGAGTGAGGAGGAGCGGAAAGCGCTCGAACAACGCGTTGCGTTAGAGGAGCAGGAAGCGGAGGCTGAGGCCGCAAATCCCATGAAGAATTTTACTGATATCGATAAAGAGAAATGGAATGAAATCCTGGCCGAGCTTGACCCGGATGACTTCAAGTATAAAACCTAACCCGTTCGCTGTACGAGACCGGTACGAAACGAAGTGAAGAAGGGGATAGAGAGATGGCGATGAGGAAGCGAGCAACCCAGGTGCGAAAGGGGTCGGGAACACGAGCAGAGGACGCGGCAGCGAGCTCAGGAGATGTGAGCTCGAAGAATGGGGTGCCGGAGAATGATGTGCCGAGGGAGGGCCCCGCATCACACCGAACACCGAACGGCTCTGAAGATATTTCTCTGGTGGAGCAAGCCATAGCGGAGGATCCGCTGGCACGTTTTTTCCGGGACCAGTGGCGACCGCTGCTTATCGGAGCGGCCCTTATCGCTCTGGTGTTCTACGGGAGAGCGCTCTTTGAGGAGACTCGTTTTGAGAGTCTCCGGCGATCGGCTGATATCCTCCTTGATCTTCAGACTCAGGTTGCTGAGCTAGAGCAGAGCCTTCCAGCGCTGAAGGCTGAAGCTGAGCAGGAGGCCTCTTCGTCGGCAACTGCCCCGGATGCTGGAACTTCTGATGCTGGGGGTTCTGAGGATGGGAGCTCTTCTTCGGAAGAATCAGGTGGAGAGGCCGAAGGGGGCGTATCTACCCCACAGCGAGATTCTTTTCGACAGGGAGTAAGCCGGGCCCAGGAGTTGACGAGAGCCCTGGCTCAGGAGCGGAGCCCCTATCGCGAACTCTCTCGCTTCTATGCGCGAGTCATTTCACTTCTTGAGGCGAAGATGAGGACCGTCTCTGGGGAAGACGCCTCGGAGTCCCTCTCCGTTGCGCCATCCGAAGGAGGAGAGATCGGCGAAGGTGAACTTGGACTTCTCGACGAGCTTCAGGAGTTTCAACGTGGTCTCCTCCTCGTGAGTTCCTCCGAAACCTTCAGCGAAGGGGTCTCGGTGTTGAAGAGCACTGTTGCTCAGGGGTCTTACGCGGGAAGTGCGGCGCTGGCGGTGCTCTATGAGCTCTCTCAGGGAAGTGCGGCGCTCGAGGTGAGTGAGGTGCAGCAACTCGCCGAGGGGTATCTCGAGAGAAACCCAGAGCAGAGCGGACTCGTGCGACGAGAGCTTCCACAGCTCTTTACCGAATAGGTTGCTCTTCGTCCTCTTCCTCTTCTGCGGCTTCATCCAGGTGGTAGAAGCCGGTCTTCTTTTTCTGGAAGCGCTTGTTTCGGAGCTTTTTCGGACGCCCGATCTTTTTCTTCTTTTTGAGAGCAGGGTTCTTCTCGTGATCAAAGGGGTTCTCTTTCTTGCCGATAAGTAGCTCTTCAAGTCTCTTCAGGAGTTGAGCGAAAAACTCTAGCGGATCGGAGAAGATCGTTACCATTTCGCGGTCAAAGGCGAGCGGAGAAGTGGTATTCTCCCGCTTCTTCTCTCGTTGGTTTCGTTCCTGGGAGTGTTTCTGAGATCGGTTGATGGCGTCTTGAAGAAAACGGTCGATTCCCTTCTTTCCGAGTGAGGCTTCACGGGAACGGTCTCTTTGCGGTGCAAGGCTTTCACGATAGTTCAGCAGCTCTTCTGAGAGTTGCGATTCAAGGCGAGCTTCTGGAACAAGGTGAGGTTCAAGAGCTGTTTTTGAAGGAGAATTCAGGGCGGTCTGCTCTGACGGATCGCGTGGCAGATGGAGTGATTCTTGGTCTGCCTCCTCAAGCTCCTTTTTTACATCAGTACCGCCGGCCATACGTTCAGTATACCGTGTTTCCGGGGGTACGTCTCACCCAGCTTTGTCCGAATAGGCTGCCGCTGGGGAGACCCTACAGTTGGAGCGGGTGGAGGTCGAGCTTCGCAAAGCGAGTGATCAGGGAACTTTGGTGTTCTTTATCCCTCGTTTCGAGGAGAAAGGTGATATCGACATTTCCGGGTTCTCGAGAAAACCCTCGCTCATGAGAGGTCTCCAGAACGTTTGCTGATTCTGATGCGATGATCTCCGTGAGGCGGGCGAGGGAGCCTGGTCTATCTGGGACCGAGACCCGTACACGTAAGAGTTGTCCCCTTTCATACTGGGAGCGTTGGATCAGTTTCCCGAGTACGTGGAGGTCGATGTTGCTTCCGCAGGCGAGGAGTACTACCCGTTTGCACCGTTCGGGAAGGTGGCCTTCGAGGAGAGCCGCCAGCGCCGCGGCTCCGGCCCCCTCGATGACTGAGCGCTCTTCATAGAGATATGCGATCACGGCATCCGCGATGGTGTTCTCTCGGACTGAGACGATCTGGTCCACCTGTTCTTGTATGATCCGTTTTGGGATCGTTCCGAGCTCCTTCACCGCGATCCCATCTGCGAGTGGTGTAGAGACAAAACGAGCATCTTCCCCATCATGCTGTTGCGAACTCCACTCCGAGCGTACTCCGAGAATAAAGATATCCTTCCGAAGCGCGCGAATGGCCGAGGCAATTCCCGCCACTAACCCTCCCCCTCCGATCGGAACGATTACCGAGTCGAATTCTTCGAGCTGTTCGGAGATCTCCACTCCGGAGACGCCAGCTCCAGCGATGATATCTCGGTGATCATACCCCGGTACAAAGACCCGTTTCTCCTGCTTGCTCATGAGAAGCGCCTGCGCGTAGGAGTCTCGAAGGAGCTCTCCGTGCAGCGTTACCTCTGCCCCGAACGAAGTAGCGGTCTGCACTTTTACGAGTGGGGCTCGGAGCGGCATAAAAAGAGAGCAGGGGATCTCCTGTTCTCGACAGTGGTAGGCCACCGCGAGAGCGTGGTTTCCGGCGCTCGCTGCGCAGACGCCACGGTTCTTCTCCTCCTTGGAGAGCTTGCTGAGAAAGTTCAGCGCCCCTCGCTCCTTAAAGGATCCCGTACGGAGGGCATTGTCCCACTTGATGTACACCTCCCTGCCGAATCTCTTCGAGAACCGGTGTGAAAAGGTGAGGGGAGTTGGGAGGATAGCCTCTTGAATTCGCTCCCGAGCGGCTGAGATCTCTGGAAATGGAATGATCGTGGGTACTTTCATGGTGGCCAGCGGTCAGCTAAAGCGTTCACATGCTGGGGAAGTATCTAAAATGCCAGGGCACTCCAGCTCCAGTGGAAAAGCCTGATCGGCTTTCTCCTTTCTGTGAACGCTTAGCGTTTTCACCCCTAAAATGGTCCCCTGAAGGGACCTTTGTTCGGAGAGTCTTACTCTGCCTATTCAGAAGAACTCGGTAAAGATGTGAATGCATATGGTCGAGTAAAAAAGAGGTCTTGCGGTATTGAAACCTGCTCGACACGATAGGGCCAGAGAAAAGTTTCGTCGTCTTGCTGAAAAGACAGGGAGGCTTGCACTACCGTGGTTCGATTTTTCATTCCTTTTACTGGCACCTCACCGGCGGCTCTCCAGATTAATGGCCACAATCTCCTCTTAGTTTCACGTGATCCCCGTGATATGGAAGAGTGCCTCGGGTTGTTCGGAGCGGACTGTGTTAAAAGCGTCTTCAGCTTCGAAGCGGAAGAGAATGCGCATGAAATCCTTGAGAGGCTCGCTGATGACATTCAGGGAGACGTTATCATCGCTCCGGAGGACTCTCCCCTTGAGGAGATCGTCTCTGAACTTCACGAAGAGCTTCCCTGGCTTCATTAGGGCCGGTGGGCGAAATCACTTTTTGTGCTCCGAAGAATGAGCAGCAGTGTGAGGAGAGCCGGATACCAGATAAAATATTCAAGTCCGAACTTGGCGAGCGAGACGAGCATTCCTGCCAGGTGAATAGCGAGGATTGCGATACGCCACCGAGGCGTGGTGTCAAGGAAGAGGGAGAGCCAGAACGGGAAGAGGAGAAGAGTATCGAAGCTCCAGCCGTACGGTGAGAGCAAGATGCTGAGAGAGATAAGCGTGCCGTGTGTCCACCAAGAGCTGTTCCGAACGCTTATGGCTCCTCTCATCAGGAGGATGAGCATACCGAGATAAGCGACAAGAATCGGTGTCAGCCGTATGATCGGATGGGGAAAGTTCAGTGCTCCTTGGAGATAACTTCCTGCAGAAGAGGTCTTCCACACGAGAGGAGGATGCTGCATAGCACGGAGATAGTCGAACCAGACCTGCTCTCGGAAGAGCAGAGGAAGCACTGCGAGTGTCACGGCACAGAGGAGAAAAGCAGCGATCGATCGGTATCTTTTGTGAGACAGGTCGTGTAACACCCAAAACGGATAGTAGAGCAGGAGAAGGTGCGGTTTGCAGAGGGTGAGTGCCAAGCCGATCCCCCCAAGAGGCGAACTCTTTGAGGTCTCGCTTTGAGACCCAGGAGGTGAAAGGAGCCAAGGACGTGAAAAGAGAAAGAGGATCATCCCGCAGAAAAGTATCCAACTCGACTGTCCGAAGGAGAGGGCGTGAAAAAGGGGAAAGTAGGTCGCAAAGAAGAGGGCTACGAAGGGGAAGTGACGGTTCCACTCCCGATTTCTCTCATGGAGGAGCATCAGGGTGCCGACGATAAACGAGAGCAGGCCGGAGATGAAGAAGGCTCGATAGGCCTCTTCGAAGGGAATCATGGCGAATGGGAGAATCAGTGGGAAGAGGAGTGGTGGATTCCATATCCGAATCGGCTCATCTAATTCCGGAAGTTTCGACTTCTGAATCTCCCAGAGGAGCTCAGGAGAGTAGGGATTCTCTCCAGCCAGTAGGAGTCTTCCTGCCACCCAGTACTGTGAAAAATCGATTCGACCAAAGGGAAGCGGAAATCGAGCGATCTCATCGTTGAGCAGGCCAAGGAGGAGTGGTGGAAGGAAGAGAAGAGCGCAAAACAGCAGCGCGAGGCGTTTCATGAGTTACAGTTTTACTTTCCTTTGCTAGTCTGTATAGAGGGAAATGGGTGATGAGGAGGCAATTGAGTGTCACTTTCAGATAGATTGCTGCTGGTGCGGGTGCAAGATCAGAAGTTGCTTCGCTTTCTTGAGAAGGTGGGGTACGACACGGTGGTTGTTTCGGAGTTGTCGGAAGCCAGAGCACAGGTAGCAGAGCAGCCGGTTGATGGAATTATCTTTGATGGCTTTGAGGAGGTTGATTCTGCCTTCTTCGTTGAGTTTTTGAAGGTACAACCAAAGCTTCGAGAGATTCCACTCTTCTTTCTCGCGGACGATTCCTTGCAAGCGCGAGAGGTTAAGCTCAAAGCTGTGGAGCGGACGGAGATCTTTGAAAAGCCGTATTCGATCGGTTCGGTGGTGAGTAAGATCGCAACAGAGCTCCGTCTTCGAAAGTTTTCTGGAGAAGATCAGGCGACAGCGACCCTCTCGGAGGTGAATGCCTCACTCCGTGATGTAACAGAGCGATTGAAGCGAGATGTCGATCAAGCTCGAGAGATCCAACAGGGGCTTCTCCCAAAGAAGTTGCCGGGAGATGCTCGATTTGAAGTGGCGGCGTCCTACGAACCGTTGGAAGAAGTTGGGGGGGACTGGTTCTTTGCGGAGAAAACCCCATCTGGAGAGATCGCCATTCAGATTGCGGATGTCACCGGACACGGCCTCTCTGCTGCCTTTATTGGAAGTATGACGAAGTTGGCGATGACCGCCGCTGAGAATCGAATTCCGAATGAGCTTCTGGCTCGGATGAACACTCTGATGGCACCTCAGATGCCAGAAGGAAAGTTCGTGACGATGTTAAGTCTCCTCTATTCACCGGATACCGGAGAGGTCCAATATGCGCGAGCGGGTCACCCACCAGGACTGCTCCTGCGGCGCGCCACGAACGAAGTGATACAACTGCTCGGAGATGGCTTTGCTGTCGGCTTCTTTGAAGAGGCAGAGTATTCGCTTCACAGCGAAAAACTTGAGGTCGATGATCTCGTGATCCTCTATACCGATGCTTTCCCGGAGAGTCTTAATATGGACGGAGAGTACTACGGTACTGAGCGGATGGAAGATCTTCTCAAGAGTTTTCCTGCTGAGATCTCTGCTGCTGATGCCATCGGGCGACTGATCGAAGACTTTGAAACCTTCCGGGGTGGGAGGATCTTGAAGGATGACGTTACCGCCATAGCCCTTCGGCGACGTGAGTAGCCATCTCTAAGGAACACCTGTGCGCGCTGCGTTTTTTCATCCGCTTCTGGTACACTTTCCGATTGTGCTCTCGCTGCTCTCTATTCTCGCCCTCGTGTGGTGGCGGAACCAGTTGCAAGAGCAGCGAACACCCCTTCTTTTCCTCTCGCTGTCGGTCCTTATCTCCTCGCTCTTTGCATTTTATTCCGGCTCTTGGTCGGGAGATCTCATCGTAGAGAGACTCTCTCCGGAAGCGAGCGAGAGCTATAGTTGGCACTACCTCTGGGGACGGCTCTCCCTCTTCACTTCGGTCGTCACAGCAATCCTCGTTCTCTTCGCGACCCTGGCCACGAAAAAGAGGGAGATTTTCTTCTGGAGCGCCCTTATCTCTGCCCTCACACTCACCACCGTCATCCTCCTCGCCGCAACGAGTGGAGGAGAGCTCGTGCACACCCACCTCACTCCACGCCTTTTTCATACCCTCATGGGTGTCTGACACCCGTAACCGTTCAGCTTTTTGTCGCTGCCAAGGCAGCTTCCTCGGCAGCGACAAAAAGCTGA
>JALEGQ010000211.1 GCA_022763385.1 bacterium
GCTGTTCATTGCATTAAATCTCAGAAAGGCCTGTCGTTTCACCGCTTCACCGCTTCTCTTACTTCCCCTACTCCTGACCTTTCCTCCCTTTATGCGCGCTTTTCTCTTTGGACAGCTCTCGCCACTTCTTCTCGCAGCGGCGCTCGGCTCTCTGCAACTCAGAGAGAAACATCACCTCTTTAGCGGGCTCACGGCCAGCATCTTATTCGTCAAACCACACATCACCTTCATCCCTCTCGCTGGATGGACCTTTCACGCCCTCAGAGCGAGAGAATATCACTGGATAGCTGGCCTGCTTATCGGCCTCACTTTGCAGTTTCTTCTGGTCCTTACTGTCAACGGGAACACCACCTCTGCGTTCATCGAAACAGTACCGGAGATTATTGAAGGCCATAACCGCCTCCTGTCACATATCAATGTTGAGCTTAATACTCTCTTGCAACTCCTTGCTGTCGGATTGGCTCTTCTCGCCCTCTTCGCACGATCACGACTCTCACTTTCACACTTCGAAGTGAGCGCTATTCTTCTCGCGCTTGGGCCGTGTATCTCTTCTTATCTCTGGATACACGACCTCCTTCTCGCCTTTCCGCTCTTCGTGCTCTGTGTGGGGCGGAGAAAAACCCTCCTGCTCTCCTCACTCGTTCTGCTCAGTGGATTATTTATCCTCCAAGAGGGCTTTATCACCCCTTCACCGTACGAGTATCTTGGGAAACTTGGCCCCATTATCCTCACCCTTCTCTACACGACGTACGCCATATTTCGGCAGAAAGATCCGGAGGGCAATCACTCTTTCCAGAGCGCGCGATAGGAGAGACCGAGGCGGAGGATTTTTTCGAGGAGTTTCAGGTAGCTCACCCCGGAGGCTTCGGCGGCTTCAGAGAATTCGTCGCCGTAGCTGATGCTTGGGTTGGCGTTTGCCTCGAGGAGGAAGAATTTTCCGTCAGCTCGAAGTCGGAGATCGAAGCGGGCATAGCCCGTTAGGTAGAGCCTGCGGTAAGCCCGCTTACAAACCGAGATAATCTGTTTTTCAAGATGAGGATCGAGCCCCTCTGCTTTCCCGGAGTGGGCGTGGTGTTTTTCCTGGTACTCAGCATCAAACTTAACCCGTTCAGTCGCGATACGCGGAGAACCTTCTGGAAGTCCACTGAGATCGAGCTCCCAAATCGGAAATACCGTCAGCCGTTCATTCCCAAGAACAGACACATAGATCTCTCGACCCTCGATATACTCTTCGGCAATCGCGTCCGTACCAATGCTCTCATGAATAAACTCTATTCGTTCAATACACTTTTCCGGTGTGTTCACTACTGAAGCGAGGGAGATCCCTCGAGAGGCGTGCTCAGTCGCTGATTTCACCACAAGAGGATATCGGAGTTCCCGTGGCGGCTTCGGCTTCCGATTGGTCGGTGCATAAAAGAAGGGGGCTGTGGGAATCCGATAGGCGGCGAACAACTTCTTTGTCAGTACCTTATCATGCGAAAGCATAAGCCCCCTTGGATTACACCCGGTGTATGGGCGACGGAGGAGTTCCAGGTAACTCACGATATTCTGGTCGTAAAGCGCGACCTCATTAAACTCTTCAAGAAGATTAAAACAGATATGAGGGTCTCTCTCTTCGATCGCATCTCGAAGCACCGCCAGATCTCCGGTGACCCCGGCAAAGCTCACGTCGTGTCCGAGCTCTTGCAGACCAGTGGCAACATCATACTCTGTTTTCCACCGCGGAACCGATGTGACTTCCGCACGCTCCCTTCCCCGTTCACCCAAGTCACCGAGGGACGGAGGAACCATATCTTCTTGGGTGATGATAAGAACTCGAAGCTTTCTCACAGCACCTCCATTACGGATACGCTCTAAAACGGCACTCGAATACGCTCGTTCTTCGCCGTAAGGAGGGCAACCTCATGGGTCAGCATACACAGGGCATCAAGAAGTGTCTCCTGAGAAGATTTCCCGAGAACGAGATTCATCTCTCCCGCCCGCTCAGCGAGCTCCTCCAAAAGATACTCCACGAGTACTGGACTCGCGTTCGTCCACATCCCTACTCGCTTTCGTATCTCAGCTCGGTGACGAAGAAGAAAAGTTCTCGCCTTCGGCACCCCTCTCTTCCCCTCTCGCACAAAGAGCCTGAGAAGAGTACCATCGACCGAGCTCTCTTCTCCCATCCGATACTTGGCACGCTGCTCCTCATAGAATGCTCCCAGGGTCGTCGTATTCCGGTGAATCGGGTCGACCTGTGCTCTTGAGTTCTTCTTCGGCTTCTCCCGACGAGCCTCATCGAAGAGCTCTGATACATACTCGAGCTTCTTGAGAGCCTCTGGCGCATGACGATACCGCCTCCGCCAAAAAGTCTCTGACCGGAGGCACACCGCAAAGGTCTCGGCAAAGTCTTCGTGAGGATGACTCTGCGCATACCAGAACTTGATATTTTGAACATACCGATTCGAGAGCGGATTCGGCGTATAGGTGGTGGTTGGATACGGCTTATTCGGATTGCCAAAGAGCGTTCGCCACTTCTTCCTCCGACTCCACCCGTAGGCGGTCTCAAATGCGTGCCCAGCCTCGTGACGAAGAATCGAGAAAAACTCTTCTCGAGTGCCCCCCTCACAGTGATAGAGGTAACGACGGTGAAGACGCTTAAGCCGTGGGTGACAGAGATAAAAAGGAATCGCGATCCCCGGCACCCCATCCGGAGAAAACCACTCTTCCCCAATCCAAAGGTGCGGAACGAAACGGAAGCCCTCCTCCCGGAGAGACAGGAGGAACTCCTCCACCCATCCCCAAAAAGGAGCCCTTTTCATCTCGAGTTTCAACGAGGAGAAGGACTGTTGCAGGAGCTTCTCCTCAGAAAACCGCCCCCAGTGATATCCCGTCTCTCGGGTCATAGCGGCACCCGGAGAAAAGGGGAAAGTCGTACCAGGGACGATTTTTTCATCGTTCCAGAAACTCACAGAAGGAGTGAATGAGGGTGATATGTACTTCTTGAATGCGGTCGGTTTCCTCGGAGGGGACTATCAGTGGATAATCCACCGCGGTGCGGAGCGCTCCGCCGCTCTTTCCGAGCAACCCGATGGTGGGCGTTTTTCGCTCTCGTGCCACTTCCACGGCGGCGAGGACGTTCTTGGAGTTTCCGGAGGTTGAGATGCCGATCAGGAGATCTCGCTCCGTGAGGAAGGTCTTTGCCTCTCTCTCAAAAGCCGTGTGGTAGTCGTAGTCATTCCCCCAGCAGGTAAGGGTGGGGCTATCCATAAAGTGCTGCGCCCGAATTCCCGGACGCTCTCGGTTGTAGCGAGCGACGAGCTCTTCTCGGAAGTGCAGGGCATCACAGGTCGATCCCCCATTCCCGCAGAGGTAGACCGTTCCTCCCTGCGCTACTACAGAACGAAGCATATCTGCTGCGTCCTGCCAGACCTTGAGAAAGTTTTCATCACGGGCGAGCTCCCCTTTGATTCGAGCTGACTCGGCGAGAAAATCTTTTGCTATCATCCGTTCTCTCCTCTACAGGGCAGCGCTCATCGACTGAATCTGACGCTCATCTTCAGCAGTGAGCGGAAAGAGCGCTGCATAGGTTTGTGCTCTACGAAGAAAATAGTGGAGCGGGTACTCCCAGGTAAATCCGATGCCACCGTGCAGCTGGAGACATTTCTCGAGAACTGCGGGTACTCGCTGTACCGCTGCTGCAAGTGAGACCTTCGAGAGGAGCTCTGCCTGCGAATCCCTCCGATCAAGCGCATCCGCCGTAAAGAGAACGAGCGACTCAAGCTCTTTCACCTTGAGGTAGGCCTCTGCTAACGGATGTTGAACCGCTTGAAAGCAGCCAACCGCAATTCCAAACTGTTTCCGATCAGTCACATACTCCGCGGTCCTCGCGATCACCTCTTCCCCCATCCCGAGGAGCTCTGCTGCGTACAAGAAGGAATAGGCCGCCCGAAACCTTCGGCAGGGGCTGTCCGCGAATGCTACCCCCTTCTTTTCTTTCTCATCGACCAAACTCTTTCCAGCTCCAGCATCAACCGAAACAACTCCACGCGGAAGGAGTCGATCAAGTGAAGTTCGCGATGAGGAAGAAGGTGTGCTCCCGGAAAGGGAAATAAAAACGAGCCCCTCGTCCTTCATGACCACACATCCGGCAGTCTTCTCACTCAGCAATATCCCGAAAAGCTCTCCGTCGTCAGCGAGCCGCGCATTTCCCATCGGTGGAAGCACGGCGATGAGCGCCTCCCCGTTCCTTACTGGAGTGCTCTGCGACCCGAGCATCTTCTCTATTCGTTCCTGATCCTCTGTAGTCGCGATCTCTTGCAACAGCAACGGTCCGGCGAGGAGTGATTCCAAAAGGGGCTCAGGAAGAGGAGTCGCACCGGTGATACGAGCGAGCTCTCCCAACATCGAGAAGGGACGGTCTTCGGAAGAGATCTCTTGAAAATACTCAAAGAGTCCAAGCTCACAGAGCTTCACCCATAACGGAGAGTCTGAACCAATCGGAGCTTCTGCCCGGCCGTAAAGATACTCAAGCGGAACCTCACTGCGGAGCAACCGTTGCAAGACGTGCAGAAACTCTCTCTGCTCTGGCTGAAGCTCTGCATGGTGCCGGGTATAGTGCTCTGATTTCCCCATCTCGCCTTTCCTACATCATTCCCAGCATCGCTTTGACCTCATCATTCGCCTGCCAAGGGGGATCAAAGACGACGTGAACCCGCGTCTCTTCAACACCGGGAAGAGCATTCACCACCGCCTGCACCTGACCAACAAGGGAGGGACCGGCAGGACACATCGGCGTCGTAAAGGTCATATCGATCTCCACCTCACCTCCCTGAATGCGGATATCATAGATAAGACCGAGGAACCAAATATCAAGAAAGAGCTCCGGATCCTCCACCATCTGCAGGACAGCAATGATCTCCTCTTCAGAAACCGTCGCTTTCTGTTCCTCTGACATACACCTCTCTCCCAATCCTCTCGAAGGAGTATGACAGGGATAAAAGCAGGGTGGCAACTGCTAGGCTCTTTCGGAAAAGGAGTCCTAGTGCGTTACGGAATACTTTCCGGTTTGGAGCAGAGAACGGAGCAGCGTGGTGCCGGAGTATGGCTTTTCGAGAGTGCCATCAACGGGAAGGGGGAGATCGACCTCCAGTTGTTCTCTCCGTGCGGTGAGAATAATAGAGGTCTCCTCTGACCGGCGGTGGGTATTCACGAGCTGGGTGACCTCTTCCGGTGAAATTCCACCGGCCGCACTTCCATCGACCATCACGGCATCGTAGTCGTGCTCCCGAAGTGCGGTGAGAACGGCCTCAACCTGGTGGGCAGCATCAACGATCCCTCCCCACGCTTCGATGAGCGGAGTCACCGTGTGAGAGATCCCCCCCTCCGGCTCGACCACCAGAAAACGCTGTCCCTGAAGGGGCGTGTGCGGAGCTGGAAGATCTGCTCCGTTTTCCTGGTCCGCTGTCGTCTCGACCCGTACTTCCTTCCCCTGATCATTCCAGAGCGGAGCAGAAAATGTGAACGTCGTACCAACACCGAGGGCACTCTTCACCCCGAGCTCTCCCCCGTGACACCGCACGAGCGAGCGACAGAGGGCCAGTCCGAGTCCAGTACCGTAGACCTGCTGTTCGTCCGATTCTGAACCGAGAGTAGTGCGATACGGCTCGAAGATCTCTTGCAGCCGCTCCTCTGCAATCCCAACTCCGGTATCGCTTACCGAGAGCGTTACTTCTTGAGTGGAGTGATCCTTGGTTGCTTGGATCAAAATCTCTCCCCCTCGGGGGGTAAACTTAATGGCGTTGTGCAGCAGATTGAAGAGAATCTGAGCCAGGTGCTTCGGTGCGAAGTAGATACAGAGATCCTCATCACCGGACACCTTTACCGTGACCCCCTTCTGCATTGCCTGAGCGTTGAGGAGGCCGATTACGGAATCAATACTCTGCCGCAGAGATACCCGCTCTGACCGAACGTGAAGACGTTCTGTTTCGGCCTGACTAAAATCGAGAAAGTCACCGACGATCCGGAGAAGGTGTTCGCCGTACTCTTTCATATACCGCAGCGAGGTGCGGTGGGTTTCATCGACCTGATCTTTCAATACGATCTCGAGCGTCTCTGCGGAACAGAGGATAGCGGTAAGTGGATTCTTGATCTCGTGAGCAACCTCATTCGCGAGATCTCCGAGGTGTCTCAGGTTGCGCTCTGCCCGATCGGCACGCTCTCGGAGCGAACGGTTCTCGCCGACCAGAGTCCAGAGCTCTCGCACGGCGATGACGAGACTCGTCACACTAATGAGGAGACTAAGAGTAACAAGAAGGGCGAGAAGCATAACTCTTTCTGGACCGAATGAAGAGAACAAACACCGTACCAAGGTATCGACCAGGAGTGGAACGATCTAAAGAATACGGAGAGAAGTACCTCCAGAAATCACCCGCACCGTACGAAAAGTTCGCAGTTACGGCTTCTCTTCCTGCAGCGTTGCGAGGTAGGCTGCTTGGAGCGTTTCAAAGGCAGCAGGATAATTCCCAGATTTTGCGACGATGGCGGCGGCCTGTTCTTCGAGAACGGCATCACAGGAGCGCTCGACATCCTCCCGCACATCATCAATAAAGAGCTGAAGTAGCCGTTGTTTTGTGAGCTGAATCGAGCGCTCCGTTCCAACGGCGCTCGTTCGCAGCCACTCCCGGTGTGCGGCGAACTGCGTAATAACTTCTCCGATCCCCTCAGAGCGCTCAGTACCGAGCTGGACCGCAACGGTCCGAAGAATCGGAGGCTCCCAGTCATGGGAAGCGTTCTCCACCAATCCGATCAGCACCCGAAGATCCTTCTCAAGAATATCAGCTCCGAAGAGGTCGCTCTTATTGATAATAAAGAGGTCCGCGATCTCTAACACCCCGGCCTTGAGCGACTGCACACTATCGCCCATCCCCGGCACCATCACGACCGCACAGGTATCAGCACTCCGCACGATATCGACCTCCGCCTGTCCCACGCCGACGGTCTCAATGATGATCACATCAAAGGGCGCGCTCTGAAGGATCAGCAACGCATCGTGCGTCCCCCGACTCATCCCTCCGAGGGAACCTCGTGAGGCCATGCTCCGCACAAACACCTCCGGAAGAGAGAGGGCAGTAATCATCCGGATCCGATCACCGAGCACGGCACCACCAGAAAAGGGGCTCGAAGGGTCGATCGCCACGATCGCCACCCGCTTCCCGGCTTCGGCGTAGTGATAGGCGAGCAGATCGACGAGGGAACTCTTTCCCGCTCCGGGAGAACCGGTGATACCGATCACATGCGGGGGATTCTCTCGGTGGGGCAGCTCTGCGAGGATCTTCCGAGCTCGAGGAACTCGATTCTCCGAAAGGGTGATGAGTCGAGCGATCTTGCGGGTGTCTCCTGCTACCACTCCATCAATCAGCTCTCTATCGGAGAAATTTTTCATAGCCCTGCACTCTTATCCCCCCGTACAGTAGCAAGCCACTCGCGTGAAGACTATACGGTGGTTTTACGAAAAAAGAGCCGGATAAAAGACCCCCATCTCTTATCCGGCACTCAGCAGTAAGGTGTGAAAAATCGGTACAGAAGCAGCCACTATGCGAGCTGAATAATCTCGTTCAGTAACTGGTCAATCGAGGTGATAATCCTGGAGTTCGCCTGAAAGCCCCGCTGAAGGGTGATCAGTTTTACAAACTCCGTCGCGATATCGGTCGTGGAGAGCTCGAGAGAACCGGACTGCACCGCCCCGAACGTTCCACTACTCGGCTCCCCTTGGATCGGCTCTCCGGACTCATTGGACTGGGAGAGGAGGTTTCCCCCGACCC
>JALEGQ010000212.1 GCA_022763385.1 bacterium
ACCGCGCAGAGGACAAACGAGGCACCGAGGGAGCCCCACACCGCTATGGCTGAAACTGGCTCAAGAATACTCTGTGAGTCCATGGGGTTTCCTCACCACACTGCCTTCCGTTCGCCACTACATCTTCGCGTCTTCCTGCTCGAATCTCTTTAAGATCCTGCTGAGAGACCCTCGGGCGATGCCGAGTTTTTTCGCCGCCTGCGTTCTATTTCCGTCACACTCTTCCAGCACCCTGAGAATCGCCTTTCTCCGCAACCCCTTGAGGTCAAGAGAGTGAAATTCCGTGGGAGAAGAGATGGGCGAGTGTTGACTCACCTCTATCGGAAGTGAGCTCGGTTGAATAAAGATACTCTCTTCCAACAAAACAGATGAACTTATGATTCCCTCGAGCTCACGGACGTTTCCACGAAAGGGATACCGCTTCAAGAGATCGATCGCCTCACTCGTAAAACCCTCGACGTGACGACCGTACTGCGAAGCATACTTGCCGAGAAAGTGATGCGATAGGTAGTCGATATCATCAGGACGCTCCCGAAGCGAAGGAAGTGAAACGCTGTGTCCAGCGACTCGGTAGTAGAGGTCCTCACGGAACTTCCCTGCCGCCACATCCGCTTTCAGATCTCGGTTCGTCGCGAACACATAACGAACATCGGCCCGCTGAACCGCGCTACTCCCCACCCTGCGATACTCGTTCTCCTGCAGAACACGGAGTAGCTTCGCCTGGTGCTCCAGCTCTAACTCACCTATCTCATCGAGAAAGAGCGTTCCCCCCTTCGCAGCATCAAAGAAACCCGCCTTGTCTGAGATAGCACCGGTAAAGGCCCCCTTCACATGTCCAAAAAGCTCCGATTCAAAGAGTGAATTTGCGATCGCAGCGACATTCACGGGGACAAAAGGCTTCTCTATTCGATCACTAATCGTGTGAATCAGGTTTGCCACGATCTCTTTCCCCGTTCCCGTCTCGCCGTGCACCAGCACCGGGACATTCTCGGTGGCAAACGAGAGGATCTTCTCAAAGATCGGCTCCATGCACGGTTCAACCGTCAGAAAATTCGAAAACCGCGGATCATTTCGAAAACACCTCGGACGAAGCGAGTTATAGGTGGTGAGCACCTTCTGCAGCGTCTCTTGCTGCACGGGCTTGAGGAGATAATTAAAGGCACCGGACTTGATCGCCTCAACCGCATGAGAGATGTCGTTTACCACCGTCGCCATAATGACACCGATCGACGGGTGCTTCGTTCGGAGCTCGGCAAGTACCTCAAGCCCCGACATCTTTGGCATTCGGATATCAAGGATGACCAGCCGAATGGCGAGGTCATCCGCCAGTCGCTTCGAGACTTTTGTCGGATCATTCTCAACAAGCGCCATATACCCGCACTGATCGACGAGCGCCGCGTGCGCCTCAGCAACCGCTACATCGTCGTCAACAACGAGGATCCCCTCTCTTGAGCTCGCCATCTACTCGCGATTCCCATAATACAACGGCGTTTCATTCGCCGAGAGCTTCTTTTTCATCATAACAGAATACCCCCTCCCTCGCTGAAAAGAAGCCCCCTTCTGGCAAACTCCTTATCCACGGGCAATCCCCTTCACGAAGGTCCTCCGAACGCCGAGGTATACTTTACCGGAGAAGAGTAATACCCCCTCACTCGGGAAGTAAAGACGAGGAGTTCTATTTAAAAACGAGCTTTTAATAGGAAAAGAACCTCATTTGAACTGATTCCAACGGTTCCGGACTGAAACCTACACCTTTCTCAGCTCTCACTACTGGAAGCCGAGATCTGCCTCGTCACTCACTACAAATCGGAGTCGGGAGACCGATGGTGGCTGCCCCTCAGCAGGGGCCTTCCCCCTTCTTGCAGTGCCCTGAGCTTCCGAAGAAGGTCGGCGAGAGAGCTGATCACGATGAAACGCCTGCAAACGGTTTAGAATCACCTCCTGGAGCGCGGCCAACTCTTGGGCCCAGATCGGGTTCTCTACCCGAACAAAAAGCTCTCCACGAACAATCCTCAGTGGCTGCGCGTGTCTTGCGATCCGCGAGCCCACGATCTCGTGCCAATGGGTCACAAAAGCGTACTGCGCAAGTCGACCTCCGAGCTCCCTCCGCGCAATCACCCTTCGGAGAACCGAATCAATCCGATCGGGGTCTCGGTCACGACGCCGCTCGCCGCGAAGTCTATATCCCTTCCAGTTCCGATGCGGGGCATATCCCGAGGCTCGTCGTCTCCTGAAGCTGCCTTCTTGGCGGCACTGCTGACGGCCTCCGGCCGGCTGAGAGCCTTCACTCTCAGCACCATCTTTCTCTCGCAGACTCATGGGATCCGACCGATAGAAGGCTCCGATCTCGCCGCATCAGCGGATCTCTCAACAGGGGTATCGAAGAGCACAAGCAACTCATTCTCATGCACGAGGTGAAGTTCCTCGCGAGCGGTCTTCTCCAACACCCTCGGGGACTTCTCCATCCCCACCAATCGACTCTGGAGATCACTCACTCGACG
>JALEGQ010000213.1 GCA_022763385.1 bacterium
CCTCACGAAATCCTCAAAATACTTCAGTATTCCTGCGGTTTCGCTCACTCGGGGACAAGCAATCTGAACCAAATCTGCTCGCCCCTCCAGCAAAAATTAACTTGAGCAAACACTAGCTCAGAGTATGCCACAGAAGAACTCTCTTATGGAGAGCTTCTCTGTTCCTACACTCTTCCCGGTGAGAGTACGATTTCGGCTATCCGATCTGCCGTTGACGAGCTGTCTGCTTCCCCTGGACGGTGTGCCTCCAGGTATGATGATACTTCCTGAAGCCCCTGAATGATCTTTTGTCGGTACTCATGGTCGGTGATGAGCCGCTGTATTTCAGCGGCGAGATGCTCTGCTGTGTACTGTTCTCGCTCAGTAATCTCTCGAATCGTCCCCTCTCTTATAATATTCACGATAGAGTAAGAGTTCGTTTGGATAAGGTACTTTGCTGCAAGCCGCATGATCCATCCCCCCTGATAGACCATGGTAAAAGGGATTCCCGTGAGGGCTGCTTGAAGATTTGAGGTCCCTGACTTGATGATACCGCAGTCGCTTGCGGCGAGAACGTCGAGTGAACGGTCTCGCACGAGATGGATACTTCCCCTCAGCTCAGAGGGAAGAAGGGCCTCGATATGTCCATCCGGAATAGAGGAGGGGAGCGGAATAATACCGTGAAGTTCTGGCAGAGTCTTTTGAGCGAGGACGAATCCATCTCTCATCTGTTGAAAGAGGAGGGAGAGCTCCTGTTTGCGACTTCCTGGAAAGAGGGCCACGACCGGGGCACCCAGGGGGATGCCGAACTCCCTCCGCAATGTTTCTCGACGTTTCGGTGAGGCTGAGAATGCCCCGAGATCGTCTGTGAAGGGATGGCCGACGAAGGTTGCTCGGTCATACCCGAGCTCTTCGAAACACTTTGGCTCAAATGGGAAGATGCAGGCGAGCTCGTCAACGTGGCGTATAAAGCGCTTGACCCTTCCGGGACGCCAGGCCCATACGGTAGGAGCGATAAAGAAAACAGTACGAATGCCGAGCTTTTTTGCCGCTTTTGCGAGGAGGAGATTGAACTCTTGGTAGTCAACCAGGAGGAGTACGTTCGGTCTGTGCTGCTCAAGAGTAGAGACCATCCTCCTATAGGCATTGCGGAGTGTCCCAAGCGATCGAACAACATCAAAAAACCCCATAACAGAGGCATCAGTTTCTGAATCAACTATCGTTTCAACACCGCTTTCTCGGAGCCGAGTTCCGCCCATGCCAAAGAACTCTGCGGTAGGAGCTCGACTCCGAAGGGCAGCAACGATCTTTGCGGCGTGTTCGTCTCCTGACGGATCTCCGGCGGAAATTGCTATCTTCATAAGACTTCTCAGAGTCGTTATACTCGCGCAAAAAGAAGCGGTTTGTATAGACTTGTGGTTCTCGGAAACGGAAGGTCTCTCAATTTAAAGCTCACGTGGTGAAAAATATCGAGATGAGGAAGAGAGTGGCTATCTTTGGAGGGAGTTTTGACCCTCCACACAACGGCCATGTCCTCACGATGGCCCATCTTTTGAATGATCCAGAAATTGAGGAGGTGTGGGTCGTCCCGAGTGGAGACGCGAGATATGACAAGCCTTCGGTGGCCCCGGCGTCTGTTCGCAAGCAACTTCTTGAGTGCCTCTGGAGTGAGGTATTTCGCAAAAACTGTGCTATTCGCCTCTGTTGGGAACAGTTCGGCGCGGATCTCGCTGATTCTACGGCAATCGCTCTCGTGGAACGGTTTCGACAGCAGGGCGAAGATCGTCCTTTTTACTGGGTTATCGGCGCTGATAACGTCGCAACGCTGTCGCAGTGGCAGCGGTATGAAGAGCTCTGTCAGCAGGTTGTTTTTTTGGTGGTGCCGAGAATCGGCGACTCTTTGCCGGAGCCTCTTCCGGATGGTGTTCGTCTCCTTGGTTCTTGGAGAGACGTCATGGTGAACTATGCCTCTTTTTCTCTCTCGAGCAGTGAATTGAGAGGGCTTCTTGCGACCGGCGCAGAGGTGGCTGGGTATCTTCCGGAGCCGCTCCGTGCGCGGATTGAGGAAGAGGGATGGTATGGGAGGAGAGATGGAGAGTAGGGTTCTTGGTGAGGCCGAGTTCTTTTACGAAAGGGAATCAAGAGATCTCTTTGTCGGTGCTGAAGCCGAGACGCGAAAGGCACTTCTTTTTTTTCGGTCTCAGCCAAGTGAGCTTATTCCTTTGAAAGATCTCGAGAGAAGAGAGAGCTTCGTGTTGGGCGGAGAGCTCCCGGTGTATGTAGTTCTTTCCTCTCCGCAGGGAGGTTGTATGGGAGTTTTTGCTCCCATGTCGTCTCCTCGGGAAGGAGCGTCTCCTGTTTTTTTCGAAAAGACGAGAGAGTTGCTCTCGCAGCTTCGGATGGTCCGTCTTCGGGAGCGTGTAGCTGCGCTTCATGTAGCAGCGCGTTTGTCCCACGACTTTAATAACTACATTGGTGCCGCATCTGGAGCCGCTGGGCTGCTTGAGCGCTCATTTACTGAAGGAGAAAAGGGAATGCGGCGGGCTCAGCTTATCGGCGAGAGTCTTGATCGGTGTGCGGAGCTTTCAAATCAATTGAGCGCTCTGAGTGAAAAAAGTGAACGTCTTCAAGAGAGTTTCTCAGCACAGGAAGTCGAAAGTTTCTTTTGTGAAGAATGGTGCACGCAGCTTGTTCCCGTCGCGTTATCCTCTTGTTCTGACCGGGTGGGAGTAGTTCGAGGGAACGAAACTCTCTTTAGAGCGGTCGCATCCATAACCCTCCGGTTGATCTGTTCTTCTGCAGACGGCGCGCAGTTTGAAGTGCATCGGTATCGCCAAGAAAGTGAAGAGCCAGGAGGTGGGGCTTGGCTGGGAGGTGGGCTCACCCGTTCGCCGTCAGGCGAGCATCTCCTCATAAAGTGTAGTGGAGACAGCAGAGCCGCGCATGGTGAAAGTGAAACGCTTTCGCTTCCCTTGGCGCGCTCGTACTTCTGTGAATCTGTTTGGGGAGTCTCTCGAAGGGGGGTGTCCGATTACTCTGGCGGGGACGTCGTTTGGGAGAGGCGTATCTTGCCGCTTTTGGTCGCTGAACTCGGAGGTGCGGTGTCTCATCAGGAAAGTTCTTCCTCAGTGGAATTGGGGGTTTATCTCCCCTTGGCGCTACTTTAAGTCCCTGAAAGCTCAAGCTTTTTTCCGATAATAGTTTGACTTTGCTGAGAGCTGTTGATATCCCAAGGGTCGCTCTGGGGCGACTCGGGGTTTAGAGTGTGTGCTCATTTTTCATTGCAAGAGGGGCTCTCCATCAAAGGTTGACCCCATAAAAGAGTGGCATTGAGACAGGAGAAGGAAGTCGGCTGGTAGAGCGGACGCGCCCGAAGGGGTGAAATTTCCTTCTCAGGTGGCATCGCTGTTCTCTTCTTGCGGAGAAACGGGATTTGAGAGGGCCGCCCCGAGAGGGGTGTGAAAAAAGTGAGATATTTTCTCCTGAGCTCTTGAATTGAATCACTGAGCACTATACGCTCTCTGTCTTGCCGAAATTTGGCTCGTCAATGACGAGTCAGTTTGGAAAGAGTGAAATTTTTATCTTGACGGGCTTGATTTTGAAGTTTCGTTTAGAGTAAAAGTTCGCGATACAATTTGGTCATGGGTAGAAGTTGGTAGTTTAACTAAGTAAATTTGAGTGAATGCCATTGGTTTTGATCGATTAGGTTCGGTCAGAAATCTTTGTGTATTTCCGAGTGACAATTTCTGAGAAGAGTTTTTCTTGAGGTGCGGCGAATGATTTGTTTGCCAAGCTTTAAGGGCTCGAATGAATTCTTGAGTCTGTTGTTTATTCTTTTGCAAGTTTTGCGAAAAATTTTGGGGTATCTCGCTGGGCCTTGTGTCCTGTAGGCCATGTGTCCGGTGGGAAGTCCAAGCAGATCTTCGTGGTGATTCTCTTTAGTGAGGATTGCCCGATACAAGTTTTAATATGAGAGTTTGATTCTGGCTCAGAGTGAACGCTGGCGGCGTGCCTAAGACATGCAAGTCGAACGAGAAAGCACCTTCGGGTGTGAGTAGAGTGGCGCACGGGTGAGTAACACTTGGGCAACCTACCCTTTAGAGGGGGATAACTCCGGGAAACCGGGGCTAATACCGCGTACGCCCTATCTTTCTACGGATTGATAGGGGAAAGCTTTTGCGCTGAAGGATGGGCCCGAGCCCGATTAGTTTGTTGGTGAGGTAATGGCTCACCAAGACGACGATTGGTAGCTGGTCTGAGAGGATGATCAGCCACACTGGTACTGGAACACGGACCAGACTCCTACGGGAGGCAGCAGTTAGGAATTTTGCGCAATGGGGGAAACCCTGACGCAGCAACGCCGCGTGAGTGAAGAAGGCCTTAGGGTTGTAAAGCTCTTTTGACAGGGAAGAAATAAATGACGGTACCTGTAGAAGAAGCACCGGCTAACTCCGTGCCAGCAGCCGCGGTAATACGGAGGGTGCAAGCGTTGCTCGGATTTACTGGGCGTAAAGAGCACGTAGGCGGCTCGGTAAGTCTGATGTGAAAGCCCACGACTCAATCGTGGAAGTGCATTGGATACTGCCGGGCTAGAATGCAGGAGGGGTAAGCGGAATTCCAGGTGTAGAGGTGAAATTCGTAGATATCTGGAGGAACAACGGCGGCGAAGGCGGCTTACTGGACTGATATTGACGCTGAGGTGCGAAAGTGTGGGGAGCAAACGGGATTAGATACCCCGGTAGTCCACACCGTAAACGATGAGTACTAGTTGTCGGGGCCATCCTATCGCCTCGGTGACGCAGCTAACGCATTAAGTACTCCGCCTGGGGATTACGGCCGCAAGGCTAAAACTCAAAGAAATTGACGGGGGCCCGCACAAGCGGTGGAGGATGTGGTTTAATTCGATGCAACGCGAAGAACCTTACCTAGGCTTGACATCCCGCGCTACCCTGTGAAAGCAGGGGTTCTCTTCGGAGACGCGGTGACAGGTGCTGCATGGCTGTCGTCAGCTCGTGTCGTGAGATGTTGGGTTAAGTCCCGCAACGAGCGCAACCC
>JALEGQ010000214.1 GCA_022763385.1 bacterium
CCACTAGCGTTTTGGTCCCCCTGGGAGGCGTTTTCGGGCTTCGCCCTGCACGCAGCGACGTGCTGCGCAGGTGAAAGAACTTTTTGGTCGCAGCACTAGTTGTTTCTCATGAAACATATTCTGTTCTATGATGGTGAATGTGCACTCTGCCACTTCTGGGTGGGGTTCGTCATTGCTCGAGATAGGGAGGGAAGCTTCCAGTTTGCTCCGATTTCAGCGCTCGGAGAAGAGCGTCTGCGGGCGGAGCTTGGTGACACGCTCGTGGTCCTCGATGAGAAGAACGCTATCCACCGATACTCCGATGGTGTGCTCTTCATCTTGAGCCAGCTTGGAGGATGGTGGAGAGGGGGATCAGCCCTCTTGCGAGTTATTCCGAGACCGTTGAGAGATCTTGGATATAGATTGGTGGCAGCGATCAGAAAGAAAATTCTTCCGAAGCCTTCCGGAGTGTGTCCGATCGTTAGCGTTGAGCTTCGCAATCGTTTTCTTCTTGAGTTCACTCCCGATGAGCAGCAGAGAATTTTCTCTCTTCTGAAAGCGAATGACACGTAGAGGCTCACTTTTTTTTCTCGTTTCCGCACTCTGCGCGGTCTTGGCCATGGCCGATATCGGCTGGCATTTCGTCAGCATTCTGAGGGAACTCAATCCCGGGTTCGACTCTGATGAATTCCTGCATGCATCTCCCGCTCATGATCTTGCCATCGCGCTCTCTCGTGCTGATATCCAAGGATTTTTCCTTCGGCTTCAGAAAGAAGTTTTCTATCCTCCGCTGCATGCCTTCATTCTTGGAATTCTCTTTTTGGTGACAGAAAGCAATGCATTCATTGCGAGGGGCTTTTCTTTGGTCCTGTTTTTTCTTGCAACACTTTTGACGTCGTTTGCGGCCTACCGCTCCCTTCAGCGAAATGACGACAAGAGCAACGGTTCTGTTCGAGACCAGTGTGTATCAGTCACCGTTCCCGTTACCTTGTTTATCGGCCTGACCTGTCCTGTTGGATTTCTCCTCAGCAGCCTCTGTATGCTAGAGCCTCTTGGCATGTTCCTGATGGGGATTCTCCTTGTGGTCCTCTGCTCTGCAAAACCTCCGTACCGATATGCAGAGATATCTGCCCTCGGCATGGTACTCCTCCTCCTCGCGCTTACCAAACACACTTTCCCCATTCTTCTCTTTCCCGGCTTGTTCTGTGCCGCCCTCTTTGGAGATGCCCCCCGAGAGCCTCTCTTTACGGAGCGGGAGCGGTGGCTCTTTCGCTCTTTTCTCGTGTTTATGGTCTTTTGGGGTCTGTGGGCGATAAGCATTGATGGCCAAGCGCTGTATCGCTTTCTCTTTGGTCATCACGCTCGGGGATATGTGATTGGCTATCGAGAGAACTTTTCATACTTTTTGACGCTGTTTTCAGACTTTCATCTGACATTTCCCCTCGCGCTATTGAGCACGATCTTCGGTATCATCGGATTCTTTGCAAATCTGAATTCTTTTCCCCATCGGGTAGCGGGGTTTTCCCTTATCATCTCCTGTCTTGCATTTGGTTTTATCGCAGAGCAAGGTCCAAGACATATTCTCCTTCTCGCCCCGTGCTGGTGGTTTCTTGTCGCCGCTGGCTTTTGGTACTGCTACCAGCGGTGGAAGAGAGTCCCCTCGTTGATTACGATAGTAGTTTTTCTCTTCTCTCTGTTGAGCCTTCTTTATGGAGGAGAGCAGATACGCCAAGAATTTTATCACACGCTTGAAGCGAAACCGGACCAAGATGAGATCCTTTTGCGGGTTGTTGACCTGATTCCTGAACGAGGGAAATATCTCTTGATCGGAGATGAACAGATCGCCTTTCCGTATCATCTCACGTGGTTGCTCGCCACAAGGGATCATCTCACTATCCCAGAAGCCGGAGCGCTTCGTCAGCACCTCAATAAGCGAGAGAGAGCGCAAGTAGTGACAGCAGAAGGAGCTCAGCTGGAGAGCGTTCTCCTGAGGCTTCAGAAGGAGAAGAAGATGGACACAGTGGTCCTTATGCGACATCGAGGGGACCGAACCGGAACCCCATATGATGTTGCTCAGAAAACGATCTGCGCTCGGACGGAGTGTCAGCATGAGGAAGCTTCTTCTGCCGTTATCCTTTCATTCTCTCTTGAGGAAGCAGCTTTATGAGGGAGGGACGGGGAGCAAAGGGAACCATTCGCACTCTTCTTGTCGGTGTAATCTTGCTGCTGGGGGGGGTATACTTCTTTCTCATCTTCACACAGCGCCACGTTCCCGACCGGGCACGGTTAGTCTCGCTCCTCGCTCAAGCTCGATTTACGGAAGAGCTGATTGGCCAGCCTATTGAGCTGCACTCAGATCTTACGGTGGTACATAAGGGAGAAAAATTTCGGATATTTACTGGGAGTATTTCAGGCACAACAGGGCGAGGCGAATTCGTTGTTCGTCTTCGTTCCCAGACAGACTCCCGGTCGCCATCGATGAGCTGGCAGCTTCAATCTTACCACCTTTTTCTTGAGGACGAATGCTGGGTGCTTCGTTCACAAGGAGAGCAACCGTGTGCTGATAAGCGAATGCGTCGGTTCAGACGAGGAGCTCGTGAACGAATGCTGAATCTTACTGTGGGGTTACAAACATGAGCTCAGGAAGTTCGGGAATAAGCCCTTTTTCTGCGGCTCGTGAGAGGAAGAGCTCAATAGACTTTCGCCCTTCATCTCCCATATCAAGAGTCAACTCGTTGACGTACATCGCAACAAAGGTGTCTGCATGCTCTCGTGAAAGCCCTCGAGCATACGTCATCGCATAATCCAGGGCTTGCTCTCGGTTCTTCAGTGAGTGAGCGATGCTTCGATGGAGTATATCGGCGGAGGCACTGAGCGCCTCCTTCCCGAGAGATCTTCGGGCAACGTTCACTCCAAGCGGCAACGGGAGTTGTGTTTCTTCATACCACCACTCTCCGAAATCAAGGAGGAGATCAAACCCTTCTTGGTCATACGTGAGCTGTCCCTCGTGGATAATGACACCGGCATCAACCTCTCCTCGCTCTATAGCACCAAAGACGGCCTTAAAATCGTAGTGTTTTAACTCAGGCGAGAGCGAGTAGTGGTCGAGCGCCATCTGCAGGGCGAGGGTTGCAGAGGTGTGGGCTCCGGGGGTAGCAATTGTTTTCGCCGCCTGAAGTGAGGGGCATTTATCCTTCTTGGTAACGAGACGAGGGCCGTAGTCCTTGCTTCCCATAGAGGCGCCACAGGTAAGGATGGCATACTGATTCTTCAGGTAGGCAAAGGCGTGCACTGAAATGGCGGTTACGTCAATATCACCGGCGATAGCTCGCTCGTTAAGGCTCTGAATATCACCAAGATCATGGGTAAACGTGAATCGTGGGTGAGTGATCTCTCCGGTGGTAAACCCATAAAACATAAAGGCATCATCTGCATCTGGGGAGTGGTAGATGGTAATCTCATCGGTGCTCATTCTGGCTTGCCTTCTGTTTATTTTTCACCCTTCGCATGGTATTTTTTAGCCAAGAGTAAGAGTTTTTCTGGTAAAATGCCAAGTTTCCCGCGAGGAAAAAAAATTTCGAGTCTTGAGAAGGTAGGTGGGTGATGGGAGCAGCGGAGTCGGGAGAGAAGAAGGACAGTTTGCAGCCATTTTCCGCAGATGCCATTTCCACTGAGTTGGTTTCTTCTGGGTCGATCTCTTCTGGGGAGGCTCTTGAGCTCTATGAGCATAGTGAGCTCGCTCAGCTTGGGGTACTTGCGCACAACGTCCGGCAGGAGAAGGTGCCGGGGGATGCCGTTACCTACCTCATCGATCGGAATATCAACTATACGAATGTCTGCAATAGCGATTGTTCTTTCTGTGGATTTTACCGTCCGCGCTCAGACCACCCGGAAAGTTACCTTCTTACCCGTGATGAATTGCGGGTAAAAATTGAGGA
>JALEGQ010000215.1 GCA_022763385.1 bacterium
CTGCGACCAAAAAGTTCTTTCACCTGCGCAGCACGTCGCTGCGTGCAGGGCGAAGCCCGAAAACGCCTCCCAGGGGGACCAAAACGCTAGTGGCTCGCTATACCAATACCCATTCATAGCGAAAAAACTTTTCTGACGAGACACTAGGGTAAGGAGCCTCTAATCTTCCTTTATCTTCTTCAGCATCCAAGAAAATGACGAGCCCTTTTCAAAAAGCGTATTCGTGGATTCTTCGATGGACTTTACCTCACTCTGAGAAAGCGCAAAATGAAATGGGGAGAGATCTACTGAAGAAAGTGGGACCTTCTGCTTCAGAGCGTCCATAAGAGAGATGACAACGCTCCACGGAACGAGTTCTGAAGGGGTTTCCTTGTCGCCGTGTCCACGAAGAGCAAAAGCTGCTGCCATTTGATCGCTGGCGAACCCAAAAGCCCGTAGCAGACACCCAGAAACCTGCCCGTGATCGCACCTCCACCGTTCATGCTCTGCTTCCAGATCAAAAAGAAGCTTCCGGTTCCGATATCCGTCGTACGAGCTCGGATCCTGCTTGAGATAGAGCGCCAATGCTGAAAAACGTATCCCTCCTGCAAGAACGCCGGTTCCTTCACTAATTCGAGGACACCCTCTGCCAATGAGATATCCGAGTTCCATATTCAGGATAAATTCTTTCGATAGCGCTTCCCACTGCTCGGCCACACACATCTTGTTAAAGCGACGGTGCATATACAGCAGGGAAAGCAGTGCGGCAAAGAGTCCGGGCTCTAAGATCTTAATCAGCGCGCGGGAGGTATCATCCTCATTCACCGTGGCGAAGCGTTCCGGATGAAGCTCTTGGGCAGCAAAGTAGAGCGGCATCTTCAACACGGAGCTCTTATCGACGAGGCGAACTGCCGAATTGGAAGTATGAGAGATCTGCACCTCTCCCGTCTCGAGAGCGGAGAGGTGGTCTTTCCACAAACTCTTTACGACATTCCCTACCGAGGACGGAAGCGGCCCAAGGAGTCGAGCAGAACGTTGGGCAGCACTCCACGATGAGGGAGCGTTATAGTCAACGGACACCACACCATCACTCTGAACAGACAATAACTCCTCCTTACCCAAGAGTTTTGCTCAAGCAGTATTTGTACCACAACCAATGAGAAGCTCGGAAGGATGAAACTGCTACGTGAGAAAATTTGGCTTTGGCTTCGGCTTCGGCTTTGGCTTTGGCCCGGCCGAAGGCCGGTATAGTCATACAGCCGAAGGCCGGTATAGTCATACCAACGAAGGACCGCAAAATGAGGAAAATCGGGCTGAGCGGATTCGAACCGCCGACCTCTCCCACCCCAAGGGAACGCGCTACCAGTCTGCGCCACAGCCCGCTGTAAAGACGATACGGGAGTATCCACAGAAAGGTAGGGAACATCAAGTATCTCACGAAAACACCGTTTTTTTGTATTGTTCAGCGAGATTCTCCCAGGAATATCGCCGGCTCTTCTCTATCAGGCCTGGAGGGACCTGCCGTTCCCTCTTTACGAGAAGGTCTCTTAAGATCCCGAGAAGCTCACCTTCTCCACGATAAAAACACTCGGGATAGGTGTCTGGCGAAAAGTGTTCTGGGTAGACCAGCCGATTGGGAAGAAGAGGTCGAACGCCGAGGGCGATAGCCTCAAGAACACTGATCCCAAAAAAGTCGTGGTGGGAGGTAACCGGAAGGAGGTCTGACTGAAGAAGAAGTTCATCATACTCAGCTCGCTGAGATACGTATCCCCAATGAACAAGGTGGTCAGCGAGCTGCTCACGGGCGCGCACAAAGATCGGAGGGACCACATCGGTGGGCTCACCAAGGACGATAAGTCGAAAAGGAACCTTCTCGCGAGAGAGTGCAAAGAGCGTTTCAAAGAATGGAGTGGGGTTTTTGTCGTGCTCCCACCGATGATTCCAGAGAATAGTGAGGGGCTCATCAGAAGGACGGCTCAAAGCTTTTCTCGAACGCAGTGGGAACGAGATTCCCACCGGGAGCACGGTGCTCTTCTCCTCTATCTCTTTAACGATCCACGGAAGTGGATAATCTGGTCCTGCTACCGCCTCCTCCCCCACAGCTTTGAGGAAGCTGTTCTTATGGTACTGCGAATTGAAGCAGCAACGGTCAGCAAGCAGAGCTGACTTTATGTTCAAGGCCCCAAGGTACCGACGGTGCACCTCCCTCTGTCGCTCCTGGGTAGACCACGGATATGAAAGTTGATTCTCATGAAAATAGAGAATTAGTTTTGCCGGTGAGAACTCTCGTCGGAGCAGCCCATAGAGGGTCGGCAGATCAACCATATCGGTTGCAATCAATCGATCGAAGCCACCATCTCCCTGCTCTCGAACCTGTTTGGCGAGCGCAATCGCGCCCATCTGCATACGCCACTTCCAGAACCGTCCCTCCAGAGTGAAGGTGTGGAGGTCCACGGACTCAGAGCGGAGAACGCGTTGAACCCCCTCCGTCCAATATCGATGAGAGCCAGCCGAAAAAGCGCTAAAGAGAGCAACCTTCACTTCAAGGGGTATTCTCAAGCAAAAACATGGGTAACCATTCAGCGAGTATAGGGTAAGAGGCGATAATTACACTATTTATCAATCGAATTCACCTTCTTCTGAAAATGAGTTGGGCCGAAAGTACCACAGTGTGAAGTGCACTGCCTTCAGCGAGAGGATGACAAAAAATACAATGATAGAAGAAGCCACCGCGAGGTTGACGAGGCCGTAACCGATGGCGACCCCCATGGCAGCAGTCATCCACATCAGAGCAGCAGTGGTGAGACCACTTACCTTCCCCTTTCCACGAAAAATCGCCCCCGCACCGAGGAAACCGATCCCAGTTACAATTTGAGCAGAGATCCGACTGGGATCCGCAAAATCCATCCCCGCCACTGACTCTCGAGAAATGATCGCAAATAGGCAGCTCCCCATGCAGATCAGCGAGAAGGTACGGAGGCTCGGATCTTTTCCTGCGATCTCTCGCTCTAAGCCAACGAGCGATCCTATAATCGCCGCAAGAAATACGAGCTTTGAATCCCTGGTGATGAGTGGAGCGGTACTCTCACCTACGAATTCAAAGAATAAAAATATCGTGTCCATCGCTTACGAGAGTAGGAGATAATCCATCTATCCGGAAGAGCTAATGCATACTGCCCGCCAATTAAATCCCCGGTCTTGGCACTCCAGAGGCATTACTTTGGTTCGTCGTGTTGTACATTCCGATATTTTTACCGGAACCTTCATCTTCTCTTTGCTCTTCATCACTCGATATCTCATTGCTCCAGATATCATCCTCGGTGGATTTCATTTTGATGACCTCCTGGATGCCTGCATCAAGCCGTGGCAGTGGTCCCACGGACTTGCTATCGAAGGAGAGGACACCAATGTTCTCTTCTTTGCGCTCTTTTCATTCTGGTACTCTCTCGTCGGCTTTCACCAGCAAAATGCTCAACTTCTCTCCATCCTCCTCTTCTCTGCATCGCTCACAGGCTATGCACTTGCGATACGGCGGATTTCTTCGCTCTTCTCCTGCTGGGTATTTGCGGGTATAGTGCTCTGCTTTCTCCCGTTCCTCGTTCGTCCAGCATTCGTGACGACGGCGCTCTCTGGGCTCTGGATCCCGAGCCTGCTGCTCCTCCTCTACTCTCGAGCGCCCTCTGCCCTAAATGCATTTCTTCTCGGTGCGCTCACACCCCTCTCATTGCTCCTCTACACCAGTGGTGCCTTAGTTACCGCAGGGATGCACTGCTCCTTGCTCTTCTTTTTTCCCACGCGATGGAGAAGTTACGGTAGAAGCTTCCTCGGTGGCCTTCTCTCTGGGGGCATACTCTTCTTCCTCTGTCGAGTTCTTCCGGAGGATGCCCCAGCACTCTCCCATTGGGGGGTGTATGACATAGATCTTTCTCAATTCAGCCAAGCGTTCGGTATTCTCGTGCACGAGCTTCTTTTCTCTGCTGATTCATGGATGGCATTCAGTGGGGGGCGTCCGTACCTGACAAAAGGCTTCATTTTTGTACTCGCGGGGGGGGCACTTCGGAGTGTATTTGTACTGGCGAGGAAACGTCACCACGATCAAAAGGGAGGGGAGTACAGATGGGCTCGGTGGTATCTCGTTTTTCTCTGCTCGAATGTCGCAGGAATTATTGGTGCGTCCTTTGTCAGTCACCTTCCCGGAGTACGAAGAGTACTTCCAAGTGTGGTGATGCTCTTTCTTGCAGGAGTCGTAACACTTCAGATGCTTCGCATCAGGTATCCGAGGCTTGCTCTTATCACTGCCATCGTCCTTATCGGAGAGCAGGTCAGCATCTCCTCTGTAGAACTTCCCTCAATGGTCTTTCATTCGCCAAAGAAGGTTCAGCCCCTAACGGAAGCTGCTCTCACCTTTGTTCGAGGGGAAAAGACTCCTCGCTCTGTCCTCATCGCACTTTCTTCAGCAAGAAATCGAGAGGCCGTTCAGTGCGGCCTTGCCCTCGATCAATTCCTCAAGAGCTCGCCGCACGGCACCTTTTCTCTTGATATCAGTAGGTACTCCTCTCCGAGAGAGCAGTGTCTTGCTATCGCTGTCGTCAGCTATCGACACAGTATTTCAGCGCTCATCGCCCCAACCTCGAGCCTCAGTTGCCTCTCTCACTACTTTCACTTTGAGCCGATCGTTCAACAGACGGGAGGCTCCCGCCACGCAAGGACCTTCGGAATAGTCCATGGGCTGAAGAAAAGAAAAGAGATGCCCGGAGCACGGCCACAAAGCGCTCTTGCGAAGTGACAAGCTTCGTCAGCAAAAAGGCCCTTCTGAGAACGCTCTCGGAAGGGCCTTTTTGCTCGCTATTCGTAGCTTCCGTTCCTCACGGAGTACAGAGGGGCGATGGATTATAGATACCCACGGTGATGAGGGTTCCATCCAAGAGGGAGTATCCATTGTATGCTACATTGTCGCATCGCTCCCGGCGGAGGAGTGCAATTCCGGCATTAAAATCTACGTACTCTGCAGTCGTAGAATTTGCTCCGATAATGCCACACTCCGGATTCGGGTCTACGACATTAACAGCATACCCTTGGGTAACAACCAAGCATGAAAAATCTGTATCAAACACCGTGTAACGGGTGTTGCCGGTCTCACTCCAATCACAGCTCTGAGCACCGCAGACACACATCTCTTCTGCCTCTTCGTGAATCTCGACGTTGCTATAGTCACCAAAGAGTGTCGTCACCGGCTTCGGATCAGTAGTGACGTACTGTATGGCTCCAGAGTTCGTCGAATCGCACCCATCATTTGCATCAAGTGGCTCGAGCCAGATGTCGAAGGCGAGGACTCCGGTCTGAAAACGTGGCCCTCCGACAGGGAACGAACGAGTTCCGATGAGCGGACGGAGCACCCCGGTCTGAACTCCGGTAAAGACGTCACTCTGGCCGTTGGCTGCATTCAGCTCGGTCCACACAAAATCGGTCTGCAGCCACGCATAGGCCGCTACGTAGTATTCCCCCGGCTGCAAGATGGGACCGGTTCCGGATGCCGGTTTGAGGAGAAGATCAAAGCTATTAAAGAAGGTGGAGTAGCTTGGGTGTCCAATATCGACAACTTGATCAACGGAAAAATCAACGGTGTGAAGAGAGCCAGTAAATGGATCGGGAAACACCGCCTGAGAGTCAAAAGGGTCTACAGTCACCCGAAACCTGTAGCGGGCCACATCGGCGGCGGTGGCTCCCCCAAGTGCTGAGAAGATCACCGCATTGCCCGTTACTGCCGCGAGTGTCGAAGGTTCGGTAACAACAACCCGTTTGAAATTCGTTATCCCGCTGACTCCGCTATCACGGTAGGCGTTACTCCCGCGCTGGTTCACATAGAGAGCATTGGTGCCGGTAAAGACTCCACTCAGATCGCTATCTCCGAGATATGCATTGGACGAAAGCCCCGGCGGAACCTGAGCAGCGGCCTCTCCGATACAGAGCAACACAATCAGAACGATACTAAGTGGCTGTACTCGACCACTGAACCAACCAAACAATCTCATAGGACCCCTTCCCCCCCTCAGTTGCAAAATACTGAGCAAAATACTGTCTGGGGAATGGTACCAAAGAGGCGCCTTTAAGCAACGAATTCCGGCCTTTTCGCAGTTATGTAGAACTGCGTTCGAGAAACGAGCTTACATAAGGAAGTCTGGATTCCATCCATCTTCGTCCTGTGGCTCACTGAAACACTCGGCTCGGTCCACATTCCAATGCCCCTTCGCCACAAGAAAAGGCGTTGAGGTGTACTGCCACCGATCATCGGTCTTCACCATCACCAGCGAAGCCTTGCAGAATTGAAGCATGGCGCTTGAGGCAACGGACTCAGGCCCCACCAAGGTAGGAAGAGCAAGCATTGAGACAAGAGTCCCAAGTAGTGCTCCTTCCACGACGGACGCACCGATCTCGCCGGCATTCCCCTTACTGGGCTCACCACCGTGACCTTCGACAGGTCTCTTGATGACACACATCCGACTCAAAAAAAGAGAAACCAAGTTCATGGCGTATAAATCTCCCAACACACCTTCTCACCAAAGGTGCCGGCTATGAATGAGGGTATGCAAACCCCACTCCCTTAGATGCCCTTTACGCCCACAAAGGCAGCAAGACTATCACACAGAGCACCCAAAACTTTCAAGATATATTTATCTTATTGATATTCCTCACTATTTTCCGCTGATTTCGACATTCCTCCCTCCTTCAGCAGTAGAAAACTTTGATAGAGCTTCTCGGTTAACTTCTTTCTCTGGGCTACGGTTCGCTGCTGCACGATTGTTGAAGGGGGGTGAGAAATGGAGATACGCCGCCCTCCCACGACATACACCTTCAAGTACTCGTCTTGGACGACCACCTTTCTCCCAAGTAACGCTTGAGCAGAAGAGGAACCGAGCAAGAGAATATGCTTTGGATTCACGAGCTCAATCTCTTTCAGCAACCACGGTTTGCAACAGTTCAGTTGAAAGCCAGTTGGCCGAGCAATCTTCTTTTGACGGGGAGAAGCAGAACTCTCCCGCACCGAAGAGTAAGAGACCGGTCGGCACGGATGCTTCACCGCAAAGGTCAGGTAGAGTTGTGCTTCAGAAATTCCGGCGAGCTGAAGAATCTCACGGAGAAGAATCCCTGCCGTCCCAGGAAATTGGGTGGACAGAGCAGAGCCAACACCCGTTCGCTCTTGAGTCCCCCGTTCTTGAGTCGCCTGCTCTTGAAACGCCTGTTCTTGGAACGCCTGTTCTTGAGTCGCCTGCTCTTGGAACGGCTGCTCACCGATAATCATAAACTCTGCTCCCGCTCTTCCTTCTCCCGGAGTTGCTGCTCTCTCACGAGAATCACAGAAAGCGAGATCACAGGCACGGCATCTCAGAAGTGCCGAGTTGAGATCTCTTAGCGAAGATACCTCCGGAACCACCGCGGCAACGGTGCTCTGCTTGTGCATCTGATGCAGTCGCGGTTGAGTTTGCTGAATAAGCGATGGAATAACCTTTGCCTCTGGAAGAGTACTCCAATACTTCCTCGGCATCTCTCGCTTCATCGCCTGAATCTTTATCCGACTCGGGTTGAATATCGATCGGTAGTAGTCACACCAGAGCTCTTCAAACTCATCACACTCAGTAAACGGATCCCTTCCCTGACCTCTTCCATAACGTAACTCCGATCCATCCCAGTGCACCGAACGGTGAGGAGTAAAAATCGTCCACTCACAACATCCAAAGCGTTTCACAAAGAAGGGCGCCGTTAATTCGACGACAAAATGCTCTGGCCGGTAAAAAGCCATAAGAGCACCGTTCTCTCTCTCACGAAAACGAACGAACGCTGTCATCTTGTGACGATCTCGCTCCACCGCTTTTTCCCACCGCAAGAGTGAGAGCACCAGCGGATCCGAGGGGATGTTCAGTAGCGCCTTTTCTCCCTTATTCAGCCTCCAGAGCAGCGCGTACAGCTTGTGCCACTTCTGACTATCACGGTGACAGGCCACCGTCTTTGCCAGGCGAAGAAACCGCTTGGGAGTTACACATGTTCCGATCGGAAGAACAGGAAGCACCCGACTCCCTCGAAAGAGCACCGGCTGAGTCTCCTCCCCTCCCGGAGACCCCAGAGACCCTGACCCCAGAGACCCTGACCCCAGAGACCCTGCCGGAGACAGGGAGCACTCCGGTACTAGCCCTCGAAACTGCGCTTCGTGTGGATCCACTCCGTGAGTAAAGAGGCTTCGCGCCTGAAGCCTCCACGATTCAAAAAGCTCCGGGATACTCACATTTCCTTGTTCTCTGTTTTCCAATCTCATCCTATAGGGATCCTCAAAAACAACGGCACTTCGTGCCTCAAACACTCGCACGTGTTTGATTTTGGTGAACGCTCTAGAACTCTCCACTGATCGCTGCACTCAATTCTCTCTCCCCCAGCCCTTGCTTCTTCTCCTCTTTCTTCGCGCCAAAAAGGGGAAGTAAAAGTTGCTCTTTCTTTTGCTGTCCGAGGAGTTCCCCAAGCGAACTCTGGTCGAGAAAGCGCAAAAAGGGGTTCCTCTCTCCTGTTTGGATAAAATACTGTGCGCGACGAAGAGGCACCCGCATTCTCTTGAGATCACCGAATGAGAGCTTCGTAAACCGTCTCGCCTGAAGAATTCTCGATACCGTTCGCTGACCAAACCCAGGAACTCGTAACAGGCGCTCTCGAGAAGCGGTATTGACATCTACCGGAAAGAACGAGAGATGATGCAGCGCCCAAGAGACCTTCGGATCGACCGAGAGGTCAAGTTGCTCTCCTTTCTCATACACAAACTCTTCCACCTGAAATCCGTAAAATCGCTGCAACCAGTCTGCTTGATACAGTCGGTGCTCCCGAAGAAGGGGTGTTGCCTTTGGTGGAAGAATCGGAGCACTAAACGGAATTGGGCTAAAGCCGGTGTAGTACACTCGTTTCAATCGAAATGTCTCGTAGAGATACCTCGCCTTGAGGAGGATATCCCGGTCGCTCGCTTCGGTTGCTCCTACCACCATCTGTGTCGATTGAGAACGGGCACCAAATCGGGTGAGTGATGGAGATGCCCGCTTTCGGTCTGATCTTGCCTCATCTTTTCGGTGAAGAATGCTCTCGGCAAGATCCTTCATCGCCGTGTGCACCTGACGATGAGACTTCGCTGGGGCGATCTTTTCGAGCCCCTTCTCCGTTGGAAGCTCGATATTAACACTGATCCGGTCAGACCACCGCGACATCTGATCAAGAAGCTCTTGAGAAGTTCCCGGAGCCGCTTTCAGATGAATATACCCAGCAAACCTCGCCGATATCCTTAACTTCTTCGCTACCTCCAGTAACATCTCTGCGGTGTAATCAGGTGATCGAAGAATTCCAGAACTCAGAAAAAGTCCCTCGATATAATTTCGCTTGTAGAATCCAATGGTGAGATCCACGACCTCATCAGGGGTAAACCGAGCCCGCGGCACATCACTCGAGACCCGATTTACACAGTAGAGGCAGTCGTAGATACAGTAATTCGTAAAAAGGATCTTCAGCAGTGAGATGCACCTACCATCTGGAGTATAGCTGTGGCAGATCCCCACCCCCGAGGCATCTCCGAGCTCTCCCCTTTTTCGCGATCGGGTTGACCCACTACTCGCACATGAAGCGTCATACTTTGCAGCATCAGAGAGGATTTTTAATTTCGATGACAGATCCATTCCCTCATTCTAGTATATTTCTATACCAAATAGAACAAGAAAGGATAGATTTTTTACATCCTCTGAAGGACTGCCTCACATTAAACACTTACACATCTTCGCCGCCCTTGCCGAGCAGTTCGCCAGCGCTTTCTGCGCCTGAGCGAGTGCAGCCGGATGATTCTTTGTGGTCGGTATATGGATGTCGCACTTCGATGCTATGTACGCTCCCCGAAGAGTAACACACGCGCCAGCAGCAGCTGCCTGGGCTGAGGTTACCCCGCAGCAGAGATATCCGGGAGTGGTACACCCCTTACACGGAATAGAACACACCGACTTATATGCGGCATAGAAGGCTCGACACCGACAAACTGGGTTGCCAGCACACTTCTTGATCGCTTGTTGAAGGGCTCGCCATGCCGCGGCGATAGCGGCTCGAATAGCGATGGCTGCTGCCGGTACTGCCTCTCCTGTGAGATCAAACTTGGTGATCGGATTCCCCTCCGCGTATGAGTAGAGGTTCAACCCCCCTCCCAATCCGATCGGATCCGCTTCAATGTACCGGCCAATCTGCGGATCATAGTCACGAAAATAGTTGTAGTGGAGGTGAGATTCCGGATCAAAGTACTGCCCTGGAAACCGGAGAGGAAAGACAAACTCCACCAGGTCTCCATCAGGATCTTCGTCAGGAGCTCCAATACCGAACGGGGTGGAATCCCACCGCCAGACGACGGTTCCTCCCTCGTCAGAGATCGTTCGAGGAGTCGAGAGGTGATCAACGTGGATACGGAAGAGCTCTCCGTTCCCGAGCACCACTGATACCGGCATTCCGTGCACGTAGACGATCTCCATAACGACGGAGCCCGTTTGATCGTAAACACCAAGAAGCTGTCCGAACTCATTATACATATAGAGCTCTTCCGGTACGGCGGCTCCTGCCTGAGTCTTTGATACCCGTTGGCCGAGCCCATTATACTCATAGCGGTAGTCCGAACTTGGAGAGGTAAAACGAGTGAGACGGCCACGAGTATCGTACTGATATGAGTTCGTTCCATCTGAGATGAGATTCCCTGCCTCATCATAGGTGTAGTCCGTAGTACTTCCAGCCTCAACGAGTTGGCTCAGCCGCGAGGTCGCTGGATCGTACTGGAAATTTCTGCTTCCACTCGTTCCGGACTCGAGCAACCTGTTGCCGTTGAGGTCGTACTGGTAAGAGCCGTTTACACTGAGAGCCGAACCGGTGTGATCGGTTAACCTCCCGACCGAATCATAACGATACGTGCGAGTGTCTCGGCTCGAGCTCTGGGACTGAATCCGGCTCGCAAGGTCATACACGTTGGTGACCCGCTCTCCCTCAAGGTCATATTGCGAAAGCCTCCCATCCGTATCATACGATCGGAGAACAGCCGTATCGTCCTTCCACTTCCATCCCTGAACCGCGCCATACGGAAAGTACTCCACCTCTTTGACGACGACCTCTCCGTCATACTGAACACCAGAGAGTTTTCCAGCCCCATCGTACGTATACGTCACCCGCTTTCCCGAAGGATACGTGTGATGCAAGAGGAGGCCATCTGGCTGATACTGGTATCCCAACACGAGGGAGATTCCCTCAGAGGTTTGAGTCACACTTCTCGGGCGGTTATGCAGGTCGTAAGTCCACCGGAGAGAAACATTCGGTCCGACGATACTTCGGAGCTGCTGTTCAAAGTGCGCCCCAGCACCGTACGTTCTATTTTCCTCACTTCCATCCCCATACGTTGTTTTCTCGAGGAGCGAGAGCTCATTGTACTGGTACGTCGTCGTCTCTCCCCGTGCGTCGGTCTCTCTCGTGAGATTCCCCGCCTCATCATAACCCCGAGTAATCGTGCCACGTTCAGGAGAGAGCTCTTGAGTCACCTCTCCAAATCCATTCACCGTAAACACCGTTTCAAGTCCGAGCGGATTCTCTGTTGTGGTAAGGAAACTAAGGGGATCATAGCTATGCTCAGCTTCACCGAGGTCAGGAAAGGTCACGGTCTTCAGCCGATTCAGCTCGTCATATGTCTTGAGGGTCGCGTGATTCAGGGGATCCTCCACGCGGGTGACATTGCCATTCGGATCGTAGAAGTACTCTGTCTCCTGTCCTCTCGTCCCGATCTCTTTCGTCAGCCGATCCAGCCTGTCGTACTGGAACGATCTGGTCTGAACGACTGCCCCCGAGCTATCAAAATACTCTTCACGAGTAACATTTCCTCGGTAGTCACGGGTGTATACGACCTTGTCTCCACTGCCATCTGTCGCCTGTAACACCCGTGCAAACTGATCATATTTGTAGGTAAGTTTTTGTCCTGTTGGAAGCGTCTGAGTACTGACAAGGCCTGCAGGGGTGTATTTGGTAGTGGTGACCTCACCCCCAGCATCCTGAAAGATCTCATTCCCGTTCCCATCATACCGATAATCAACAACCAAACCGTTCGGCTCGACCATCCGAATCATCCGTCCGATAAGATCGTACGTCATGGAGGCAACATCACCTGAGGGGGTAGTGATAGAGGCCACGTTGCCATACTGATCGTAGGTATAGCGGGTCGTATCATCATCTCCTGGGCGCGGCCCATCTACCACCAGGACCTGGCCAAAGGCATCAAGAGTATAGTCGGTTGTCCGTGTTTCCCCACCCGAGGTGACCCGTTCTTGGGTTATATTTCCATTCGAGTCACGGACGTAATCCATCACCCGACCGGGTTCGGAGATCCGAATGACCTCCTGGAAGCGAGGATCATACTCGTAGGTCGTTACATTCCCACGAGCGTCGGTCATCGAACGGAGAGATCCGTCGTCGTTATACACATAGGTCGTTGCATTTCCCCTCTTATCAGTAACAACCGAAGGGTTGAAATCATCATCGAAGGCAAAGGACTCAATATTTCCAAAGTGGTCACTCTTACTCGTGATATTGCCATTATCGTTATAGAGGATCGTTCGTTGATTCCCTCGTGAATCCGTCTCGACAACTCTATTCGCGGATGGGGTATGGGTGAGGGTGTAACTCTCCCCATCTTCCATATACGCGACGAGCCGACCAGAGTCGTCAAAAGACGCGGTTCGCACGGTTCGCCCTTCTGGATCAATCACTTCGTTGAGCTTTCCACTCGCACTGTACCGATACTGTATCGTGGCCCCCTCAGGATCAGAAACGGAGATAAGCCTTCCTTCAGAGTCGTATCCGTATTCTACCGTTCGATCGAGCGGATCAATAACCTTGTGAATCTTTCCGTTCACTCCTTTTACAAAGTGAAACTTCCGACCGTGCATATCGATGACCGTATTCAAGGCACCGGCACTATCGTAATTCAGCTCGATAGTGTTTCCGTTCCGGTCACGAATACCTGTTAGCGCCCCGGCCCCGTTAAAGTCATAGGTCATGCCGCGCCGTTCGCTCTTCATCTCCCACGTAGCGGAATTTCCATCGCCCTGCTTCGTGAGGAGGTCAAAGACATCTGCCGGGCTGATATAGTTGCCGTTATCATCTCGAACAAAACGATCTCTGTGCCCATCGGGTTGAAGAACGATCACCGCATCCTCCTCACCGTCAGTAACCTCTATCAGCCGAAGGCCATAGTTATAGGTCCACCCCTCACCAAACGGGCCACTTACCCGATCCCGTGAGTGATAGGTTCGTGAGATCTCAAGTGAAATGCGTCCAGGAATAGAGAGATCTTGCCGATTAATGGTAAAGGCACCGGTCGCTGCATTGTATGGCGAGGGGTTACTGTTGCACTTATCACAGGTTGGGGGATCATCTTCGTCTTGGTCCGGCTGAAAAGTATCGTGCCCCTGATCCCAAGGAAAGTGAAAAGCGAGACTCTCAGCAGGAGCAAAAAAGAAGAAAGAGAGAGCACAAACGATCAGAAAGGGAAGTGAAGATCTCTTCGATATCATATCCGGATTTCTCCTGTATGCAGGGAGCTCAATTGAAACCAGGATGATGGACGATATGTCGAGCAATTACCAGAAAAGAGTCGCCACCGTTTAGCCGCCAGTATCGATAAAACCAAGTTCCTCAAGCACAACACCACAGAGCCACAGCGCTCCAGGAAGTAGCCCCACAGACACCCTCCATAAAAACGAACATTGTTATCATTCTCGGCGAGAAGGAGTGTCTCTGAAGAACCCTCCGCCGGGAGCAGCCATCGCCAAAGATCCGACAACTTGCTCTCTCTCATAATACCGGACAGATTCAGCACTTTTCCGACTCCCTCTCCGCTTCGCAAACCACTATTCTCGATTTGCTACAGGCAAAACTCTCAAATTTTTGAGATTTGTCCTTCGGAAATTTACACGATCAAAGTGCCAAATATTAGGATAGAGAACAGTTAACTATTTGGTAACTATTTGTTACTAAACGGCTCGACTAAAACGAAACAGATGAGGATCGTATACCGCTTCTTCTCTAATTTTGAAGTACTCTCGAAAATCCAAGCCCATAAGGGATATCTCTCCGTCTTGATACCGCCTAGCTAGTGCCTGAACGCTCCCATCCCGCTCTGAAATGGATAATGAGATATCTCCTTCAGTTGATGCAAAGAAGGGTGCCCCTTGCTTCAAATGTTTGGCCACCTGATGAAGTGCTCCGTCGCCCTTTAGCATATAGCCGCTGAGAAAGAAGCATGTTGCCGCATCGACTTTCTCCACCGCTTCGGCTTCAATGTCTGCCACCGAGCTGTGAATTAAAATGACACTACCGTCTTTGGATAAGGAAGGTTGAGCACTTTCCCCTACAGGCAGCCCAACAGCATTCCAAAGGGCTATGCCTCGCCGCACTCTGTCTTCATTCGAATCAATCCCAACAACTTTATACCCCAACGAACCGAGCAAGACGGCTCCGTATCCAAAGCCCGTACCCACATCCAAAACAAGAGAGCCGGTTGCAGGAAGTTCACAGTGATCGATAATGCGTCCGATCGAACGCAGTCGTTGGAGAGGAGCATACTGACTTTCTGGTATGAGCCGCTCTAGCTGCTCTTCATCAGCTGCTGCGATATGCGCCTCTATCTTCTGTAAAGCGCGCTCGACTACACCGACCGATGGGCGACGTAGATTATTTCTTGTACCTAGATGCATAGTTCGAAATTATGCCTGTCTCATTTCCCAGTCCAGTGCTCCGTCGGAAAATTTTTTTCACTATAGAGTGGTTCGAAACCGAGGAGCACTATAGAAGAAGCTCTTCAGCATCGTTTAAGGCTCATAAGGAAAGGCCATCCTACTGACTCATTTTACACGTTTTATCCAGCGCCACCTTCAAGATGGGTGCAAGAAAGCACACAAAATAATTCTATCAGATATTCCGAACTCATTCTAAAAAAACCCATAAAAACTCGTTCTCTCGATGTTATGGTCCAAATCCGCTCTCGGAAAGAGCAGACCACCCCAGAGCATGATACCCAGAGCATGATACCCAGAGCATCATGGTGCGGTGGTCGATTCCTGGTCGAGGCAAGAAAAATTCAGAGGCTCTGTTCCGGAGCCTTGCTATGGCCCTCTCCCCAAATATACCCAACCGGAGCGAATTGTCGCCCAGGACGTAGCAATGAGCTCTTGGGCGGTTGGCATTTCGTTTCCTAATGCCTCTTGCCAGTCTTTCGCCAAAGCTCCATCTGGGTCCAGAGGGCGAACATTCGATGGCGATCGACTTGCCTCTACCCCAGCGTTGCATAAAAATTTGTTCGTAGAGCCACAAGAGTAGTGCAGATTGGGGCTTTGGGCGAGTTTTTAGGACGAAAGTGTACTGCAC
>JALEGQ010000216.1 GCA_022763385.1 bacterium
AGTGCAGATTGGGGCTTTGGGCGAGTTTTTAGGGCGAAAGTGTACTACACGTACAGTGAGGTCTAAAAACTCGCTCAAAGTTTCAAGATGTGCTGCTCTTGTGGGAGCAAAGCAGTCTACGGGCAAATTTTTATGCAACGTTGGGGTTAAGTCATACCCTCGTTGGGAATAAGTGCTCCACCGCACGAGCTGCCACTTCCGGCGGTGCACCCAAAGCAGTGGTCGTCAAAGACGATATCACGATTTGCCAACTCTTCGAATGAAGATATATCCCAGACGGTGTGCGCTTTCGATTGGCCGATCTCACACAGCTCTGACGAACCGCCGATTGGGATCTCTAACATCTGGTTGAAATCACAGTCATAGAGCTCGCCGGTGTATCCGACAGAGATGAGATCACGACACATTACCGATTGTACTGCTGCCGGATTAAAGTTTTCTTGCAAGAGATTCATGTATCCTTCGAGCTCTCCCCACTGCTCAAGCTGCCTCCGGAACCGTTTGATCGGCATGTTGGTGATAGTGTACAGCTCGTGAAAAACGATGCCAAAGTCGTCTCCGAGTCGTTGGCGATAGTCCCTCGCTAGGCCATCTTGTGGTGGGGGAAGGGTTGCTCCGATTGGATTGTAGACGAGATCGAGTTTGAGCGGTGATCCCTCTTTGCCATATCCGAGAGCATTTAACTGCTGAAGCGCTTCGATACTCTCTGAGAAGGTTCCGCGTCCCCGCTGTTTATCGACATTCTCTGAGCTATAGCACGGAAGAGATGCAACGATCTGTACCGAGTGTTCCGCGAGAAACTCCCCGAGGTCTTCGTATCCCGGCTCAAAGAGAATCGTGAGGTTACACCGGTCGATGACCTCTCGTCCCTGTGCACGAGCGCCTTGTACCATCTTCCGAAAGAAGGGATTCATCTCCGGAGCTCCTCCGGTAATATCAACGGTTCGGACAGAGGGAGAATTGCTCAGCAGTTCAAGAATACGATCTGTGGTCTGCTCATCCATGAGTTCCGTGCGTTTCGGACCGGCTTCGACGTGACAGTGAAGGCACGCGAGGTTGCACAATCTTCCGTTATTTACCTGTACGGTGGTAACCGTTCGGCGGCGTGGGGAGAGGCTGTGAGTGGTAAGCGTTTCGCGAAAGGATACTCGTGTCATATACGCTCGTAAGATTAGCCCCTTCTTCGCCAAGAGTGAAATGTTCGGAGTAGGGGAAAGAGCCACTTCGGTTGAAGTGAACGCTTCCAAACTCCAGCAACGTGCTTATTTGCTTCTGCGAAGGTGGGATAGGCGTGCACGGTGCTGAGAATGCCGTTCATCCCGATTCCGTGTTTCATGGCGAGGACGTATTCTGAGAGAATTTCTCCGGCGTGGTTTCCCACGATGGTGACTCCGAGGATCGTATCAGATCTTCCCTTTGTGAGAACCTGAATGGTCCCATCTTCGGCACCGTCAGTGATAGCTCGATCGAGATCTTGAAAGGCATAGCGCGTTGTAGTAACCGCTAATTTCCTCTCTTCTGCCTCCTTTGCGGTGAGCCCGACATGGGCGACCTCTGGGTCTGTGAATATTGTCTGCGGGATGATGCTGTAGTCAACAGAGAAGGAATAGAATGGACGGAGAAGGGCGTTTAGGGCAGCATGCCACGCCTGGTGTCCGGCAGCGTGGGTGAGGCGATACGGACCGGTTACATCTCCGCACCCAAAGATATTCGGGATACTTGTTCGGAGAGACGAGTCGGATTCGATTGAGCCATCAGCTCGGAGTTCTACGCCGATCTCCTCAAGTCCCAAGCCTGCGGTGTTCGCCCTTCGACCAACAGCGATGAGGAGCTCCTCACAGGAGAGCTCGAGGGAGTTCTCTCTCATCTGAACGGTGAGGAAGATCTCACCATCTCGAGATGAGGAGCACTGTTGTACCTCACTGCTGAGGAGCACCGTCACGCCCTCCTTGCGGAGCTGATCGCCGATCAGCTCGCCTGCACAGGGATCCATGTGGCCGAGAAGCTGCTCCCCACGTTCGATGAGGGTGACCTGAGAACCGAGTCGTTGAAAGGCCTGAGCCATTTCGCAGCCGATCGGTCCCCCTCCGACAATCACCAGCCGCTTCGGTAATGTCTGGAGCGACCAGATCGTCTCTGACGTTCGGTACGAGACTTCAGGAAGACCTGGAATGGGTGGGATAAGGGGAGTGGCCCCAGTGGCGATGACGATGTTCTTCGTGGTGAGGGTGTGCTCCTCAACCTGCACGAGGTGTGGAGAGATCACCCGGGCCTCTCCCTGAATGCAATCGACCCCCAGTTTCTCGTATCGTTCGCGAGAATCATGAGGTGCAATTTTTTGAACAGTGCTTCGGACTCGCTCCATGACCGCGGTGAATGATGAAGCACCCGAACTCTCCGGGATCCCAAATCGGTGTGCATCTCGAAGCTCTGCATGAGCTTTGGCACATCTGAGAAGCGCTTTGCTCGGAACGCAGCCGGTATTGAGGCAGTCCCCTCCCATCTGCTCTTCGCGCTCGATCAGGGCAACCTTCGCTTTTGCGGCTGCTGCGATGTATGACGTCACGAGTCCTGCTGCTCCCGCGCCGATTACCACCAGGTTGTACTCACAATGCTTCGGTGGTGCCCCTTCTTGTAGGTGGCTTCTCCGGATTCTCTCGACGACCCGCTTCAAGAGGAGTGGGGTGATACCGAGGAGGGCGAAGGCGAGCAGGAGTTCTCCATCGAGGATATCGTTTACTCGTTCGATCTCTCCCAGCTGTTGTCCCGCAAAAACGTAAACCGCCGTTCCGGGAAGCATTCCTGCCTGGCTAATCAGGACGAAGAGCACGGTGCTCATCTTCGTTACCCCGAAGGCGATATTAATGAGGAAAAAGGGAAAGGCGGGAACGAGTCGGAGCGCGAAGAGATAGAATCCACCTTCTCGAGAGAGGCCGGCATTCACCTTGGAGATCGCCGTCGGGAACTTCGCCTGCACGATATCTCGAAAAAGGGTTCGTGAAAGGAGGAAGGCGATAGTGGCTCCAGCAGTGCTTGCAAACGAGACGAGGAGGAGGCCGCGCCAGAATCCAAAGAGTGCACCACCGGCGAGGGTCATTACAGCCGCTCCCGGGAGAGAGAGACCGGTAACGGCGATATAGAGCACAAAGTACAGGAGAGCCGAACGGAGGGGGTGTTGTAAAATTTCGCTCTGCAGTGCCTCTCGTTGTGATTGTACCCCGGCAATGGTACGCCATTCCGTAGGGATGAGGAGCCAAACAAGCATCGCCAGCAGGAGAAGAGAGATGAGGAGAGTTTTCTTCATGCGCGGATCAGTCGAGATCTCTTCGAGAGAATTACAGTGGTCTCGAGAGGAGGGGGAGAGCCCTCTTACTCGCTCTGAGAGTGTTTTTTCTCAATCGTATCTCGGATCCAGAGCATCGTCTCCTCAAAATCGATCGGTTTCTCAAGAAACTGCGCTGCGCCTTCTCTGAGGAGCTCTTCAGCGTCTTCACTTCGCTCTCCAGAGTAGACGAGGATAGGAACATCAGGAATCATTTCCTTGTAGCGGTAGAACGATTCCTTTCCAGAAACTTCGGGAAGGTTCAGGTCGAGAACGATGAGATCCAGCTCGTTCCCGTGTTGGGTAGACCAGTGAAGCGCCTCTCTTGAATCGGAAAAGGCTCGGGGTTCCATCCCGTACTCTTCAAGAAATCCTTCCATAACAGAGAGAAGGGAAGGAGTATCGTCTACTACCATAACCTGAGGTTTCCTCTCTTGTTCGCTGGACATTCCTTCATCGGAGCTTTCGGCAAGCTCTTGTTGCTCTGGAAAGAAGGGGAGCTCAATAGCGAAGGTCGCCCCAGCATCCGGTTTTGAATCAACGGAGATCTTTCCTCGATGTTCTCGGATAATCTCCTGGCACATCGGGAGGCCGAGGCCACTTCCTCCTCGCTGCTTCTTGGAGCTGTATTTCGGACGAAATATCTTCGATATCTTTTCCGCCGGGATGCCGACTCCGGTATCTCGCACCGATATGACCACAGAGTTCCTGCCTTTCGCATCCGAGAGAGAAAAAGCACGAAGTTCAATCTCCCCCTGCTCTGGAATCGCCTGTACCGCGTTTAGGATGAAGTTCAATACGGTCTGTTCAATCTTGTATTCGTGTCCGTGAACTTTTCCCGCAACTTCGATTGAGCTGTGAAATGTAATCCGTTCGGGAATGAGGGTTGAGATCATGTTGGTGAGTCGTCCAAGAGTTTTTTCAAGAGGAAAGTATTTCCATTCCTCCTCTTGTGCTGACTTCCTCACCTTCGAATGAGATCGCCACTCGGCGAGAAGTTGCGCAATGTGATGACACCCAAAGAGTGCTGCGTCGAGGTGTTTTTGAACTGCAGGGTCTGGAGAAGTGAGGATCTTTTCCAGCAGTTGGAGATGGCCGATAGTTGCACTCAGCATGTTATTGGCGTCGTGGGCGATTCCAGAGCCTCTATCTCTCGCAGAAAGTCTCTTTTTCGACAGTTCTGACATCCCACATCCGTTGTCTTTACTCGTGGAGAAAAGTCGGTGTTACTCGATGAAAACTTTCGAATCGATAACCCTTTTCTTCAGATATGGCAGGTGGCTTGAGAGGAACGCTGTTTGTCTCTACGGGATTCTCTGAGTGCTTTCAGAAAAACTCGTGCATGGGTGCTGAGAGTTACCGCGGAGCAGATCGTACATACACATATCGCCCCTCACTCGAGAGTGCCTTCTGAAAGCGATATCCATCGAAGGTGATCTTTCTTATCTCCTTTTCGGTCTCGAGCTGTTTTTGTACTACGGCATTTGCAAACTTTCCGCGGGCCTTTTTTGCGAAAAGCCCGATGGTTTTTAACTTTCCCTCACGCTCGTCCTTGAAGTCTACCGTGATGGTTGGCACCGAAAGCTCTTCAAAGTGGACACTCTTCGCATACTCGATTGATGCAAGATTCAAAACATACTTTGCTCGAGATTCTTCGACGGCTCTTTCTACTTCCGCGGTGATTCTCTCTCCCCAAAAGTCGTAGAGATTTTTCCCGCGAGGGTTCGAGAGGGAGGTTCCCATCTCGAGACGGTAGGGGAGAATACGATCAAGGGGGCGAAGAAGACCGTACAGTCCAGAGAGAATACGGACACGGTGTTGGGCTGACTCATAGTCTCGTTTGGTATAGGACTCCAATGGGAATCCCTCATAGACGTCTCCCCGGAAAGCGAGGAGCGCTTCACGTGAACCCCGGGGCTTTGGTGTTGCAGAGAAGTCACGATACCGCTCCCGATTGAGAGCTGCGAGTTTCGGACTGATCTTCATCAGCTTTTGGAGCTCCTCCTCAGAGAGCTTCTTGAGGAGTGGAACGAGCCTCTTCGTCTCCTTGAGTAGTGCAGGAGAGGTAGAGAGCTCCTTCGTGCGGAAGGGGAGCGGAAGGTCATCTTCGAAGGAGAGTGTTTTGGAGGGCGAGAGCAGGGCTAGCATTAGGGTTGGTCCTTTCGGGCTCGCCAATACCGGCGAACGTGAGTGTTGTGTTCACGAAGAGTATGCGAAAAGCGGTGTCGACTAAAGTCTTCTGCATCAACAACATAGTACAGGTATGTGCTGTCTGCTGGGGCGACTACGGCAGCAAGAGATGAAGTTCCCGGAGAGCAGATCGGGCCGGGGGGGAGCCCCGGGTGTACCCGTGTATTGTAGCGGTTTGTCGCGTCTTTGAGGTGTCGACGACGGAGGTTCCCATCAAAATTTGGAATACCGTAGATAATACTCGCATCAATAGCGAGTGCGATCCGGTTCTTGAGCCGGTGTTGGATAACCTGCGAGATAATCGGTCGTTCTTCATCTCGGAGCGTCTCCCGTTCGATGAGGCTTGCGATCGTCACCGCTCGGTGAAGGTCAAGTTCACGCTCTTCAAGTGCCGATTCGTAGCCAGCAGGAAGTCGTTCGAAGAAGGTCGAAAGGAGGGTTGCCACGAGCTCTTTCGGGGTTGGAATCTCAGTAAAGGAATAGGTTGCAGGAAAGAGATATCCCTCAAGAGCAAGCGCCCCTGGGCCAAAAAGAGGAGATTTCTCCTCTCGGGCTCGGTCTCCTGAGTTTTGATATGGTGGAAGGTGGGGAAAGAGGTTCCACAGCTCCTGATCGGATGCTGCCCGGTGGAGTTCAAGGGCAGTGCCGATCCCACGTTTCTCTGCGCGGGAAAAGATCTGAGCCGCGGTAAACCCCTCTGGAATAGAGAGTTCAAGAACGACAGGTTCATAGATCTCACCGGTCATCATCTTTTGTGCGATATTCTCGTAGGATACCACGTCGTCAAACCGGTATCGGCCAGCCTGGTAGAGACGATATTCTGAAAAGAGCCGCACCCACCACTCAAAGAAGAGTGGTCGTTCAATAAGGTCTTGGGCGGCGAGGAGTTCAGAAAGGGCCGTGAGAGAGGTGCCGGGTTTGAGGGTAATCTCAACCGGCTGGAGCAGGGAACGGCGCTGAGAACCTCTCTTCTCCAGCGTCTGATAGCCATATGAGACTGTTCCGAGGGCTAATCCAGCGAGAATAAGGAGAAAAAGGGAGGTTCTCACAAATAGTCGTAAAGCTCGCATCTCGCCCCTGTCGATAAGAACCTATGCGGGGATAGCCCCGTGTGAGAATAAAAAGTGGAAACGTGGTCGATCATGAGCGCATTTCCCCGTCGGTGACAAAGACTATACTGCGCTTTTTGCTCCCGTGCTACCGTAGCCGATGATCACATGTGTGGAAGAATTTTTCGATGGGTGAGCAGGTAAATCCATTTCTCCGAGCAATTGGCCATCTCGAGAGCTCTGGGGTTCAGTACCTCATTGTCGGCGGGTTTGCCGTGGTGATGCACGGTTGCAATCGCTTTACCCCCGATATGAATGTGATGGTTTCTTTTGACGATTCAGAGCGACTCCAGAGCTTCTTTTCAGCGCTTACCGCGGCAGATTTCGTTTCTACTACCGATGGAGATATTGAACTCCTCAAGAGTGTCTCGCACCGTGAAGAGCTCTTCGATAACGGTCGACGGTGGTTTTTCCCTTTTCGAGATCTGGAGGCTCCCTCATTTAGTCTCGATCTTTTCCTCCACTTTCCACTTCCCTTTGAGCAACTTTGGGAGGCCCGCCTCCAGCTTCCGTATGATGGCGGTCAATTTGCGATCTGTTCACGTGAACACCTTATTCAGTTGAAGGAGCTCGCTGACCGAGGTCAGGATAAAGCAGATATCGGCTCCCTCGCTCTTGCTCAAAGAATTGAGGAGCACCAAGCCGCTGGAAAAACGGAGGAGGAGATCCTTGATCTCAGCGCATCAGATGCAGAGCGTGAACAGATGGAGGGGCTTCTCCGCTTCCACACTCTTTCTCCTCAACAACGACTCGATTGGTTGGCCGAGATGCTGAATCACCTCGGGATGTTCTGTCTGAGCTAAAGTTTCGTTGCCTCTGGAAGTGCATCAGCAAGTGGTCGCATCTTCTGCTTTTCCTTCGGATCGCGGTATAGCCGTTCCCTTTTCATCATGTAGGCGATCTGGACGAAGAGTCCAAACCCCATCGCCGCATAGAGGTGTGCTTTTTCGATATGGGCA
>JALEGQ010000019.1 GCA_022763385.1 bacterium
CCCAGCGTTGCATAAAAATTTGCCCGTAGACTGCTTTGCTACCACAATAGCAGCACATCTTGAAACTTTGAGCGAGTTTTTAGACCTCACTGTACGTCTAGTACACTTTCGCCCTAAAAACTCGCTCAAAGCCCCAATCTGCACTACTCTTGTGGCTCTACGAACAAATTTTTATGCAACGCTGGGGTTTACACACCACCAAAATAAGATGTCATACCACCTGCGAACGAACATTGTTTCTTCTGCGGCACTCTGCTCGTCAGAGGTCAAGCTGTAGAGGCTCTTCATCTTCAAGACGCTTTACCTCGTTTACTTCTCGTACCGTGGTTTCTTCGTTGTTCTCTTCATTTTTTGCCGCCACTGCTTCTTCCGCCTTCTTACTCCGTTTCAGAGCAGGAGCTTTCTTCTCAAAACCTCCTTCTTCGGTAAGTTTTACCCGCAGCCGGAGGTTGTTCACACTGTCGGCGTTGTGCAGTGCTTCTTCGAGAGAGATTTTTTTTGCGCGATAGAGATCATAGAGCGCCTGGTCGAAGGTCTGCATTCCCGCATTCGTACTCTTCTCCATCGCTTCTTTTAATTCTGCGATCTGAGACTTATGGATAAGGTCCTTTATTCGCGGACTATCGAGGAGGATCTCAATAGCCGCCACTCGGTCGCCATCGGGTCTTTTCACGAGTCGTTGACTGACGATCGCTCGCAGGTTCAGGCTCAGCTGGAGATAGATCTGTTGATGGCGCTCCGGCGGGAAGAAGTTCATGATCCGCTCCATCGCCTGGTTGGCATTGTTACTGTGAAGCGTTGCAAAACAGAGGTGTCCCGTTTCAGCAAAGGTGATGGCTGCTTCCATGGTATCGGTGTCACGGATCTCACCGATCAGGATGACGTCTGGTGCCTGTCGCAAGGAGTTTTTCAGGGCAAGGTGATAGCTTTCAGTGTCAACTCCAACTTCTCGTTGAGTAACGATCGAGCGTTTGTGGTTGTGGACGAACTCAATCGGGTCTTCAATAGTGATAATGTGACCGGCACTGTTACGATTTCGATAGTCAATCATCGCCGCCAGTGAGGTCGATTTTCCGGATCCGGTTGCACCCACTACGAGGACCAACCCTCGTTTCGTCATCGATACTTCCTTCAATACTTCAGGGAGTTCGAGATCATCGATCGTGAGAATATCGGAGCGAATCTGACGGATAACGACGCCGATACAGGCTCGCTGAATAAAGACATTCACCCGAAAGCGACCCAGCGCGGGGTAGTAGAGCGAGAGATTCATCTCATTCATCTCATCAAATTCACGCTGCTGTTTGTCGTTCATGACGCTGTATGCTAGCGCCCGCGTATCATCTGGAGTAAGGCAACGGTTCCCGGCAGGTCGGATCGCCCCGTTAATTCGGTACATTGGTGGGCTGTCGACGGTGATATAGAGGTCTGATGCCTCGTGTTCACACATCACCGTGAGCAACTTACTCATATCTAACATGGGTGCGTCCTTCTTTGTTCAACGACCAACCGTTCTCTGAACTCCTCCTCTCGAGAAGTGCTCAGTCACCGGAGAGCTCCTTAAAGAGATCGGGTTTCCCGAGCTTTTCAATGGCGGTCTCTTGGGTGATCAAATTCTTGTCAACTAACTCGAGAAGATGCATCTCCATGGTCTGCATTCCAACTCCCTGAGAGGTCTGCATCGTACTTGCGAGCTGATGAATCTTTCCTTCTCGGATGAGGTTTCGTACCGCTGGTGTGCCGAGCAGGATCTCTAGTCCCGCACATCGACCCCCTCCAACTTTTTTGCAGAGGGTCTGAGTGATGATCGCCTGAATGGATTCGGCAAACATGGCACGAACCTGTGCTTGTTGCTCTGGCGGAAATACATCGATAATTCGGTCAGCAGTTTTTGGAGCACTTGAGGTATGAAGAGTTCCGAAGACTAAGTGTCCTGTTTCTGCCGCTGTGAGCGCGAGCTGAATCGTTTCGAGATCACGCATTTCACCAACGAGGATGATATCTGGGTCTTCTCGAAGGGCGGCTTTCAGCGCGTTCTTAAACGAGAGGGTGTGCGGACCAACTTCCCGTTGGTTGATCAAACTCTTTTTGGAGGTATGCACAAATTCGATCGGATCTTCAACCGTAAGGATGTGCTTTTCAAAGGTCTCATTGATGAAGTCGATCATCGCGGCCAGGGTGGTTGATTTCCCGGATCCCGTTGGGCCGGTAACGAGCACCAATCCCTTCTCGCGAATCGAAACATCTCGAATAACGGGAGGAAGGTTCAGCTGCTGCATCGAGAGAATTTTGGTCGGAATCTGTCGAAAGACGGCACCGAGACCTCTGTTTTGACGAAACACGTTCACCCGAAAACGAGCGACTTCTCCAAGCTGCATCGAGAAGTCAAGCTCACTAAACTCCTCGAAGTCTTTTCGCTGAGCATCACTCATGATGTCATACAACATGGAGTGGGCCTGCTCTGAGGTCAGGGCCGGTGTTTTTATCTTTTTCATGGAGCCGTGCACCCGAACCATCGGTGGCTCACCAGCGGTCACATGAAGGTCAGATGCATCCTGCTGAACAGCGAACTGGAGCAGATGGGTGATATCCATGGCAAATTCCCCGAGAATTCCTGTAAGAGATATCGGCAGGGGGCGGAAAACGGTTAAGCTTCTCTTTGGCTTTCTTTGGAATTTTCCTCGTCGGTGGACCTCTCCTGCTCTGAAGGCTATAATTTGGGGCCCAATCACTGACCACAGGGGGAGGAGACCACCGGAGCGCTCCTGAAATACAAGAACACCGTTTCCATGAAAGAGTATTACGGCGTCCAGGGCTCTGCTGCCTCCTGGGTGACGTCAGAAGAGATTCAGGCCCTCGACTCAGTTCTCGTCGTGGTGCCGACCGAGAGGGAGGTGCCGCGGGTTATCGCCGATCTTCGTACCTTTGGGGTGCCGCAGCAGCTTGTCGCCGCCCCAGGGCGAGAGGCGCTTCCCTTTGAAATGGTACAGAGAGATGTCCAGTTTTCGACTCGAAAGTCGTGGATCTTTGCAAGCCTCTCTCTTCCTGACGCTCGAACGGCCTATGTTGCTTCCGTTCCATCGCTCTTCCAACGATTTGCTCCACTACGTTCTTTTAGAGAGCGCTCTTTTCGCCTTGCTGAGGGAGATGAGCTCGACCGTGAAGCGCTTCACGACCGATTTCTCAACCTCGGGTATGTCGAACGCACCAATGTAGAAGAGGTAGGTGAAGTGGCACTGAGAGGTGGGGTACTCGATTTTTTTCCGGCGGGGAGAGAGAGCCCCCTTCGGATAGAGCTCGTTGCAGACGTCATCCAGTCTCTCCGCCCCTTTTCCCCGAAGAATCAGCGCACGCTGGCGTCTGACCCACACCTTTCGGAGGTGGAGGTGGCTCCTGCGCGGGAAAGACTGCTCTGGAGTGAGCTCATTCACTACTCAGGAGAAAACGCTGAAGCACTGAAAGAGACCTTTCAACGATATGCAGAGGAGAGAGAGGTCCCTCTTCGGGAGAGCACGGAGATCCTTCAGGCCCTTCAAGAGGATCTCATTCTCCCGGGGATTGAGCTCTATGAGCATATCTTTCCCCTTCCGTGGAGCTCGTGGGGCGAGGCATCACTTCCCGTGGTGCTGATTGACGAACTTCGGATCAGGGAAGAGTCAGAGAAGTTTGCAGCACTGGTGGAAGAGCGGGAGGAGCGCTTCTTCTCAGAACATACCCTCATTCCGCCGAAGGAGCAGCTGTTCCTCTCGCATGAAGAGGTGCAGTCGTTTTTTTGCGAGAACGCGGTGTTCTCGGCGAACGCGCTCCACATGACCGCCCCCGGAGAGGACGGGAGAACAGATGACGAGAGTCAAAAGCTGCTCACGTATCCGATGAGCGAGCTCTCCCTTCGTCTTTCCTCCGGAAAGGGCATACGTCAAGGAGAGACCCAACATCCGTTTCAACCTCTTGGAGATCTCGTCAACACGTGGAGATCTCATGGAAACCGAGTCGCTTTCGTTGTTGGGTCTGATCACCGAGCAAACCGGCTGCAGCGGATCCTTCTCGATCTCAACATGGAGTGCCCCATCAACAGATCCCTTGTGCTGGGAGAATGGATTCGAGAACGATCCGATATACCGATGGTGATACTCCGCGGAGAGATCTCTGAGGGAGTACAGATTCCCTCTCTTCAGGTCATTCTTATCGGCGAACAGGAGATCTTTGGCGAAGCGAGTACGCCCAAAAAGGAAAAAGCGGTCTCGGTAAAAAAACTGCTCAATTCACTCTCACAACTTCGCCCTGGGGATTGTGTGGTCCATATCGACTACGGAATCGGAAAGTATCACGGATTTACTCACCGCACCGTTGATGGCTGTGGCACTGACCTCCTCGAGATTGAATACGCGGACAGCACCCTCTTTCTGCCGATGACAAATATCGCCAAGGTGCAACGGTACACCGGTGTTGAGGGGCAAGAGCCATCACTTGATAAGTTAAGCTCTCAGAAGTGGGAGAAAACGAAAGCAAAGGTTCGCCGCTCGGTAGAGGTCTTGGCGGGGGACCTCGTAAAGCTCTATGCCGCGAGACAGGTTGCTAAGGGATGGCGGTTTGATCCGGCAGGAGCACAAGATGAGGAGTTTGCAGAGGGATTCCCCTTCCAGGAAACGGACGATCAACTGCAAGCGATCGAGGAGACCCTCGCCGATATGGCGCGCGAGCGACCCATGGATCGGCTTATATGCGGAGATGTTGGTTTTGGGAAAACAGAGGTAGCTCTTCGGGCGGCATACAAAGCAACACAGCACGGAAAACAGGTGGCGTTGCTCTGTCCGACAACGATCCTTGCGGATCAGCACTACCAGAGCTTTCAGAAGCGGCTCGCAGAGTTTCCCGCTCGAGCTGGGGCGATCAGCCGTTTTTATTCGGCAGAACAGAACAAACAGACCCTTGCGCAGCTGAAGAGCGGCGAGTTGGATATCATCATCGGGACTCATAAACTGCTCTCACGCGACATAGATTTTCGAGACCTGGGCCTCCTTATTATCGATGAGGAACACCGCTTTGGCGTAAAACAGAAAGAGCGGCTAAAACAATTCAAGAAGCACATCGATGTCTTGACGCTTACGGCGACTCCTATTCCCCGCACGCTCCATATGTCCCTGCTCCAACTCCGTGACATCAGCATTATCAGCACGCCTCCGACCGACCGGAGGACGGTGCGAACCTTCGTAGCTCCAGAGGATGAGAACACGATCCGAGATGCAATTCTCCGAGAACTCCAGCGAAACGGTCAGATCTTCTTTGTCCATAATCGGGTGAAGACGATTGAGCTTATCGCAGCCCAGCTCCGTGAACTGGTGCCGGAAGCACGGATAGTCTTTGCTCACGGACAGATGCCAGAGGCAAAGCTCGAAGAGATTATGCATCAGTTTTTAAATCACGAGATTGATATCCTCCTCTCAACAACTATTGTGGAATCTGGGATAGATATCCCCAATGCAAATACCATCATTATCGATAGAGCAGACACTTTTGGCCTCGCACAGCTCTATCAGTTGCGTGGTCGGGTTGGTCGAAGCAATCGGCAGGCGTACTGCTATTTTCTTGTCCCGAAAAAGAAGCGGCTTACTGGAGATGCTCAGGAACGGCTTCGTGCGCTCCAATCACTCGACGAGCTCGGCGTCGGCTTCCAACTCGCAGTTCGAGACCTCGAGATACGAGGGGCTGGAAACCTTCTCGGGAAGGAACAGTCTGGAAGCGTTCTCTCTGTCGGATTCGAGCTCTACACCCGTATTCTTGATGAAGCGATTCACCATCTCTCTGGTGAGGAGCTCGCCTATGACGCTCTTCTTGAACCAGAGGTAAAGATCGACCAAGCAGCTTTTATTCCGGAGGAGTACATCCCTGATGTTCAAGAGCGCATGGTCATCTACCAACGAATGTCGAGCCTTCGAACCCCAGAAGAGGCGCTGGCGCTCTCCGATGAAATGGAGGATCGTTTTGGAGCGATTCCGGAGGAGAGCAGCCTCCTGATCGATCTCATGTGTTTTCGAGGAATGCTCAAATCATTTGGCGTGGTGCGGTGTGAAATCGGCCAGGAGAAGTATTCTGTTATCTTCGACCCGAAGTCTCCAGTTTCTATAGAAAAGGTAATTGAACTCGTAAAATCTCATCCAAAGCGCTTCCGCCTCGGGAAAAACGGCTCCCTTACCGTCAAGAACACCAAGATCAGCAACATGGCACCGAAGAAGATCTTCGATGAGGTCTTGCTCCTCCTCCGCCGGGTACTCCCCGACGGAGACGATCTTGAAGAAAACAGAAACGTTTGAGTTTGATCTCTCCTTACGAGATCTGCCAGTATTGTGGCGAATCGTGTAAGACCTCTACGGGGGTAAGCATTCACATGCTGGATAAGTATCTGAAATGCCAGGGCATTCAAGATACAGTGGAAAAGCCTGATCGGCTTTCTGCTTTCTGTGAATGCTTAGCGTTTTCACCCCTAAAAGGGTCCCCTGAGGGGACCTTTGTTCGTAGAGTCTTACTCTGGCTATTCAGAAAAATTCGGTAAAGACGTGAATGCATACTTACGGCGTACTTCCAATGACTAACCGGTTTCTTCTTCTTTTCTTTTTCCTCCTTCTCGTTGGAGAGGCGTCGCTTGCTCCCGTGCACGGTCAAGACGGTGAGCTTTTTCTGGATGCCGTGGTAGCGAGTGTGAATGGTGATCCGATAACGCTCACCGAGGTTTCAAAGCGTGCTGGAGTACCGACTCCCCGCTCGCTGTCAGAGGCTGCCAACAATGAACAGATTCAATTCACCTTACAACAGATGGTAACAGAGCATCTCCTCAAGGCGGAGTCGAGAGAACGACGAATTGGGGTGAGCAACGATGAACTCAACCGATACGTGATGCGGGTTGCTCAACAGAACGCAATGACCGTGGACGAGTTCGAGGCCGCACTCAAAGAGGAGGGCAAGGCGCTGGAGAGCTATCGAACTCAGGTAGAGATGGATATTTTGAGGACAAAGCTCGCCTCCGCCATCATGAGAGAGGGGATCACCGTTGGTGAAAATGAAATTGATTCGTACATTGAAGAACACCCTGAGTTTCAGAACGATGGGGCGAAGATAAAGATCCGTCAGATACTTCTTGAAAAGAAGAGCAACGAGGAAGAAGTTGCTCGAAAAAAGCTGAATGAGCTGAGAGCAGACATATCAACGCTTGAAGAATTTCAGGAGGCGGCGAGCCGATATTCTGAGGGACCAGAGGCTGCTGAAGGGGGAGCTCTCGGGGTATTTAGCGAAGAGGAGCTCAGCGGTGAGATCTTTGATGCTCTCTTTCAGCTCCCCGAGGATTCTCTCTCAGAGGTCATTGAGACCGGTCGAGGATATCACCTCTTCTTCATCGAGAAACGTTTCGTCAGTGAGGAAGATGAAGAGGAAAAGACTCGATTACGAGAAGAGATCCGGAGCCAGATTGAGAAGCAAAAGATGGATGAAAAGCTCCGGCTCTACTTTGCTCAGGAGCTGAGGAATAAATTTTCGGTAGATAAAAAGATCTGAGAGGGGAGAGGAGAAGTGGAATGAAGTTAAATCCGCAGATATTTCGAGAATACGACATAAGAGGCGTGGTTGATAAGGATCTCTCGCCAGCATTTGCGCGTCTGCTCGGAAAGGCGTTTGCAACCTCTCTTCCGCAGGACGATAAGAATCCAGTCGCTATCGGATACGACTGCCGTGAGAGCTCTCCTGCCTATGCGCAGGCTCTCGCTGAAGGAATCTCGGCAACTGGTCGACGGGTTGAGATGCTTGGAATGGGGCCAACTCCGCAGGTCTACTTTTCTCTCTACAACAGGCCTCTTGCTGGTGGAATCCAGGTGACGGGAAGTCATAATCCATCCGATATGAATGGATTTAAGATGTGCATCGGAAAGAAAACCCTCTCGGGAGCGATCATTCAAGAGCTCTTCCAGAAGATGAAGGATTTTCAAGACCAAGAGATGCAGGTCGATACCTCTCTTATTACTGAAGTGCCTCTCCTCGAAACCTATCAGGACTATCTCGTTGAAAATATCCGCCCCCATATGGGAGAGAGAAAGCTGAAGGTTGTCGTCGATGGCGGGAACGGAGTCGGCGGAATGGTGGGACCAAGCCTGCTCCGCGAACTCGGAGTAGAGGTCGTAGAACTGTTCTGTGATCCGGACGGCACCTTCCCAAATCACCACCCAGATCCAACCGTCATGGAGAATATCGTCGACCTGCAGGCAAAAGTTCTCGAGGTTGGTGCAGATTGCGGTATCGGATGGGACGGAGATGGCGACCGCGTTGGTGTGGTGAATGAAAAAGGTGAGGTTATCTTCGGTGATATGCTTCTCCTGCTCTATGGAAGAGCCCTCCTCAAGGAAGAACCATCCGCAACGATTATCGGTGATGTGAAGTGTTCCTCTCGACTTTTCGAGGCGCTGAAGAATGAAGGTGCCAATCCTATTATGTGGAAAACCGGGCATTCCCTGATCAAGCAGAAGCTGCAAGAAGAAAAGGCCGCCCTTGCCGGAGAGATGAGTGGACACATGTTTTTTCAGCACCGCTTTTTTGGATTTGATGATGCTTTGTATGCTACCGGGCGACTGGTAGAGCTCTTAAGCCAGACAGAAAAACCACTCTCAAAGCTCCTTGCAGACGTCCCGACCGCAGTTTCCACCCCGGAGATTCGAGTCGATTGTTCTGAAGAGATTAAGTTCCAGGTTCCAAAAGAAGCGGAATCAGTGTTTGCTGACTACACGGTGGATCTTACCGATGGTGTTCGGGTGCAATTTGACCGTGGCTGGGGACTGGTACGCGCCTCAAATACTCAGCCAGCGCTCGTAATGCGCTTTGAAGCAGAGACTCAAGAATTGCTCGACGAATACCAGAACACCATGAGCACCGGTGTTCAGCAGATTATCAGCAGACTGGAGGGATAAGGGTCACTCCTGCCCCTCAGGTTCTGGAAGGAGGAGCTTTTCGAACGGGTCCTCAGGAATGAATTGCTCGGGGGAAACGGCGATCTCCTGACAAGCCGTACTTCCCTCAGCGATAAGAACTAACGGAAGGCACGTCTCCTGCACGAGAAAGTAGCCGGGGTTATTGTCACGATAGGTTTCAAGAAGCCATACGAAGTCTGGATCGCTCATCTCGTACGGGTACACTGGTCTAGCCATCTTTTTCCTCCTCTTAGCACACGAACCAGGGGGTCCCTCTCAAGACGGACGGGAGACTCCTCTTCTCTTCTGAGGACAAACAACTTACCTAACGCTCATGGGTCGTGAAGTAACACGCATTGCACACAGAGAAGTTGTCGACTTTCTGAGAATCAAACTTGAGAAGTTTACGAAAATAGAAAAAATAGTATTTTCAGCAGCTTACGACTCTCCTCTCTCTCCTTCCGTTGCATAGAGAGGGCGAAACGGGTAACACAAAGACCTGAACTCACGTTGAGAGCCTTGATGCCAAGAGAAAAAAGTACCCGCTCCGGCGGGCGAGGAAGCCGAAAAAAGTCTGAGACGACGCCACAGACTCCTGAAACGGAGACGCCTGAGGTGTACCCGAGAAACGATCACTGCGTTTCCCGTTCAGAGATCGATTCAGATGCCCTTAAAATCATGTATCGACTGATCCGGCACGGGTACAAGGCTTATCTCGTCGGAGGTGGGGTTCGAGATCTCTTACTGGGGAAGAAACCGAAAGACTTTGATATCGCTACCGATGCCACTCCCCGAAATATTAAGGCCCTCTTTCGAAACTGCCGTATCATCGGAAGGCGCTTTAAGCTTGCCCATGTCTACTTCCGAAACAATAAGATCATTGAGGTCGCGACCTTCCGAGACATCGTTGAATCTTCAGAAAGCTCGCCGAGCTCCGATGGAGAGGCCTCGCTCATCGTTGAGCAGAACAATGTCTACGGCACCCCAGCAACAGATGCCTTTCGAAGAGATCTGACGATCAACGCTCTTTTCTACGAACTCTCGACCTTCTCTATTATCGACTATGTCGGAGGGATGAAGGACCTCAACTCAAAGACCATCCGCATTATTGGAGATCCCAAGACCCGCTATCAAGAAGATCCCGTCCGGATGATGCGCGCGATCCGTCACGCAGCTCGAGCCCACTTCTCGATTGAGAAAAAAACCCTTGCTGCGATTCAAAACCACCATGCTCTTATCGAAGAGGCATCACAGGTACGAGTCTATGAAGAGCTTCGCAAAGATCTCTCCAGCGGCTCAGCACTCCCGATGCTCCGACTGTACGGTGATGCTGGCCTCCTTCAGCACCTCCTTCCGGAGCTGCTCCTGAACGATTCTGTCCTTCTTAAAGAGGGCTCGTTCTTTTCTGAGGCACTCGGAAGGATCGATCAGTACGCTTGCGAGAGCAAAGAGGAACTTCCTACCACCTCAATCCTTGCGATGATCGCTCTCTTTCTCCTGTCATATCCGAGCTCCTTTGAAGATCTCGCAGAGCAGCGACTCGACCGGGAAGAGCTCAACGACCACTTGAAGAGCTGCTTTATCAAGCTCACGGTTCCTCGAAAGGAACGAGAACGCATCGACGACCTGCTCGGCCTCTGGCTTCGGCTATTTCAAACGCCTCTCGAACGAGTAGCAAAATTAAACCTCGAGCGACGAAGGTCCATCGGGGATCTCGCTCTCCTCCTTCGATGGCTTGGAGAAGACTCCCACGAGGGGAAGCTCCTGGAGCTTGTCGAGGAAGCCGCATCAAAAAAGTCCTCTGGTCAAGGAACGAAGCGGAGGAGCTCATCACGCCAAGGTCGAGGAAAACGAGGCAATTCCGAGCAAAAGAGCACCTCACCCAACCGATCAAAGGGCAAAACTCGATCAAAGAGAAGCTCGTCAAGAAGAGGAAATCGTCGCCAGAAGTCCTCTGAGTAAGTCTGATGTTCTCCTTTGATTGCTGGGACGAATAGGCTACATTAAGAGGTTGGTAAGGTCTGGAGAAATAGAGTTATCAGTATGGAATCACTGGAGTCACGCCCGACTAAGTATATCTTTGTTACTGGAGGTGTTGTCTCCTCCATCGGCAAGGGGTTGACCACCGCCTGTATCGGCTCTCTTCTTGAGTCACGTGGCCTAAAGGTTACCGCGGTAAAGCTTGATCCGTATATCAATGTCGATCCCGGAACCATGAGCCCGTTTCAGCACGGGGAGGTTTTCGTTACCGATGATGGTGCCGAGACGGACCTTGATCTCGGTCACTACGCTCGGTTTATCGAGATCTCCATGTCAAAGCTCAACAACTTTACCTCGGGAAAGGTGTATGAGTCTGTCATTGCCAATGAACGACGAGGTGATTATCTCGGTGGCACTGTCCAGGTAATTCCTCACATCACTGATGAAATCAAGCGACGAGTCTATCTCGCTTCAAAAGGGTACGATGTCTGCCTCGTTGAGATCGGAGGAACGGTCGGTGACATCGAAAGCCTTCCCTTTCTCGAGGCGATACGACAGATGAAGGCCGAAATGGGCTCTGAAAACTGTCTTTATATCCATGTCACCCTCGTACCACATATCGCGGCGGCAGATGAGTTCAAGACGAAGCCCACTCAGCATTCGGTGAAGGAGCTTACGGGCTTTGGAATCGTTCCAAATATCATTGTATGCCGCTCTGAACAGCCACTCGACAAGGGAATTAAAAAGAAGATCAGTCTGTTCTGTAACGTTGACGAGAATGCCGTTATCAACGCACCTGATGTCAGTACTATCTATGAGCTCCCCCTCCACCTTCACCAAGAAGGACTCGACGAGCGAATTGTCGAGAAGCTCCACATCTGGACCGGAGCACCTGATCTTCAGCAGTGGGAAAAAATCGTAAACACGCTGAACTTCCCAAAACGTGGGCGTGTTGTTCTCGCCATGGTGGGGAAGTACGTCGACCTTACCGAAAGCTACAAAAGCCTTACCGAAGCTCTCCATCACGGGGGGTTTGCCAACGATTGCGTAGTGAAGGTCATCTATATCGACAGTGAAGAGATTGAAAAGACCGGCCTAGAGCAGATCCTTAAGCGGGAGAACTCTGGAGCAGGCGAAATTGATGCTTTCATTATCCCGGGAGGCTTTGGCTCTCGAGGGCACGAAGGAAAGATCGAAACAGCACGCTATGCCCGAGAAAACAAAATTCCTTTTTTTGGTATCTGTCTCGGATTGCAGATGGCAGCCATCGAGTATGCGAGAAACGTAGCGAACTATCGCGAGGCTACGAGTGCCGAGTTCTCTCCCGAAGGAAAGGATCTCATCATCGACCTGATGGAGAGCCAACGTGCCGTTCGTGAAAAGGGCGGCTCCATGCGGCTCGGGGCATATCCCTGCGTGCTCAAAGAAGGAAGTAAGGCACATGAGGCCTACGGGGCTGATCAGATCAGTGAGCGCCACCGACATCGGTTCGAGTTCAATAATAATTATCGCGAAGCACTCGAAAAGGCGGGCCTCCGTATTAGTGGAACTTCACCGAACAATGATCTCGTAGAAATCATTGAGATCCCGGATCATCCGTGGTTTCTCGCCGTGCAGTTTCATCCCGAATTTAAATCAATGCCCCGAACCCCTCACCCACTCTTCAAAAGCTTTATCGCTGCGGCTCTTGAAAGGCGAGACCGCAGAGCCGGAGGAACTGAAGAGAGTGCCGCGGGAGAAGAAAACTCAAAGGTTCTTGAGTTTTCAAAAAAAGGAACCTCCGAAGACGGGGCTTCCCAACAGAAGAAACAAACAAAAAAATCGACATAGCTATGCAGAGTCCCTCTTCACGACGAGAGCAAACCGTAGCAGAGCTCCGATCTCACTGCGCTGAGGTTTCTCGATCTCCGAATGCACCTCTTCCAGCAAAACCGTTTCTCTTTTCTGGACCCTGCCAACTTGAATCACGAGATCACGCCCTTCGCCTCGCAGAAGAAATTCTTCGCGCAGCAGAACAGTATAACTTTCACTACATTTTTAAAGCCTCCTTCGACAAGGCCAATCGCACCAGCAAGGATGGGGTGCGTGGTATCGGTCTTGAAGAGGCGATTCCAATTTTTCGTGAGATACAGTCGCAGCTTGATGTTCCAATCCTCACCGATATCCACCTCCCCTCTCACCCAAGCGACCTTGGGAATGCGGTAGATATCCTTCAGATCCCAGCTTTTCTCTGCCGACAAACAGACCTTCTCACCGCCGCGGGGGCAAGTGGACAGGTGATCAATCTCAAGAAGGGACAATTCGTGCATCCTCAAGATCTCCAGTACGCTGCGGAGAAGATCAGAGCAGCCAATAGTGCAGCACCGGTTCTCCTCTGTGAGCGAGGCACCTGCTTTGGTTACCGCGATCTCGTCGTAGATATGCGGGGGCTCATTCAGATGCGCTCTCTCGGCTATCCCGTTATTTTTGACGGTTCGCACGTTGTTCAGATCATGAGTGGAGAAGGCGGAAAGTCTGGTGGAGACTCTCGGTATTCAGCTCCGCTGTGTAGAGCAGCCATAGCCGTAGGGGTTGATGGAATCTTTCTCGAGACCCATGAGAATCCTCGCTCGGCGCCATCAGATGGGGACAGCATGCTTCCACTCTCAGAGCTCCCAGCTCTTCTCGCCTCTCTTCGAAAAGGGTATCATGCCGTCTCGGAGGAAGAGGTCGGTTTCCTCTAAACAGTTTGAGAATTGACGAGAAGAAATCTCGTCGCGAAAGCTTCTATGCATATCACCAAGAAACAGAGTTACCTGCTCTCAGGCCTGCTCGTATTCACTTTTTTTGTCTGTGGAATCTTCTTCCTGAACTCTCAAAATCAGGAGATTCGCAACGAAGATCAGGGAGATGCTGGCGAATCTACTTCACCGCTTCCTGTTGAAATCCCTGCTCAAAAAAGGCCCAAAGGTCAGGAGAGACAGTCCCGTCCAGCCCATCAAGAACAGCAAGGTTCTGGGGAAGAAGTGAAGGTCACAGAGGGTGATGGAGGCTTTGCGCTGGAAAATTTTCAGCGAAGCGAAAGTAAAGATGGAAAGCTTCTCTGGGAGGTCTTTGGAACCAATGCTCGATACTACCCAGACGAAAAGAGGGTTGATGTCGAACAGTGCGTCTTTACCATGCGCGATAAGAAGGACAAGGTGGTAACCCTTCGAGCAGGAAAGGCGAAGCTCTTTCTCGATGGGCCTGAGCTCGATTCGGCACAATTCTCAGCAGAGGTAATCCTCGACTATGGAGAAGATCTCCGAATCCTGACTCCGCGAGCAACTTACGCCAAAAGCGCCGGCTACGTCACCTCCCCTGCACATGTAAAGATTATCGGAAGTTGGTACATCGTCGAAGGAGATGGATTAAAAGCGCACCTTGAAGAACAACGATATGAAATATTGAAGAATGTCTCGAGCATTATCGAACCAAAAAAGCAGAGAAATAAACCATGAATAGTCACACAAAGTCTCTTGTGAGAAGCTCATCCATTTTCTGCCGTACACTCCTTTGGTGTGCAGTAATTTTCCTGATAACACCTCTCAGTCATGCTGAAGAGGCTGGCCAATCAAAAGACAGTGGTGCTGGAGGACTATTCGCTGCGGACTTTCAAAATGCTCCCACATACATCAAGTCAGGAACAATGACGCTCTTCTCGGAGCAACGAAAAGTCGAGTATCGAAAAAATGTTGAGGTCCTCCATGAAGATATCAAAATGACGTGCGACCGACTCGAAGCACTCTACACGATTGATAATGCCATCGACAAAATCATTGCCTATGACAACGTTTTTATAGCTCGTGAAAATGGGACCCATGCTCGGAGTGAAAAGGCGCTCTATGAAAAAGCATCTGAGATTATCACCCTGACGGTAAATCCAGAGGTTCAAGAGAAGGGCAGTGTCGTTACCGCTGATATCATCCGGATATACCTAAAAGAGGACCGGAGCGAAGCAGAAGGAGAGGTTCGAGTAAAACTTGTTCAGCAACCTGACACTGCAGAAGAACCAACCCCCCAGCAACTCGTTATAGGAGCGCAACCGGAGAAACAGGATCCATCATGACTGAACTAAAAGTATGTTACTTTGATATCGACGGCACCCTCGTTGGAAAAAACGGAGCCATCTCCCAAGACGTTCTTGCGGCGATACGAGATCTTCACAGAAGAGGAATCCTTGTGGGCGTAGCGAGTGGAAGACCGTGGTTTTCAGCCTGCGAAATCGCCACTCAGATAGAAACCACCGCCCCGTGCATGACTTTCTCAGGTGCCTTTATCAACGAGCGCAAATCAGGAACAGTGCACTACGAGAGTCCCCTCTCTGCCGCTGATGCAGGTCAGGTAGTGGCCCTTGCGGAAGAACACGGATGGTACCTCGAGCTCTATGACCGCTCACAGTACTACGTCTCGCAACGGACAGAGATCTCCGACATCCATACCGAGTATATGGAGACCCCTCCTGAAGAGGCTCGCCTGAGCGAAGTACTCAGTAAGGGGTCAGAGCACCCTATCGTTAAATCAGTGTTTGCTTTTCAAGGCGAAATCCCCGCGGGGGCGCTGGAGGAGATCTCTGCCCGAACAGAAAACACAGCGATTGCCGTCGCGTATGGGGCCGCTCATCCAGATCTCCACTTTGTCAATGTTGTTGACCAGGCTGCCGATCGCTCTGTTGCCCTGAAAAGACTATGTGCCCTTCTTGACTGCTCTCCTGAGCAGATGATGGCGTTCGGAGACGGAGAATCAGATATTCCATTTCTCTCGCAGGTACAGTGGGGGGTCGCCATGGGAAATGCCAAAGAATGTGTCCAGGAAGCAGCCTCCCACGTCGCTCCTTCAGTCGAAGAGTCTGGCATCGCTGGTTTTCTCGAGAGTTTTTTCTCTGAGTGAATTCTCGCCATACCCCATCCCTTCGGTCACAGGGGGACCCATTGTGCTCACGAAGAAGTGAGGTACACTGAGGCGGTATTTTTAGGTCATGACCACATTTAGCGAAAAGGAAGTCAGCATGAAGAAAACACGAATCTCAGCACCGTCTTTCAGGACTTCGCTGCTCACGTTCATAGTATCGGTAGTATGTATACCTGGAGTAACTCTGGCGGAGGCTCAGGATCTTCAGATAGACACCGACAAAAGTGAAGTTCGGTGGCTTGGGAAGAAGGTCTCTGGCCAACACAATGGATACGTCAAGCTGAAGGACGGGACGGTCTCAGTCGATGGCAGAAAGGTCCTTGGAGGAACGTTCGTTGTTGATATGAGCACCATTACAAACCAGGACATTGAAAGCCCTAAGTGGAAAGCGAAACTCGAAAACCACCTGAAATCTGATGATTTCTTCAATATCACCCAGTTCCCAGAGAGCCGATTCTTGATTACCGAAGTAAAGCCGGGGAGTAGTGCTCAAGAGATGTTGGTTACGGGGAAGCTCACCGTAAAGGACCAATCTCATCCCGTAACTTTTCCGGCAAAGATCGTCGAGAAGGATGGCATCTATACCGCCAATGGAAAGCTGACGCTGGACAGGACGAAGTGGGACATCCGCTACAACTCGGGGAAGTGGTATGATCCAGCTCAACTCGGCGATAAATTGATCTACGACGAGATAGAGATCGAACTTCATCTTGCAACGAAGAGCTCGTAACTCTGATGGAGTCCCACACACTCGAAGCACAAGAGATCACGAAGGTCTACCGCGAAAGGCCCGTGGTCAAGGAGATCTCACTTTCGGTAAGATCTGGGGAAACCGTGGGCCTTCTCGGTCCAAACGGTGCCGGAAAAACCACGAGCTTTTACATGTGTGTGGGGCTTGTCGCTCCATCATCTGGTCGTATCGTACTTGATGGAGGAGATGTCACCAGAGACCCTGTCTTTCAACGAGCACGCAAAGGAATCGGATACCTCCCACAGGAGGCCTCTGTTTTTCGAAAACTCTCGGTCGAAGAGAATATCCTCGCAATACTTGAGACGATGCCCTTTGAGTCTTCTACGGCACGGAAAGAGCGATTAGAACAGCTTCTCGAAATGCTCGGTGTTGCCGGTCTTCGAAAGAGCACTGCGAGTGCCCTCTCTGGAGGAGAGCGTCGAAGAGTCGAGATCGCCCGCGCACTTGCCCTCGACCCCTACTTTCTCCTCCTTGACGAACCCTTTGCTGGAATCGATCCCATTGCGGTCGGAGACCTCCAAGTCATTATTGACCAGCTCAAGGGAGAAGGAATCGGAACTCTCATCACCGACCACAACGTGCGAGAGACCCTTGGCATATGTGATCGAGCGTACATCATGATCGACGGAAAAGTGATGGTTCAAGGAACACCTGAGGAGATCGCAGAAAGCCCCACGGCGAGACGATACTACCTAGGAGAGAGTTTTCGACTCGATTAGAAGCGCTTCTTATCGAAACCACCTTGCCCCCAGCCCTCTCTATTCGCTAGTATTTTCAGTATGTTAGGATTTTATCACTTCCTTTGTCACATATTTTGCACTCCAGAAGGGCCATTTTCATCAAAAGTCTAGAGAGTCGTCGACATATCTCCGATAGACTATAGGAAAGGACTCTCCACCGGATTTCACCACTGTTGAAGGTTGGTGGTGCGGTGTTCAGGTAGCAGGATCATTTTCGGCATGGCGTTACAGACCAAACTTGTCCAAAAACTCAGTCAGTCACTCATGATGACTCCGCAGCTGCAGCAGGCAATTAAGCTGCTCCAGCTCGGTCGGCTAGAGTACATTGAAGCAATTCAGCAAGAGCTTCTGGAGAACCCCGTCCTTGAAGAGATGAGGGATGAGGCCGATGACGAACCGATTCCAGTAGCAGAGAGCCAGGGAGAAGACCAGTCAGGTTCTGGAGAGGAACTTCAGACCGTAACCGGGCTTGAGCCCCAGGATAGCCCCGTCGATTGGGAACGGTATCTTGAGAATATCCAAGACCACAGGGGCTCTGCCGCTCCAAAAGCTGGGGAAGACGACCGCCCTTCTCTGGAAGCAACGCTCACGAAAGAGATTTCATTTCGAGAGCACCTTCTCTCTCAGATTCGAATCAGCGACATAGACCCCACTGATCGACAAATCATCGTCAACATTCTTGGAAACATTGACCGAAACGGCTTTCTTGGCAGCACGTATGAAGAGATTGCTGAGCAGTCAGCGGCATCTCCGGAGGACGTATCACGAGTAGTAAAAGAGATTCTGCGAGATCTCGATCCCTCAGGAGCCTTTGCACGAAACCTCGGAGAGTGTCTTCTCTTTCAACTCGAAGACCTCGGGCTCGAGAAATCTCTTGCTTCACAGATCGTCCACCATCACCTCACGAAACTTGAACGACGTCGTTACGATCTTATCGCAAAAGAGGAAGGCGTTCCGATTGAAGATGTTCACCGAGCAGTTCAAACCATCCTTTCTCTCGAGCCGCGACCAGGAAGACAGTTCGCGGATGATGAGACTCGCTACATTACCCCTGACATCTACGTCTACAAAGTAGGAGGAGAGTGGGTTATCTCGCTCAATGAAGATGGACTTCCGAAGCTCCGAGTA
>JALEGQ010000217.1 GCA_022763385.1 bacterium
CCGTCCTACACCATGAAGTTTATGGATCACATCGCCCTCCTGATCGGGACGATTCTCCGGTGGCGGTTCCTCCTGATCATCTTTGGAGAACCCGCCTCACTTCACCGTACCGAAAACGCCTCGGTCCACCGGCTCACGAGACAGTTCAAACTTGACTTCTACCGCAATCTGAAGATCGTACGGGGCACACCGTTCCAACGGTTCTCCGTTCAAGAGCAGATCGTGCTCGGAGGAAATGACTACGACCGTGCGTTGAAAAAATTAGCAAGATCGCTCGACATCTCTCCGAAACAGCTTCATCAACAGGCCAAACGTGCTTTCCGGATCATCGCGGCACGCCCCAGGGCGTGGCTGTTTATTCCGGCGGCCGTCATCGTCCGCTTTATCCTCCGAAGACTCTTCACCGATATCCAGGTGAGAGGCCTGCCACAGCTTGCAAACTCCATTAAGAGAGACACGGTAGTACTCGTCCCGATGCACCGCAGCCACCTCGACTACCTCCTCATCGGACAGGTGCTCTATGACGCGAATCTCAACCCTCCCGTGATCGCTGCTGGCATCAACCTCAGCTTTTGGCCAGCAGGATGGATTATTCGCACCCTTGGCGGGTACTTCGTAAAGAGAAATGCGAAACAAGATCGACTCCACGGACTCGTACTCCGAAGATACGTCAACTACCTCGTCAAGCGGGGGCACCTCCAAGAGTTTTTTATCGAAGGAGGCCGGAGTCGGAGTGGAAGGATGAGACCTCCAAAGCTTGGTCTGCTGAAAACGATGGTGAACGCCTATATTCGCCGGGTTCGAAAAGATGTCATCTTTGTCCCCGTCTCTATCTCGTACGAACATGTCATCGAAGACTCGGAGTACGCCAAAGAGAACACGGGCTCAGCGAAGACCGAAGAGAACCTCATATCACTTTTTCGGGCGCGAGGAATGCTGCGCCAAAAGTACAAAGAGGTGATTATTCACTTTGGAGAAGGACTTCGTTTCTCAGAGTATCAGCAGGAGTTTCAAAGTCGGGGAAAGAGCAAACAGCTCATCGAAGAGCTCGCACTCAAGCTCTGTCGACGCATTGAAGGACAGTCCAACATCGGACTTCGAAGTCTCACCTACTTTGCCCTCTTTCTCTCATCCACCTACGGACTGGAGCGAACTCAACTCACCAATTGGATCCGACGCCTCACGGAAGCTGCGGAATGGTACCGCGAAATGGAGGAGCACCCGAACGATGCTCTCCCAACCCCCGCGCTGCAACGGTTTATTGATCAGGAGTTCGGACGCTCTCCTGAAGCAGAGAGCCAACCTCCTGGGACACCGGAGCATCATGCCCTGCAGTATACCCATGATTTTTACTCGGGCGGGGTAACGGCCCGAACTCACTACCTCGGGAAAGAGTTTCTCTTTATCCCTGGGAATTTGCGGTACACCGCTGACTTCTATCGCAATTCGATCGCCCACGTCTACCTCACACTCGGCATGCTCTCACTCCTCGATGCTCGTGGAGAGCCCCTCAAGCGAGAACGACTGAAACCGTTCCATGAATTGCTGAGACATGAGCTTCTCCTACCGACCTGGACCGAGTATGAGGAGAAGGTCGACCGATATCTTGCGATACTCGAACGGGAAGAGATCGTGACCTCAGAACCCAAGGGAACTCTCCTTTCTGAGAAGGGCTTTTCTGAGAAGGGAAAGGCGTATCGTATACCGGCACTCCTCCTCTCTCCTTTGGAGTGTCTCTTTTGGGTCTACCGGCTCTTTGAAAGTGAGCGGTATGTGGAGCGACCCGACCCCCATCAACCGGGAACCATCCGACGGCTGTACGACTACCCCCTCTTTCTCAAGAATGCGCAACAGCAACTCTCTGTCGCCAAATATCACGGCCAGTTCACGAGAACAGAGATCTCCTCGCTCGCCATTATCACCGGCTGCCTCGAGGGCCTCGCCGCTCGGGGAGTCATCACCTTCCAGGAGCAGTACGGCAAAAAGGCGAACATTATCCTCGAAAACCTTCCGGAGGAAGAGATGCGACTCCTTCGAGAGACTCACCGAGCACTCCTCAAAGCGGTGCGGCTTCAGACCGAAGAGATCAACCGCATTCAGAGCTGAGCCCGAGCCGTCGCTCCGTGGTTGTGAATGGGGCACGAGGACGATAGTATCGAGGTCATTATCCACCCACTATGCAAAGAGGTAGTCCTGTGAAAAGTCCGACACTCCGCACCGCTGCACTGTTTCTCCTGATCCTTACCTGTGCCATCGCACTGGCTCTCATCAGCGGCTGCAAGGGAGGAAACGAAGGGAACACGGCAAGTTCTCAGGGAGACGGACTCCTTGCCCGAGTCAAAGATGTTGTTTCTCCTCCAACAGATTTTCTAGACCTCCCCCTCGCAGAGAAACTCCCCCCAACAACCTATGGGTTCTTCGCCTGGGATGCCGAGCGACCCTCTGCCAAACAATACATTCGCTTTGCTGAATCGCTTGCCGTTGGCACCACCCCTGGGGAACCTTTTTCACTACGCGCATGGGCCGATAAACTTCTCTCCTCCGTAGAAGCGAGCGATCCCGCACCGTCTCATCCCGTACCATCGCAAACGGTACCAGAAGGATCCCTTGATCAGACAAATTCTCACCCAGCGGCAACGAGCCCAAAGACGACGAGATCTCCCGCCACGCGCCGAGACCCGATCGTTCGACCGCTGCTACAGTTGGTGGTGTGGCTCTCCGAAAATGAACTTGTCCCATTTGTCCCAAACCAGAAGAGCATCCTCACCCAGGGAGTTGCCTTCGTCGAGCTGAAAGACGACCTCCCACTCCCGGGATTTGGAGCCTACCTCCGAGCAAAAGATGCGAGCACTCTCCAAAAAAGATTGGAGAGCTTTCAACAGTATCTCAAAGAGAAGGGACACACCGTACAGCCGGTGCCGGGAAAGTATGCCACGGCATTCCGACTCGTCCCAGAGTCATCAACCGAGAAATCAAGAGTAGCAGGGCAAACAACGCCATCTCAAAACGACCCTGCTCAGGCAGCACCATTTGCTCTCCACTTTGCGAGCTCAGGAGATATTCTCAGTATCGCCACCACCGAGCCGCTGCTGGCTCGCGCCTTCGAAGAGGTGAACGAGGGGGCGGTTACCGGAGCATCTCGTATCCGAAAGAGTGACACCTACCAGAAGCTTCGAAAGGATTTTACGGGGGAAGAAGAGTTTGCCCTCGCCTACCTCGATGTCGATCGACTTCTGCAGCGATTTGGGCAGATGGCCCCTCCTGAAGTCGTACAAGAGCTCCCTTTCTCCCTTCAAGAGTTTCCCGCCGAATCAGCCGCTTGGCGCTTCTCTTTTACCGATACCGCTCGGACAGATATCAACCTACTCGTCCGTGAGAGCGCAGTTGCTAAAGGGCAACCCCTCCATCCAACAACTCAGAAGCGTAAAATGGCGGCTCACTTCGGTCACGCCCCGAGCGATTCCGTATTCTATCTCGGCATCAACGGCTCCGTCTTTGACGCGATACGGGGCTCAGTTGCAAAGTTTGCCGTGCGCGATCCGAACTCTCCAAATATCGGTGAAGCCATGGACCTGCTCTCACGGTTTTCGAGTCTCGCGATAGGCGTTCTCCCCTCTGACGGATCCACCGTTTTCCCCGGTATTTTCGCGGAAATGGAGGCGAACCCAGCACCAGACGGAGAAAGCCCACTCCAACTCATCAAAGGGGCGCTTACCACAGCAGCTCAGAAGCAGGGAATTCCCGCTACCGCGTGGCAACAGAAACAGGTCGAAGAGCTTCCGGTGGAGTATCTCCTCACCCCGCTCGGTCTAGGTGTCTTTCTCTCTTCTCGTGACTCAAAGTTTTACCTCACCACTTCAGAGAGCAGCCTTCGGCAACTGCTCCTCACCGAAAATGGAAAGGCGAAGAGCCTCAAAGATTCTTTGAAGGGATCCTCTCGCGACGAGAGCTTTCACGGGAACTCTCAGCTCTTTACCGCCTACTTTAACGGCGAGCGGACGGTTTCACTCCTACAGAGTATCGAGTCGAGCCTGGCGCTCTTTACTGGCGGAAAGCCCCTCATTCCTGCTGAACAGCTCCAACAGATCCGCTCTGCCGGCATAAGCTACACGGCCGCCACCTACCACAACCAGGTCATGACCTTCTCCGGCCTGACCTACGCGCCAGAGAAGAAAGTGCCATAAGAATCAGAAGGTTATCCATCTGTCGGAGTATTACGTTGCGACAAGAATCCTCTCCGTTCGAGACGACATCTCAAAGGTGGCGGTACGGTGCAGGAATCACCTGCCTACCTCTTTAGGAGACAGAACATGGATACCCTTTCACGACTTATGGACATCTCAAGCCGCCTTGACCACCTCGAAAATGTGGCAGAATGGATCGCCAGAGAGACTGTTAACGCAGATGGCGGCCTCTCTCAATCTGGAAGCCTGATCTGCGTCCTCGCTGACGAGGTGAGAGATGCCATCTATGAGCTTGCTCAGAGCCTTGAAGAGAGCGAAGAAGAGTACGATGAGCTTGAGAACGAGACGATTCATTGAGAACCAACAGCTCCTCAGAAAGAGGAGTGAATACAGCATCTTAACATAAAAACTGGATCACTTGGGTTTCTTCCCCGGAGAAGATAGTGTCTTGGTAGCGACACCATCACGAGGAAGTACATGGCAGATCCGGCGCGAAAGCTCAGTGAAGAGCTCCTCTTTTCAGCCCCCAGCACCAGAACGGAAGAACCGGTGCACCTCTCGCTCGTTCCGGAGGAGGGATCTCACTTCTGTGCCCCCTCTCACAGCACTCCTGCTCATAGTGCCCGATTTCTCCTCCCACTTGCCACGCTCCTCATCGCGCTTCAACTCCTCGACGGGGTTCTTACCGCCTATGGCGTTTCTGTTTTTGGCATTGAATCAGAAGGAAACCCCCTCCTTCGCCGCCTAATGGAAAACTTTGGATCACTCCCCGTTCTCATCGCCGCCAAAGGCCTCGGAATCGCCATCGTCTGCGCCCTCGTGTTCTACGCCGCAGAGGTGCGGTGGATAGAAAAGGCGATGGCGGGCGTTGCCGGCCTCTACCTCATCGCCGCAGTGCTCCCGTGGACCGTACTCCTCTCCACCTGCTACCTCTTCACGGCGTAAGACTTGGCTGCATTTCTGTATGTCTCTATCCGCTTCCCGCTCGTTAACCGCAGTAACCGGTGCCTCTCTGCTATGGATGCGGTGTAATGGCGAGTACCGTAATCTGCTGGCTCTCAGGACCGTAACACCAGAATACCCGATACGCTCCTGGGGTACGATTCTGTGCATACGCCTCGAAGACTTTCTCACTGGAGCGGTATGGATTCACCAGAGTGGAATACTCGTGTGTTTGAAGACTCGGATGCTTCGGATTGTTCGCCAAGAGATCAATCGTCTTTTTCACCTGCTTAAACAGGCCTTCCTGCTTCGAGGATTTCTTTCTCTTTTCCTTCTGCCGCTTTCGTCTTACCTCTAAGGCAAGCTCCTCAAGTTCACGAAATTTCTTGCTGGCTTCTTTAGTCCACCTGATCTGAAACATTCACGTCCACTTCATCTAACCACGAATACTCACGTCCCTCTGTGGGATCATCTGCAAACTCGTGATTTCGTGCTTGTAAAATACCGGTGGTAACAAGATTCAAGGCCTCTTTGTTCTTCATAAGCCACACCTCACTCGCCGGAATCGCCTCGATCACTCGTATCTTCCACTCACCGTACCCATCGGCTTCAATCCGCACCGGCAAATTCGCAAAAGATGCCCCTAAGGCAACTCGCCCTTTACCATCGATGGTTCTCAGTAACATCTGTTCTTCCTTTTCTTCCATTTCACCCCTTCGCACACCGCTTCAAGTAGGATACTGACAAATGTGGGACATCCCCACCATTATACATTATGATTCGGCAGAATTGAAGGTTGACTTAACTTTTTGAGATTTGTAACTGTTCAGCGTACTTAAACCGGGGCCCGCAGCTCAGCAGGTGAAAAGTGAGAAGAAGTTCAACATCTTATCTGGAAGTGGATTCCTGCAGGGGGTCCTCAAGGTTGAGAAAATAGGGAGTATTGTTATGAATATTGAAATTTCTGTTTCGTTTGCTCGTTTTTGCTTCTCGTGCTTCTTTCTCTCGGCCGTTTTTGGGACTTCGGTGGTTCTCGCAGAGGACTCCGGTGCTGGAGAACGCATCACCGCCCGAGCCGTTCTGTTCTCCAAGAATGGAAGTCGTGCGCAGGGGACGGTACAGTTCAGAGAGGTACAGAAAGGAGTTGAGGTTTCGGCTCAGGTGATGGGCTTGAGCGAAGGAAAGCATGGGTTTCATGTCCATCAGTATGGAGACTGCTCATCTGAAGATGCTTCCAGCGCTGGTGGTCACTTTTCTGCCAAGCCACAGCAGCATGGACCTCGAGATCAACCTCATCGGCACACCGGCGATATGGGAAACTTGGTGGCTGACAAGCAAGGAAAAGCTCACCTCACCTACGTCGACCGATACCTCTCGCTCTCCGGCGAAAGTTCGATTCTCGGAAGAGCAGTGATCGTTCACATGGACCCCGATACCTACGTGCAACCATCCGGAAACGCTGGAGCCCGCATCGCGTGTGGAGTGATAGGGCGTGCCAAGACAACGGCGCGATAATTTCCACCACTGGAGGAGGAGCCATGCGAATTACGAAATGGGGGGAATACGGCATACTGTGCAGCCTCTTTTTGGCTGCTTTTCAGGGGCGTGGGACCGACGCTCCAGAAAGTGATGCTGAAACGACGAAAACTGCATCGGCGAATGAGATCGCAGAGAGTCAGCAGATTCCGCTCCAGTATACCCATCAGATACTCCAACGCCTCCGCAAGGGGGATATTATCACCAGTCTCCGAGGCCCACGGGGCGGCTACCTGTTGTCGCGGCCGCCGCATCTGATCACCTTAAAACAGATATTGGAGGCCTCTGAAGGCGCTACTTTTGAGATCATCTGCGACACGAATCCACCATACGGAGAGTCTTGCCGCTCAGAGGAGATCTGTGGTCTCAGCGCCGTTTGGCGAGAGCTAAAAGTTGCTATTGATCACGTTCTCGAGAAAAAGACGCTTGCCACACTCCTCGAAAGTCAAGGTTCTCCGGTGGCCAAGGACTCATCCTTGGTATCCATCGCCTCTCTTGACGATCCGAAGCAAAAGAGTACCGGTGACGAAGGCAAAGCTTCCGCTACGCAGAAGAGCGAATGAGCGAGACCAACACGAGGGAGACGATCGCAACGAATGCCACCAAGACCGCGATCATGAGCTTCTGATGCGCTCGGTGGCGAGGGCTCATCCGGTGCTCCATCCGTGTCATTGCCCGCTCAAGGTCGAGGTTCTCATGCACCGCCTCAGCCCCAGTGAGCGGAAGCTCGTGAAGCCCCGCTGCCATAAACTCAGAGAAGTCGCGCTCAAAGTCTTCCTTCATCTTATGCACGGACTGGTAGCGCTTCTCTTTATCGACCGCGGTTCCCCGCTTGATGATCTGTTGGTACTTCCTCGGAAGCTCTTCAAGAAGGGTATGCGGAATCTCAAATCGGGTCCGGACAAGCTCCTGGATGACCTCCTTTCCTTCAAGAGAAGCAAGGCGACGCTTCTTGGTAGTCAGCTCAAGGAGCATAATTGCCACCCCATAGACATCTCCGGTCGCATCATACTGTCCTGAGGTGATGTACTCGGGTGGCATATAGTGAACAGTTCCGAGGAGAAGACCGGGCTTCGTTAGTCCTTCACGATCCAGCCGCTTCATCAGGCCGAGATCACTCAGCTTCACCGTACCATCTTCTCGAACAAGGATATTCTCGAGCTTGATATCTCGGTGGACGATATCTCGCTCGTGAAGCTGTGTCAGCGCTCCGAGAATCTCAAGAAAGATTCGGTCTATCTCACCGAAAGAGAGCTGCTCTTTCTGCCGAAAAAGATCCAGGAGATCTACTCCTCGAACGTACTCCATCGTGAACGCAACGGTATCTCCGAGGTCAATGAGATCATAGGCTTGAACGATATTCGGATGCTGAAGCTCTCGACAGACCTCCATCTCAGCCGTAAATCGCTTCAGC
>JALEGQ010000218.1 GCA_022763385.1 bacterium
ACAAGTGAGCGCCAGACCAGGTTAAACGGCCTTCTTTGAGTTTTCGAAATAGCTCTTACTTTATCCTTGAGAGATGTTTCATTGGGTATACTCATATCGAAAGTGCCATTACATAAGGGCTAAGATCAGTTTTTAGTTCTTTAGCATACTGATCCAGTTTTTTCGGGTCAGGCGTATAATCATCATCAGTTTGAAGATATCGCTTAAGAGCTGTAAGGGCCGTTTCAATTGAAAGGTAGCGAAAGGAATCAACAATAGTTCGTTCTCTATCAAAAAAAGGAACTGTTGCCTCTCCAAGCTCCACCGCCTCTTTCCCAAGCTCCATATTGCTCATTCGAACAATGCGAGTATGCTCCCGTTTTGGTGGCCATTTCTTCCTTGGAACTGCAATCCAAAATTCGCGAGCAAATTCATCAGTAAGATTGTAAAATGTCAGCGCGGTTGAAAGACAAACGACTCCGTCAGGAACGGAGAGCGCTGTAATTACGAGGTCTTCCCACTCAATCGGGACATCAAGCTCTCGACTGGGTTCCCGGTAAAGCCCCCGCCCTACTCGCTCAAGCGCACCAGTCTTACAGTAGTAAGCGAGGGCGCTTGGATGAATGCCAAGGGAACGAGCTTCAGCTGAAGAAAAAAATGGTTGCGAAAGAAGTGGCTCTATTTGCGTAAGAGTATCCATCATTATAATTTAACAAATCTATACAGTTATGTCAATTGTACTGATTTGTTAAAATATCCGCTAGGCTCTGTCGGAAAAGGAGTCCGTCGCGAGGTTTTTCAGGTGTTTGAAGATGCGACGAGGAGGACGCGGCAGATTCGGACAGATGGGAAACCGCAGTAGGACTCCTTTTCCGACAGAGCCTAGTTATCAATTCAGACAGGCATAGAGAGCATCTGCTCTTCTTCGAAGGGCTCAGAGAAGAGACACTTCCGTGGCAACACCCTAGGGTGTCTGCATTGCTACCGATTTTAGAGAGGTAAACTTTACGAGAGCAATTACAGACCAATAAATATGACAGGAGCTTGTCTTGAGGGAATCATCCGATAGTTCGCTCCGTACATGAGACGACAGAGGTTGCCTGAGGTCTCCTGAAGAGAAAAAGGGGCTGTCTGAAAAACAACCGCTATAGCGGTGTCTTTCCACTCCGGCAAAAAGCTCTGTTTCCTACTCAAGAAAGTGCAGAGAGGTACTCCCTGAGATTTTTCAGGGCGATCTCGGTGTTCCACTGGGATGGGTCTCGTTCTCCGACGGTGTTTGAAACGGCACGGATGATGTGGAAGTTGGCCGCGTTTCTCTTGCAGGCGAGGACAAAGCTGAAGCCTTCCATCTCTTCGAGGTGTGCAGAGGGATATCGGGATTTTCTTATTGCAGCGGTCTCGGGAGCATCTGATCCGGAGCAGACGGTGAGAATCTTGGCGGTCGGAAGGGCGCAGGAGTTGTCCGTGGGAATAGTGAGCCATCCTTCTTTCTCAGCGAGGCTATCCTGGCTCCAACCGAGTTCTTCTGGGGAGCGAAATGATCTCCCTTCGCCGACGCCTATTCCGTGTAGTGAGACGGCGCTTCCCCGGTAGAGGGTGCCTTTTGGAACAGAGGGGTCAAAGCTCCCCGCAATACCGAGAAGAATCGTCCAAGCTGGAAGCTGTTGGTAGCGCTCCCGAAACGAGTTGAGCGCCACTTCGGTAAAGAGCGTTGAGGCAACGACCCCAAGGCCGCACCATGTCGCACAAATGTTAGGAGACACCTCAGTTAGGACCGCCGGCGTCTCCGGCGCTTCCCGCTCAGGAAAAATCCCCCTCCATTCAAATTGGGTTGGGATAATCAGAAGAATTGAAGGGGTAAGTGGCATCCGCAGAAAAGTTCTCAACCCCTCTTCAAGAGAGCCCTAACACCCCCAAAGGGACAACACCGGTCAGTCCTGCTGCGCGCCTGCTGCGGGGACAACCCCGCTGCGTGCAGGGCCTAAAGGCCCGAAACGCTCCCCAAAGGGATACCGCCGTGCAGGGCCCGAAAGGCCCGAAACGCTCCCCAAAGGGACAATACTGCTACTTGTAGTGACCCTTACGTGGAGTTGATACCGCGATCTGGTGTCGGCCCTTCTTTCGTCGGGCATTCAAAACGGCTCGGCCGCCTTTTGTTCGCATACGTGCTCGGAATCCGTGGGTCGAGTGACGACTCTTATTGCTGGGCTGATAGGTGCGCTTCATGGCTCTGCTCTTACGTATCTCTATTGCAAATGCAAAAGCGTAGAGTACGGGATGTCGGCACCGAAATCAACGGATGGGCTCCCGTCTCCACTATTTTTGGAGGTGTCCCACGATATAGTCTCGCACGCCGTCCTCGAGCGAGGTCGCCGGCAGCGGGCACCCAGATTCTCGGAGTTGAACGATATCTGCTTCGGTAAAGTATTGATATTGCTCAATAAGATTTTCAGGCATGTCGATATACCGGATGTTTGGCGAGCGCCCGATGGCACTTCCGATGGCATTGGCGAGGTCGTTCCAGGAGCGAGCAGTGCCTGTTCCGAGGTTGTAGATGCCGTTGGTACGGGAATTATTGGTAAACCACCACAGCGCTTCAGCGCAGTCCTTGACGTAGATAAAGTCTCGTTTCTGCTCTCCGTCTCCGTACTCCGAGCGGTAAGAGCGAAAGAGGGTGATCTCATCTTTTTCGAGGAGTTGATGATAGGCCTTATGGACCACCGACCGCATGGTGCCCTTGTGTGCTTCGTTCGGTCCGTAGACGTTGAAGAACCGGAGACCGACAACGGAATCGACCACCTTATTGTGCACACACCACTGATCGAAGAGCTGCTTCGAATATCCGTATCGATTGAGGGGGCGATACTGTGATGTTTGCTCAGGAAGATCTGAGAAGCCGAGCCCTCCATCGCCATAGACCGCCGCTGAGCTGGCATAGATAAAGCGAACCCCCTGGTCAAGGCAGTACTGACAGAGCGTACGGGTATAGTGAAAATTATTCTTCATGAGGTAGTCACAGTCTTCTTCTGTGGTCGATGAGCACGCCCCCATATGAATAACCGCGGTAATGCGACCCCGAAACTGCCCGGCTTCAAGCTGTTCAAGAAAATCATCCTTGTGGATGTAGTCGAGATACTTCTTGCCGAGCAGGTTCAGCCATTTTGGAGAGGTGTTCAGGTGGTCGACCACCAGGATCTCGTCGATCCCCTCATCGTTGAGCTTTTGAAGAAACGCGCTCCCAATAAAACCAGCGCCACCAGTCACGACATACATCTGAAAACTCCTTCATTGAGAATCGTGATCATCTCTCACCTTGGTATGAAATCACGAATTCTCGGTGAACCGAACCCCGAGGTATCGAGGGTCTGATGATAACTGAGCTTGAGAGGGAGAGCGAGTGAAAGCGAGGGCGATGAAAATCTCGTCTTTGGGGCCGATTTCGTACTGAAAAGCGCTATTTGATTGGGTTGAGAACGGTATCGCCTGCGGTGGAGTGGAGGAGCCTCCAGAGACGAACACCGTGATCTCCTGAGTCTTCCACGGACTTTGGAAGGTGAGTGATACCGGTGTCGAGCGGAGATTTCGAATCCGATGGAAACGAGAGGTTATCCAGCAGTGACCCTCAGCACCTTCTTCTTCGCAGAGAGGGGCTTCCTCTGGAGAGAGTTCAGTGAGCGGAATCTCATCGGAGGCGATCTTCTTGATCCACTGAGCGTCGCTCCCGGGCGCAGAGAGCGAGGTGTATCTCCACACCGTCAGTGCGGGGTTGAGTATAATTCGTTGCCTACTCGCTTCCCCTGCAATCTCATCTTTCTTTTCAAAGAACGGCGAATCGGAGAAGAGGGGATCGAGAAGGGATGGAGCTACGACCTCTTCGGCGCCAGACAAGGCAAGAGAGAAGGGAGTACTCTTTCGGAGATCGACCTCCCGGCATCCGAGTTCACGGGTCATCTGGTCGGTAAGCCACAGCCGTCCATCACAGACGGCGTGAGAAGGGTTCCCCGCGAGATGCTTTCGAATCATCAATCGTGAGTCCGTTTTGTCGTTGAGCGCTGCTCGAAGAGAGAGAGTTGGAATCGCAACAGAAGAGAGTGCCCCGATGAAGAGAACGAGGGTCAGCAGCCCTTGGAAGCGGAACGGCTTCACGTTCCAGAGAGCAGAGAGTGCGACTCCGGCACTGAGTGCAAAGAAGGGGACGACGACCAGCATATTTCGGGTAAAGTTCGCCCGTTGAGAGATCATGAGCAGCACAAAGAGGACGGGAAAGAGCAACAGCAGCACCCGTCGGCGACCGGCAGAGGGGTGCTCCTCAGGAGTGATTCCGAGCAGAAAGACCCCCGCGAGTGCGAGCACTGCTCCTCCGACTCCGAGCCCCTCTCCGAAGAGCCAGCGGAGGTAGAAGATCGCCTGTTCGAGGCCCGGTTCTGCCTGATGACCAACGTGCCCAGCAACTCCGTAGTGCCAGATCTCGTAGGCGAGATGATCGAGGAAGAGTGGGATCTCGGCCAAGATATATGGCGATCCGAGAAAGAATCCGAGGGGAATCAGCAGGAGTATTCTGGTGAGATTTCGGAGGAGATCTCTTTGAGAGAGGAGTGCCGCGACAAGGGGGACGAGGGCGATTGGAAGAGCGTTGTATTTCGTAGAGACGGTAAGCCCTGCGAGCAAGGCACACCCGGCGAGGAGCCGTCCTGTTCGGCGTTGCTCATCAGTGGTCGGTTCTTCCTCCGAGGGCGTAAGAGTACGGAGCGAGAGTGCTCCTACAAGGACTGTTGCAACTGCAAAAAAAGTGACCACGATATCGACCCCGATCTGGGTGGAATAGAGAAAGGCATTCGGAGAGAGCGAGAACAGGGCAGCGCTTCCAAAGGCGAAGAAGGGCGGGAGGCCGATTGCAAGACCGAGGAAGTACACCAGGCCCACCGTTCCGAGGAGCAGGAGCACACTAAAGGCCCGATTCCATTTAACGATTCCAGAGTGGCTCGCGGTAAAGGCGTAGCCTCCGATACCGTAGCGATCTTTTGTCTGAACCTCTCGGACCTTCTTCAGGTGCCCCTCTCGAACGCTCCAGAGGAAGCTTGCCGCTACCACTGGCATCCGGAGGTAGAAATGTAGTGAAGGTTTATGAAAGTAGTGAGGATTGAAATCACCGGATTGAACCATTCTGACGGTACGATTGAAGTGGTGGGCCTCATCTTCCCGATCAAAGAACGGAAGGTGTGCCCCGATGGTTGGAATCCGTAACCAGAGGGTGAGGAGTGCTAGGAGGAGTAGCGGCAGGGCGTGACGGTTGTAGACAGTTTCTTCCATAGGGAGACGCCAGTAAAAAGCTCAGCACGCTGAGCTCACTCTCCGACAGAGCCTAGCATAGAAGCTGGAGAGCGGTATAGGATGGGGGAGTCGTAATTGAGACTTCACGAGCGCAAGTAGGCTGCGAATGAGTGATAATTCTCCGAGCGAAGAGGGAGTAGAGGAGCAAGAGAAGAGGGAAGAGACGCCCTTTCGAAAGATCTCCATTATCTCCTCCTCTTTTCGAGAGGTGCTATTTCCGGCACGGCAAGATTCTCTTCTGCGTGAGGGAGACAATCGTGATCGGTGGAATCTTGCACGGAGGCGAGAGGCGTATCATGAGGCGCATCTCGTCCGTCATCTGGACGACGTCCTTGAGCAACACTATCCCGACATTGAGCACATCTTTGTTTCGTGGCAGCTCTCTCCGCGGATGAGGGAGATGCTTGACGACTATCCCCACGTGATTTCTCCCTGCTCTCAAGCCGAAAGATACTCTCTTCCTGAACAGCTCAATCGAGCGCTTCAGGTCGCAACGGGAGAGCTCTTTCTCTTTCTTGATATCTCTGCCCGACTTACCCCGGGAGCGCTTTTTGACGCGAATCGAAGGATCTCCTCTTGTGAGGTTCTTTGGGGACGGGCGCGTTGTATCCGAAGTGAAATGCAGGAGGGAGAGGCCTCTCAAGATGATATCGCCGAGAACATTCCGAGAACCCGTGAAGATCTCCTGCGGTATTGGATCCCTCACACATTGCCGGAGTACTCATCGGTGTTTTTTCATCGGACCGTACTCGAGAAGATCTCTCAGAGAAGAGTTCCCTCGGAAAGAGCGTTGCAGCAGGTGTTCCGTGAAGACGTTCCTCTCGCTGCTCTCTACGAGTTTTCTCTCCGCCTTCATGAGGTATCTCCATCATCTTTCTTTAGCCCCTCGCAAGAGAGTGCTCGTGAAGAAGGTGAGGCGGTATCGTCTTCTCAGCCGATTTACACCGTCTTTCGAGATGAGGTAGCAGGAGAAGAGTTTCATACTGATATCTCGGAAGAGTCCGATGGAGTGCTCCCGCTCTATCACGAGCTCTCGCGGGTCTACCGCCGCGAAAACCAGATTATCTGTAAAGGAGAGCGCGCCTGTTCCGTGGTCATCGCCAGTAATAGGCACTCTGGGTGCAAACGGAGTCTTCTCTCTTGTCTTCAACAGTCCTGTGTTGATTTCGAGATGATTCCCCTGCTTATTGAAGAAGAGTTTGCAGTGCAAGAGGGAGGCAACGAAGAGTTCTGCCGAACACTCCTGGAAGAAGCTGCGATGGCAGAGGATCCACGGTGCCGTGTCTTTCCCCGTGCTTTCGAGACCCCGATCTACCCGAACGGCTTACGTGAAATCATCTCTGAGGTGCGCTCCCCGGTCGTTGTTCTTCTCTTTGCCGGGGAGGCCCTTGCACCGAGTGCCATCTTACAGATATGCAATACCTTCCAGCAGGATAGCCTTGGAGCCCTCCTCTTCTCTCCTCGGGATGAGGGAAGTCGGCACCGACTTCTCGTCGAAGGACACGAGCGTGCTCTCTTTCAGGTCACTTCGCTCTTTGAGCCGAGTGCTCTTCCGCGAGCCGCCGCCTTTCGAACGGTCGCGTTGAAGGAGGTGCTCTCGCTTCCGTTTTCCCGCTACGAGCCACTCGCCGTCCGTGAGCTCTTCCTCTTTCTCCAGTACAAAGGGTGGGGCATGCAAGTCGCGTCTCCAGAGCTCACCCCGAAGTTTTCAACAAACACCCTCCGCATGAGTACGGTTGAAGAGGCCCTCGTTACCCGAGAGCAGCTCCAGGCCAGTCTCATTACGACCCTCGCCCGGGTCCGCGCCGGCGACCCCTTCGCGGTCGAACGGAGCAGAAGCGGCCACATCATTGAGTTCCCAGAGAGTACCACCCAAGCCGCCGAAGAGTACCTCCAGCAACACCCCATCCGGCTCGCCCCTCACAAAAACCTCATGGGTGTCTGACACCCGTTTGTTGTGAAATTATTGAGTGATTTCAGCGCTTTGGCTCTTTGGAGGCGATGATCGCGGCTCCGATGCTGTCTCCCCAGACGTTGGTGGCGGTGCGGAGCATGTCGAGCGCTCGGTCAACGACGATGACGAGTTTTACTCCATCGGGGGGGAGTCCGACGGTCTGAAGGATGAGCACCATCATGATGAGCCCGGCGCCGGGGATGCCCGCTGCGCCGACGGCAGAAACCGTAGCGGTGAGGAAGACGAGGGCCTGCTCAGTAAGGGAGAGCTCTACTCCGAGCATATTGGCAATAAAGACAACGGCAACGGCTTCATAGATGGCGGTGCCGTCCATATTGATGGTGGCACCGAGCGGGGCAACGAAGCTGCTGATCCGGTTGGGGACTCCGGCCCGGCGTTCGAGGCAGTCGAGGGTGATCGGGAGGGTGGCCGAAGATGAGGCCGTGGAGAATGCAGAGAGGAGTGCCGGAAACATCGCCTGAAAGAAGGTGAGGGGGTTTATTCGGAAGAACAGTGCAATTCCCCCGAGGGTAATGATGCCGTGGAGGAGGAGTCCGAGCATCACGGTTACCGTGTACCAGACAAGCGAGTCACCGAGTGTCCGTAATTGGCCTTCGAGAACGAATCCACCGACGAGCTCCGCAATGAGGGCAAAGAAACCGATCGGAGCGAGCAGCATCACCTTGTCGATCATCCAGATAATGGCCGAAAAAATGGTCTGCACGCCGTCGCGGAGAGCTGTTATTGAGGCATTCGGAGGGAGCTGAAGAAGAGCTATGCCGAGAAAAATTGAGAAAAAGATCGTTCCCAGAACATTTCCACTCGCCATCGCTTCAACGATATTGTCGGGGATGATATTGCGGAGGACGTCATCAATACCACCACTTACTCCGGCGGGGTCACCTCCTGTTTCGGCGGAGCCTTGAAGGATCTCCGCAGCAGCACCACTTTTTCCCTCCTCAAGGCCAGGCTGTATCACCCTTACGAGTACAAGGCCGAGGAGTACCGCGAGTGCTGTTGTTGCGGTGTAGTAGAGAAAGGTGCGAACTCCGATACGAGCGAGACTGCTGGAATCTTGGAGATTCAGTACGCCGGAGAGCATCGAAAAGAAGATCACCGGGATGATCAAGAGCGTGAGGAGCCGGATAAAGAGCTCTCCCGTGAGTTTCAGAGACGGGGTGAATTCGGGAAATATGACTCCGAAGGCAAAGCCGAATACGATAGAGGCAAAGAGGAAGCCATTGAGATTTTTCGTGTAAAATTTCATCAACGCCCCACTTCAATCTCTCTTCGGTATAGCATGGTCGGCCTGAGCCGACTACCCGAGAAGGTCGAGTGCTGTTTGAGGATCTAGTCGATTCGTGAGGAGTGCCTCTTCAACGGAAGAGCTTCGAATCCTCTCGGCGATTGATTGGGCAAATGACTGAAGCTGTGTTGACGAAAGTCCTGATGAGAGCTTCCCGACACGAGCCCCTCCGATCCTCTTCTGGATCGTTCCCGAGAGCTCATCGAGGATCGTTGTGATTTCATCAATGTCTTCACTAATCTGCTTCTTCAGAGAGGTGAGATTCTCTGATGCGAGAAGAGAATTCCCGGTATCTGAGAGGGACTGTTGCAGCGGATTGACCTTGGCTGATGTCGGAACGGTCGTAGAAACCCGTTGTTCTACGAACTGAGCCTCCGTAATCGTCGTATCAATTGCTTTAAAGAATTCATCAAATCCTCCGGAGTTGTTTGCTACGGCACCAACCTGGGTTCCATCTCCGTTGATGGAGAGCGAGGAGACAGCGCTATACTCAGAGGAAGTGAAGGTCGTTGTTTCCAGCAGTGAAAGCTCTGTGCCGCTTCGTGCATAGAGCGAAATAGTGTAGTCAGATCCATCTTGTTGGAGCAGCGCGAGTCGACTTCCATCGCTACTGACAGCGGTCTCTTGCACATTTGTGATGCCGGTCGCCGTGACCGTCTGTGCCTCTCCGTTCTCTATAAGAAAAAGCTCCGAAGCGGTGTCCGCTGCTGCGACAAGAGATCCGTCCGAGGAGGTAGAGACAGAAGCGTTATCGACTCCATTCGCTCCCAGGGAGATCCTCGTAACATCGGCGCTGGAAGAGTATGAGTCTGCAATGTAGAGCTCTCGCGTTACTCCATCTCCGCCGAAGTCACTCGTTTGAGCGGTAAAAACAAGGGAGCTATCAGAACCAACGATACGAGCATCGATCGAACCATCTGTTACGCTCAACTCTGTTTCGGTCGCGGGAGAGGCAGTATCAACGATGAAGATGGTATTCGTATCTCCTTCCCGGGTGAAAGCTACCTGCTGTCCTCCCGCCAACGAAGAGAGTGCGCCACTTGCCGTTGGAGCGCCTCCAGTATCTGAGTACTGTCCGATCTCAAAAGCAACCGAGTCAGTCTGCAAATTATAAACCTTCAGGCTGTACACATCGCTGTCATCAGTAAAATCTTGGATAAGAGCGAAGTTTCCATCGCTATCCACGTCGAGAATAGCGTTGTCTGTTCCCGTATCGATCTTTACATTCTCGAAACCAGGAAAGGAGAGCTCTTGTCGGGTAAATCCTTCAACGCCGTTCGGATTCGATCCATTATAGTCGGCTGTCGTCGAGTAGATGACGTCTCCCGACACAAGAGTTGGATTTATGATTTCTCCACCGCTATTTGCGATCTCGTTGGTGAGTTGAAAGAGAAGCACATCGTTAAGAGCACCAACCGTTCCTGAAGTCTGCCCATTTGTTGCAATACTTCCCGCGTAGTACTCATCTCCAAGCCCTTGATCGAGGGTAAATCCAAAGAGCGATGGGAGGCTGGATGCTCCCACATTTTCTGCCGTGAATGCCCCTGTTCGAACGATTGTTCCGGCTTCTCCGGTGATGGAGTCTCTCACGGTTGCTTGCAGTTGGCTGCTGGCTTGATTTTGCGTGGAGATAAGCTCGGTATCACCATCACCGTCGATATCATTGGTGAAGACACCGGTGATCTCATCTGCCCCTGATTGATAGATATCCCGGTCGGTAAAGGTTCCATCTCCTCGTCCGAAACGTACCGATACTTCTCCATATCCAGCATCGTTCTCTCCCCCAGTAATAAGGTCAAGGATGCCATCTCGGTTGAGATCATCGAGAGTAACGCTGGTGGTGCTTTTACTCTCCTGAACGTACGTGTCGCCTACTGAAAAAGATCCCGTGCCATCGCCGGTGAATATCGTTGCAGCTCCCGAAAGGAGGGTATCGCCTGTTCCGGTAAGGACGATATCTGTTTCTCCATCTCCGTTCAGATCCGCAACAGCTAACTCTTCCGAACCACTTAAAGTGGTACTCCCCGTGGCAAACCCCGTATAGGTTGAGAATGTTCCGGTGCCATCGTTCAGTCGGACTCCGATATAGCCATCTTGTCCGGCTCCTTCACCAGCAGTGATCAGATCGTTGTCACCATCTCCATCGATATCGAATACCTCGACCGCGGAGGTGGTGACACTCTCACTTGAGAGCGTGGTTGGTGATCCCGTAACAAAGGTACCATCTCCGTTTCCCTCAAAGATTCGAACCTCTCCTGCTCCGGCCTCTTCACCAGCGGCAATGAGATCAAGGTCTCCGTCGCCGGTAACATCAGAGAGACGAATAGAGTTGATATCATCACTTCCGGTAAAGGTCGTTGCTGCTCCAAAGGTGCCGTCTCCATTGCCGAGTGATACTCCAAGTACGCCATCACCTCCTCCAGAGCCGAGCGCAGAGAAGACGAGGTCAAGGTTCCCATCACCGTCGAGATCTGCCAGATCTACGTCTGTCGCCTCTCCCCCGGCGGTGAGAGTGCTGGTGAGAGCAGAATCGAATGTTCCATCACTGTTGCCTAGGCTAATGGCGAGCTCTGTATTCGTCCCATTCGTTCCGACCGATATGAGATCTTGCACACCGTCACCGTCTACATCTCCGGAGATCGTTTCTGAAATGGTCGTTGTTGAAGCCGGAGTTCGACCTCCAGTTCTCGTGATAAACCCAGTAGTATCATCATCTTCCGCATTATAGAGAATATCTCCGGCGCCATCCCCATTGAAATCACCAGCGAGAACTCTCTCGCCTTCACGAATTCCTGAGGTTGTTATTGAGGTAGAGGTGTTGAAGGAGCCCCCGCCGGTAGCGAGAAAAGTTCGAATGACACCGAGGTCACCACTCGTTTCGTATCCTCCCTGAACGATATCAAGCTCACCATCGTTGTTGACGTCAACAGCCTGAACCGTCCCCCCCGCCTCAGAGGCATTTGATTCCGAGAAGCTCGCCGTAAAAGCTCCAGTAGCATCACCAGAAAAAACATTGAGTTGTCGATTACTTCCATTTGTTGACGAGACGATGAGGTCTTGTTCGCTTGACACTCCGGTATTCGCGATGGCGATTCCATCGAGAGAGGTCGTTGAGAGAGTAACATTCTCCGTTGAAGAGAGAGTCCCCAGCCCTCCTCCGTCGTTGATAAAAGTTGTCAGGTTGGCAGTTGTGCCGTTCTGCGCTCCGAGAACGATATCGATTTCTCCGTCATCAGTGACATCAGCGACCGCAAGATTATTCGCTGCGGTAGTTCCAGCAACGGTTGCAGTGGTCGTAGAAGTAGCGAAAGTTCCGCTGCCGTTTCCAAAGAAGATCTCGGCACCAGAGTTTCCGGAAGTCGTTCCCGAGCTGATGATATCGAGATTTCCATCCCCGTTGATATCTGCGGAAGCGAGCTCGGCAAGAGAATTAAAGGATCCAGAGGCGATCGAGGTCAGTGAGGTGTTGAATGTTCCATCTCCATTCCCAGAATAGAGATAGAGGTCGGTACCATCGGCAACCACGATATCGCTCTTGCCATCCCCATCAAAGTCACCAGTCGTAAAGGCTCCGGTCCCGATCCCGGTATTCTCCGTAGTAACCGCACTCTGGAAGGTTCCATCTGGATTCCCGAGCGATACCGCAATTCCATCCGCTCCAACCCCAGTCCCATACGAGGTAACCGAATCCAGGATTCCATCGCCGTTGATATCAGCGAGTTTGCTCTGTTCAATATCAGTGTAATCAAATGTGGCACCGGTTGTTTCTGATCCAAGGGTGCCAGAATAGGTCGTTGCGGTGAGGTCGCTCGATGAAATTGTCGCTGACGACTCGACGAACGTTCCGGTCTCTACCGCCTGAAAGGCTATTCCCGACCGGACAACGAACTCGGCTGCATCCGCCGCTGCAGAGCCATCTGCGAGGTCCTTTCCCCCTTGAACGGCATCAAGTGCTCCGTCGTTATCGAGATCTCCGAGAGCAAAGAAGCGTCCACTTGAGTCGGTATTCGTGGAGGCGGATGCTGAGGTCAGGGTTCCATCGTCATCTCCTCGAAAGAGCTGAGTAAATCCATCTCCAGAGCTGGTTCCATTGATTATCACATCGAGATCGGCATCGTTATCGAGATCGGCTATTCGAATCTGAGCATCGCTGCCGCTGTCTAGTGCGGTGGCATAGGTTGTTGCGGTTTGAAATGTTCCATCACCATTTCCGAGAGATACGGCAACCGAAGAACCAGCGGTGCTTTCATTGAGCGTTACCGCGTCTAATGCACCATCACCATTGATGTCGGCGAGTTGAACTCCGAGAGCAGTGACATCTCCACCCAGTGTCGCTCCATCGACCACCTCGGTAGAGGTGTAACTTCCAAATCCTCCGCTCCCATTTCCGATTCGTACTCCAATGGTGCTGGAGTTATTCCCCCCATCAACCACTGAGCCACTGGTTACGAGGTCAAGAGTATTGTCCCCATTCACATCAACGAGCTGCACATCTTTTGTTGCCACCCCCTCTGCCGCATAAGAAGAGCTTGATCCGAATGTGCCGTCACCTGCTCCAAGCCGTACTTCAACGCTACCACCACTACTGTTGTTTGTGGTCACGAGGTCGAGGTTGTTATCCCCATCAAGGTCAACGAGCCGTATCTCTTCGGCATCAGTCACCGTAACGCTTCCCCCAGCAGAGAACGTACCGCTAGCGCTTCCAAAGAAAACCGAGGCGGTTGAGCTATCTGTTTTTACCACGAGGTCAGTAAAGCTATCTCCATTGAGGTCACCAACCCCGATAGTATCTGAAGAAGCAGTCTCGGTATCGAGTTCAACAGCAGAACCGAATCCTCCGTTCCCGTCGCCAAGATAGGTAACCACCCCAGAATCTTCGATGTTTGCTGAGTACTGACCCACAAGATCGAGATTGCCATCGCCGTTTACATCAATCAGGGTGCCGGCGGAGACTTCGTAGTCTTGCGCATCATCAACCGCACTTCCCCCGTCGAATACCCCGGTTGCCTGAACATCATAAAAGGTCGGATTCTCAACATCGCTGACATCAAATCGTGCGACCCCGTTACTGCTTTGATCCTCTCCTTCTCGTTGCGCCACATAGAGATAGTCACCACTGACATCAAAATCAAAGCTCTGATACTCAGTTGAGTTGCCGGCAGGGGCCGCAAGGGTCCTTCCAGTTGCATCTTCAAATCGGGAGAAGTCCCCAGAGGCGCGCTCTAAGATGACGAGTTCTTTAGAGAGACCGTTATCTACTTCGGTCTTTGTTTCTCCTTCACTGATGGTAAAGGCGACCTTTGTGCCGTCATTGGTGATGGTAAACTCTTCGATGTTGACGAGACTCGCATCGGAGTAATCTGTGGCTGCAATTCGGGTGGGAGTTGGAGAGCCAACGGAGGTATCAAATGAGAAGAGGTCATTCTGAGCACCGTTTGCCCCGATACTCGTGGCATTTGAGGTGAAGAAGAGCTCGCTATTAGAGAGCGCAATATCATCGATAGTTCCGCCGGTGACTGAGTAGCTCTCAAGTGAGCTTCCATTGAAGTAGTTAACCGTTGTTGAATCTTCGGAAAGATAGGCAAATTGTGTTCCGGTGGGGGAGAGAGTGGCCGTTACCGAGTCATACGAGGTGTCAAGAACTGCTTCGGTAGAAAAAAGTGTCGGCGCAGCACCATTTGTCCCGAGTATGTAGCGCTGGAGAACGGTCTTGTCCCCGTCCCCAGTTGCCACCAATGCCGTAAGGCCACCATCATCCACCGCAAGTACACGTTGGTTTTCCCCAGAGAGATCGCTCAGAAGGGATTGGGTCTCGTCATCAGCATAGGTCCCAGTAACGGAGCTTCCCGAGGAGTTCCCACTGTAGGTTGCTTCGGTCGTCAGAACCACGTTGTCCGTCGAGCTGTTGGTGACCTCTGCAAATGAGATTCCCGTGCCAGCATTGTTTGTTTCATCGGTAACCTGAAAGTTGGTGCGGGGATCTTCTATTCGAACTCGTTTTGTGTACTGAACTGTTTTTGAAGGAACGTTCTCAAATCCGATCAGGGAATCTTCTCCTGCTAGCCGTTCAAAGGTTGCTGAGAGTCGAGTCGCCGCTTCGGTGTTGATTCCCGCGAATTGGAGTACACTGGAGAGTTCGTCTTTATCGAGGAAATCTACGCCCTCCTTAGCGGCAGAGGAGAGGGAGTCCTGGAATTCTTTAACCGTTGCTTGAAAGCGGCGATCAAGTGATTGACGTTGGCTGTTTGAGATGTCTTCGCTCCCGGCCTTTTCGGCAAAGTCGATCAGGGTCTCGGTGAATCCAAGCAGTTCACCTAGTTTATCCTGAGCCGAAGCCAGAGTCCCGAGAGCATAGTTGAGACGGAGAAGGGAAGAGCTATCGCCCCGTCCGTTTCGGAGTTGTGAGAAGGTATAGCTATCTTCTCCGAGACGTACCCGTCCGTTCACCCCAAAGCCGGATGACCCACGTACCTGCACACCGTCTGATGAGCTCGCCCGAGTTCCTCCAGGCAGCCCGTTGATAAGACCCATACGAACAACAACTTCCACTGTCTCTTCGGTATTCTACGGAAGGAGAACGTCGGTTTTCTCGGAAAGCTGTTTATTCGGGAGCACTTCAGAGATTCAGAAGAGAGATTACATGAGACTCGCAGAGTAGAAACTCGCAGAGAGTAGGAAAAATTCTCAATTTTTTGCAGATGGTATACGCCGCCAACTCCTGCCATCTCAGTAAAACTCTCGTCACTCACACCGGAATGACAAACGATTGGATTCACAACACAGTAGGACTTGTATCAATGAGACAACTTTGGGTCACTCTTCACTACCCAACTCTCAAACGCTCCGCGTTTGCCGCCCTGGTCGGGCGGACCGAGTGTCGTGCTCCAGATATCTGTTTGATAAAGCACGACATGACTCGCCCATTGCCGACCGGCACGATGGGTGGGGCGGGAGGATTCGGGGGGCAACCCCCGGACCTACCCCAATTATACGCCCCATTACACCAATAGACTCCCCACCGCAAAAGCGAGTATATTAAGGCAATGGAAGCATTAAACAAAATTCAGTTCATTACGGACGAGGACGGAAACAAAAAATCCGTCGTCATCCCCGTAGAGGCATATGAGGAGATCCTTGAGGACATTCAAGATCTTGTAGCCATTGCCGAGCGCTCCGGGGAGGACTCAGTTCCCCTGGAGGATCTTATCAAAAGCCTCAAGTCCGATGGCCTCTTATAACGTCTCTCTAAAGAGATCAGCAGAAAAAGAGTTGCGGCGGCTTGATAAGAGCCAAATCCCCAAAATTCTGTCCGCTGTTCAAACGCTTGCCAAGGATCCTTTTCCCAAAGGCTCAAGAAAGTTGGTCGGATCGACAAAGACTTTCAGAATCAGAATTGGAGATTATCGTATCCTCTATACCGTTGACCCGAGTGCTCAACTGGTAGAAATCCAGCGGATACGTCATCGAAAGGAGGTGTATGATTGAGTCACTCGCTGTACGAGTGTTAGCTACTACATCTTATTTGACCGAGGCACATAATTACCTCACCAAACGATGTGACCGGTCACGATATTTGATGGAAGTGTGGTCACGAAAAATGATGGAGTTTTGGTTGCTTAGAGTGGTGTGTTACCCGTTACCGTTACCCACA
>JALEGQ010000219.1 GCA_022763385.1 bacterium
AGATACAACAGGGACTCTTTCCATCAGTGAACGGATTGCCCAGGAACTGGAACGAGCCAAGCAGGCTGCAGAGGAAACGTCTGACCAGGAGAAGAACACTCCGGAGGGAAACAGCGAGACACCGGGAAATTCCATTCTTCCGAAAGAAGAAGAAAAGCGTGATGAGTTCACCCCGCAGGTAGACGGACTCTCCGTTCTCCAGCGGCAGACGAGCACGGGTGCACTACGACCCAAGGCAACCCCTATCCGCGAACGATTTACCGGGGCGATCGAAGTCAACGGCCGAAAATTTGTCGTTCGGGATGTATACGCCGCGCTCTCGTCGAATCGCCAAGTGATCGTCCTCAACATCTATGATGAGCCACTCTCCCCGCAACGGCGAAGCGCCTTCCACTCCAATTTTCGAGCAGCGCTTGAAGACACCGCTCCAATCCTGAGATTCAAACTCCTCTTTTCAAGCTACGGGAGCGGGTGCCACGACGGGGCACTAAAAAAGTACATCATCGATGTGAACGCAAAAAAGGCGGCGCTCCGATACAAGAAGAGATTTTTCTCATTCTCTCGGGGAGGAAACCAGATCCTCACGAAAGAATTTGTTCTCTTTGATTGCAAACGAAAACCAGGAGGGTTTCTCTCGGCTGAGCTCCGCGGCACGGCAGGATTCCTGATCGGAGGTGTCCGCATTCCGGTAATCTGGAACACCGACGCCGTTATTCAATTTCCGGACAAGGCGTAGAGGGGGAGACCGTATGGGAACACAGGTCGTACTCGTTGATGACGACAGCGCCTTTCGCAAACTGTTGAAGATCCGCTTGAGCTCCTTCCTCGATGAACCAACCTTTACAGAATATGGAGATCTTGCTGAAGCCCGATCGGCCCAGCCCCTTCTCCTCGAAGAGCCACCAGATCTCGTACTCCTTGATCAGAACCTCCCCGATGGGAAAGGGGTGGAGCTGCTCGAAGAAGGGCTCTTCCGTCACCTCCTCGTCCTCGCGATGAGCTCTGATTCCTGCCCCGAGATGCCCGGGAAAACAGTGTCTGCTGGTGCGGCCTACTTCCTCAGTAAGGATGTCGTCCGAGAACCACTCTTTCAGCACCTCGTCCTCGGGGTTATTGAACGCAACAAGCTACAACACGAACTCAACCGCTCCGAGGTTGACCGGCAGGTGATGGAGCTCATTCGCACCCATATCGGCACCCTCCGGCACGAAGTAAACAACCCGCTCGGCGCCGTTATCGGGGCGGCGTATCTTTTGAGAAGCACTCCGACCGCTTCTGCCGACCAGATACAGGCAGCAGAGCTTGTTGAGCGGAGCGGAAACCGAATTAAACACGTCCTCGACCAGATCTGCACCGCCCTCGAGCGGAAAGAGCCCCTCGAGCAGGTAACGAAAGCTCGGCACAAGGTCTTTCACATCCCCGGAGACGAACCGTGGGATGATGGAGAAAACGACGCCTAGCCGAAAAGCGTCGCCTGATATACAAACACTGCACTATCGCACTCCGATTGGGAGGGAAGCCGTTGCAACGGATAGCATCTCCGAGCCAAAACGCTACCGAAACCACCCCAGGCTACCGGGGAGACCCACTCCTCCGGCCAGAGCTTCTCGAAAGCGGTCACCTTCCTGATACCAGCGCCCTCCGACGAGAAGCCGTCAGTCTCGAATCCCCTTTTACAGGCCACGACATCTTCCCCCTCCTCCCACAGCTCCGAGAACTTGAGATTCGTCGACACTATGCACACGCAGCGGTTCGCCTCGCTCGGCAAGAGATTCCAGACCTGAAGCTTGACGAGGTGCTCCCCATCGCACCGGCTCCAGAGCTCTCTTTCCCGGAGCTCCAAGAAGCAGCAGAGAAACTCTCTGAAGCAGTCGGCATGCCGGTCCTCTTTCGACTTCGCTCGACCATCGAAGATCCCATCGACCGGACTGTTCTTGCGGTGGGTTCGCGTTCTTTCTGCTTCGAGACAAACCCGTTTACGGCAGAGCGAGAGCTCCTCCCCCTCACCATGCAACGTTTTTCCCCATTCCAGGAGGGCCCGCTTACCGCAGAAGAGGTAACCGTGGTTCGCCTCCTCGAACGTCGCTGCTCACCCGGAATTAATGGGCTTATGACCCTCTCTGACCAAGATTTTGGAACAAAGCTTGAGGCCTAGGGAGGGGAACTCCCGAACCCCGACGCCGCTGCTCTCATCTTCCCAAAGTACCCCCAGAGCGCTACGGTCTGCGCCACCGCTCCTGATAATCTCGTCGTGAAAGATCTCAGCTTCTATCCGGATGGGATGCTGGAGGGATTCACCGAGGCATTTCGGGTGATGATGGAGAGCTCCGATTCAAAGCCATACTTTCTCTTGCCCCGAGCAGTTATCTACGATGAAGCGGATCCGGATCACCTCCTGTATCTCGTTACGAAAATTGCTCCGATCACTCCGCTGGAGAAAGCCGCCGAAACGCATCCGGTCGCTGAGGTCGTACAAGCCTTCCTTGACTGCTGGAGGGGCGTGACCCTCCTGAAGCAGGACGGTGTGCTTATCCACGACCTCGACGTTGCCAGCAATCTCTGTATTCACGCCGAGAGCCGACGGGGAATCATCTCTGACATCGACACCATCTGCCTCCCAGAGACGGAACGAGTGCACGCGGCAAAAGGCCAATACCTCCCTCCATCACGGCAAGAGGATCCGGACCGTATGGCACCAATAGAAGAGTGGGAGATCATCCACGAATGCGCCCAAGGAGCGAGGTCCCTGATCGCCGCCCTCGAGAGCAAGCACACCGCAGACAAACTGAGCGACCAAGACCAAGAAGAGCTCCACAAGCTCCACACCATCGCCCACGTCACCGAAGAGCTCTATAGAACACAGAACACCAAGGCCCTCTCAGCACTCGGCCAAAGACTCCAAGAAGCCCTCCACCCCCTAGAAGCAGCCTAAAAAAGCGAAACGCTCCCCACCGCTGCGTGCAGGGCCCAAAGGGCCCGAAACGCCCCCCAGGGGGACAACAAGGCCCGAAACGTTCCCCAAAGGGACAACTCAGTTTGAGTACGGCATCAACCCGAGGCTCTGTGCCCGCTTTACCGCCTTGGCGACCTTGCGCTGGTTGTAAGCGGTGAGACCGGTCATGCGCCGGGAAAGGATCTTTCCGCGATCACTCACAAACTTTGAGAGGAGAGCGATATCGCGGTAATCGATCGTCTTTGTTGGATCTTCAAGAAATGGGTCAAGCTTCCGCTTGCGTCGGAAGAGCTGCATGCGCTGGATCGGGGGGAGGTACTCCCGTTGCTTGCGCTCCCCCGGGCCACCATCCTTACTGAAGGAACCACCGCCTCCCTTTCCGCGATCTTCACACACCCGGATCGGACGACCGTTCAGTTGCTTCTCGTTCAGCTCCTCGATGGCACGCTTTGCCACCTCTTCAGAGGACATCTCAACGAAAGCAAACCCCTTCGAGCGACCAGTTTCCCGGTCAGTAGCAAGGGTCAAGCTCGCTGGCTCTTCAACGGCCTTAAAGGCCTCAAGGAGCTGTTCTTCTGTCACTTCAAAATCGAGGTTGCTTACAAAAAGTTTCTTCTTCATATAAATTCTTCTTCTGCCTTTCTCTCTCCGAGCCGCAGCTCGGGCGCCAGTACCCAGACGAGCCTACAACGCTAGAGATCTCGGGGACGAAAGTCAAACTTCGCACCGCTTTTCCTGCTCTCATCCCGCACCTCCTGGGCCGCTTCAGGATCGCAGCACCCACAACTGGCAACTTTGTTCTATATTACAACATGACGTTCTACTGAGCAGAACCAACAACAGAGTTATCGGTCAAACAAGATTTTTTTTCAAAAATATTTCCTCCAATTTTGCATTTTTATTGACCGAGCAATTTCAACGGTTTAATAGCTTTAGGGAAGTTAAAGTAACGATTTTTTCAATCATTACAAAAGCTTCCGCGAAGAGGCCCTGTCTCGTCACTCAACGTTCGCCGAACATGAGTGGTCGCACAGCAGAGGTTTGCGGGCGAGGTGTTTTCTAAAGGGGAAATAATCTATGAGTAATTCCAACGCACTGAATCGCTTTTTTTCTGACGAAGACGAAGGAGAGAACCAATCCCCGGTAAAACCTGAGAGAAACCTCCTTGCGGCTGTCCTCGCCCGAGCGATCTGTGACGCCTTTGGAACTGCGCACTGCGAGCGACACGTGGTCCGGAGTGCCCGCCAGTGGCTCTTCGGAAAGCTCACCCCAAAAGAGCCCTTCAGCTTCGCCTGGGTCGCTCTGCACCTCGATCTCGACCCTATCTCCCTTCAGCAGACCCTTCGAACCTACGAAGACTTCCCCGACGAGATCCAAGAACGACTTACTTTGCTCCGGTAGCAGTCTTCTTCAGGGTGAGCTCGTAGAGGTCGGTACGTCGGTCCTTTAAGTTACGAACCGCTCCATAGGAGTGGAGCTCTCGGAGCAGGGCCACATCTACATCAGCGATGAGCACCATCTCTGTATTGGGAGTTGCCTCTGCCTTGATCCCGTTCGTCGGAAAAGAAAAGTCTGATGGCGTAAACACCGCCGCCTGGCTGAACTGAATATCCATATTCTTCACCCGAGGAAGGTTTCCGACAGAGCCAACGGCAGCGACGTAGCATTCGTTCTCGACGGCCCGTGACTGGGCACAGACCCGCACCCGGACATAGCCGTTCTGAGTGTCGGTCTGATACGGGACGAAGAGAATACGCATGCCCTGGTCAGAGAGGAGTCGCCCCAACTCTGGGAACTCCACGTCATAACAGACGAGTACTCCGATCTTTCCACAATCGGTGTCAAAGGTGCGGATCTCATCGAGACCAACCATTCCCCACGCCTCGCGCTCGCTTGGGGTGATGTGAATCTTCCCGTACCGCTCAGAGGACCCATCTCGGCGACAGAGAAACCCCACATTATAGAGCCGCTCTTCTTCCATATACGGCATTGAGCCGAGCAGGAGGTTGACGTTGTACCGGACGGCGAGCTCTACCCCCTTCTCGTGGATCGCATCAGTGAAGCGGGCGAGACCCCGGATCGCTTCCGGCTCAGAGAGGGAGGCGAACTCCGCCATCAGCGGAGCATTAAAGAACTCCGGAAAGACCCCAAAGTCTGTGCGGTACGAGCTCACGACATCAACGAAGAATTCCATCTGATCGAGAAACTGTTCCAGTCCCGAGACGGTTCGCATCTGCCACTGAACGAGACCGAGCCGCACCACCTGCTGATTCCGTTTATGAGAGGGCTTCTTCTGGTACGAAACATTATCCCACCGGAGGAGCACTGCGTACTCTTCGGAACGCTTATCCTCAGGAAGGTACCCCTTCAACACTCGCACCGCCCGAAAGTCGTTCGAGAGTTGAAAGTTCAACACAGGGTCAAAGATCTCTTTCCGCTTTACCGCATCGATATACTGGCGCGGCGTCATCTCCTCAGAGTGTTGAGAGTAGTTCGGGATCCGACCACCAAAGAGGATCCCCCTCAGATTGAGATCTTCACAGAGCTGCTTTCGGGCGTCATACAACCGCCGACCGAGCCGCTGCCCCCGGTACTCTGGATGAACATACATCTCGATCCCGTAGAGCAGGTCTCCCGTACTCGTATGGGTCCCGAACCGATAGTGATCAATGACGTCGAGATAGGTATGTCGGTCATCAAGCTCAGTAGAGTCCAACATCAGGGTGAGGGCGCACCCGATTACCTTGCCATCGACGCGCACCCCGAGCTGCCCCTCCGGGAAGAGCTTGATGAGCCGTTCGATACTCGAGCGCTTCCACACCTCCATCCCAGACTGAGCATAGGCCTCCTCCATGCTCTTCCGAATATCTTCATAGTCATCAAGACGAAGTGGCTCAACGACGACATGCTGAATAGGTTCCACCATATAATTCGCTCCTCGTAGCAGGTCAGGCTCGCACGAGAGTCAACGACGTGTCGAGCAGGTTCCTCGAGGATTACTATTATTTGGAGCTCGTTCTGACGCTATGGTGAATCGCTTGCAGCTCATGTGCAGGATCGAAGTACCGTCGATCCAACACCTCTGGGCCATAATTCGTCACCCCAGCGAGGGTCTGCAGAAAATCATACGCTGCTGTCTCTGGCCGGACTGCTCCCTCGCTGATCTTTTGCTTCGCTAACCCTCGGAGCAGAGCGGTATCAAAGCCTTCCCTCCCAATACTCGCAGCGAGCGCTGTTGCTCGTCCGGAGAACTCCTCGGCGAGCTTCGGATCCAGCACTCTCTCAAAGAGAGTGCGTATCCTCGTGAGAGTCTCTTCAACTCCCCCCTGACGTAACACCGGCTCAGAGAAACCACTCCGAAAAGCAGGGCGACTCGGCGTATCAGTCACCACAAGCCCATCGGAGGAAGAGAGCCTCGGCGCCTCGTTCAGCGACTCACCAAAAGGAATCCGAGCAACCGCTTCAAAGAACGCCACCGGGTTCCATATATCGTAATTTCCGTCATGAGCAAGCGGAATCCCCCATTCATCCCCAGCGGCAGGTTGCTCCACCCGGTGAGGCTCCGCCATCCGGCTCTGAATACCGGGCAGCGAGTGAACCTGCTCACCGAGCTCACGTGCCCGAGCAACGATCTCCTCTTCCCGATTTCCCGGCACCGACCTCCTCGTCGGAAGAAACTCTTCGAGCGCTGAAACGGCGTGCTGAACTCCCCCATAACTCACCCCGGCAGCCTCTAAGTTCCCCTTCAACTCTGTCACCAGCGCCTCACGGAGCAGCTCTTCTCGCTTCTCATCTGAGGAACGGAACAACCGTTTGACGGCGCTCACCCCTCGGTCAAACAACCGTCGAAACCGGGAACGGGGTTTCTCTATTTCAAACACTCCCGGTCGTTCAATAGACTCTGGTAACAAAAGACCTGCCTCCGGCGCAGAGGCCTCGTGCTCTACCACCCCACGAACGACGGGTTCAGGGCCTACTTCAGGTTCTTGCTCAACATCCTTGTGGGTAAAGAACATCGTGAGCTCCGGGTCACGTTGGAATACTTCGTGAAAACCTGCCTGAACCTTCGCAAGCAGCTCCGAAAACTCGCTGGCGTCTACCGTATGAAGCCCCCGAATAAGCTGTGCTCGCACGGACTCCTGAAACGGTGAATCACTTCGAAGCTCTGGTGTTGCATTCACCTCTCGAGCTGCTGAGATGAGGGGGTGAAGCACCAGCGATCGATCTCGGTGCTCTGAACTCGGATCTGCTCGAAAGATCTCTCGTACCTTTGAGACCGAGACCCCCGGTGAATCCGCTGCCTGACGCTCAAGTTCAGAAACAGCTAAGAGCAGTGCCGCGGTATTCTTCGACGAGACGACCATGGCATCACTTTGCTGGAGGCGGTGAAGCACGTTCCGGTGCAGAAGGGCAACCTGAGAAGCATCCCCCTCTCGCCATGCATGCTCGGC
>JALEGQ010000220.1 GCA_022763385.1 bacterium
AACCAATAGGGATGTTGACTATTCATGAGGTGCCCCCTGTCGATAAGGAAGAATTCGAATTTCGTCGAGGAGAAAACCGGATTGCTGAAGACGGGCGGCAAGCTTCGACCGTAAGAGGGGGTGAGTGTGTAACTTCGCCACATCTCGCTCTACCGCGAGCGAAAGTCGGTTCTCTACCCGGCGTTCGATGCGGACGGTAACCTGCTCACCACTCCCAAGAGCGAGTGGGAAGGAGAGCGTGTGGTGCTCACCGTCACACCAATGCTCGGCTTCGCCCGGAGCCCTCACTTCATCCCGCTCCTCCTCCTTCCTCTCTTCGTGGTAAAACTCGCTCGAGAGAGGTGCGCCGTGCTCTCCCTCCAGCTCCGAATCTGTGCTCGAACCGCCTGCGCCACCCTCAAAGTTCCAGGGCACTCCCCCCTGATCTTCGCCGATCGGAAGAGCTCCCCCCGCCAGAGCCGGCTCTCTGATGCCGTCACGTGACTCAAACTCACCCCGGTGAGGAGAGAGCCCCTCTCTGCTTCCCCATTCCTCCGACAATTCCCGCTCATCCGCACCCACAGAGATACTCTCTGACGCCGTGCTGGCCGCCCTCTCGGCGCCCCCTTCCTCGCTCGCTCTCTCGAGAGAAAAGACCTCCAGCACGGGCTCGCTCGACCTGGAGTGTTCGGGAGCCGCAACCGGCCTGACGCGTTCCATCGGACCCTCTCCAGACACTCCACCTCTCCCCCCCGGCGGCCGTTGGCGAGCGGTAACAATCTGCTCCAAGAGAGCTTCATCTCCCCGCTCACGAGAACAGAGCTGCTTCTCCTGAATGAGTTTCTGCTGCTTCTCGGTAAGGAGCTCTGACCGGTGGTTGAGAAACTGCAACTGCCGCTCAAGCTTTGTGGCGTGAGCGGTCATTCCTTGGAGCTCTCGCTTCTCCTGCCTCTGGGCTCTCTGCTGGAGCCGGAGCTCAGAAAGGAGCGAAGAGAACACCTGGGGCGAGAGGGTATGCCGAGCCCCGAGCAGAGCAGCTTGCTTCGCCGTCGCCTGCCGTTCACCTGCCGTGACCGCCGCCCTCTTCTCATGCACCCGTCGAGCGACCCGTCGTTGGAGATCTCGTACATCGTCCCGACGCAGATCCTGCTCTCGCTGGAGGGTATAGAGCTGTGAAAGTGAGAGAGACATCTGAGGCTACCCCTGATTCTGCAACTTCCGGAGCGAAGCTCCAACACTCTCAGCCACCTTGGAGACGAGCTCGACATTCATCCCAAATTCACCAGCACGCACCTGATAGACGAGCAGCTCATGAGACGAGAGGTTCTCTCCCCCAACGACTCGACGGGCGAGATCCTGCATCGCGAGAAAGGGATCTTCCGGCACCCGAACTGGTGGAGCTCCGGTGGGCTGAGTCGCCCCCGCGGCCGGAGAGTCGAGACTCCTCATCACCTCCTGAAAGCTCTTTCCGGAAGCCCCTGACATCGGCTGAACACCAACTCCACTCACCATTCCGGCTCTTTTCACTGAAAGGATCATCGCTTTTTCTCCTCCATAATTCGTTTCACCCCTCCTCTATCGAATACTTTGGAAATAAGTTTCCTGATTTCTGAAAAAAATGGCCTTCATGAAGACTCCGCGAACAAAGATCCCCTCAGGGGCCATTTTATGGATGGAAACGCTAAGCTTGAATGCCCTGGAATTTCAGATACTTACCCGGCATGTGAAATCAACCCGCTGATTCCAAGGAACTGGGAGGCTCCCCTGCGAGCCGATTTCGATACACAACGATGAGATCACCTAGGATTCTCTCCAATTCGCGATAAAAACCCTCGACAGCTCAATATATTAGCGCCGATAAATCGGATAAAATTTCCTTAAGGATAGCTAATGTGCGAGTAATTACTCCATTCGATAGTGGAACGACTCGCATGCCTCACCAGTTGGCATGACAAGAAAAAAGGCAAAAGTATGGCAAACATAAACTCAGACAATCGAAGGTTAGAGTGTGCTAACGTTGGCGATGGCTGGGATGAATATAGCGAACAACCCCGTGGCCATTCTGTTGGATACTTCTATCTGAGGTCACGTGACAACCTTCGGTTTGGCATCAAGAGTGCTGGCGAGTATTACCGACCAGGAGAAACGTTTGAGGCGGTGAATAATCGACAAGCGGAGATCGGGCACGCTGCTCACGACAGAGTAATGATATTTGATGTTACTGGCGCCGAACGAGAAAGAGCGAAGAAGGAGTGGCTCCCTGAGCATATCTGTGTCATGAGAGATGGCAAAGTAATCGAACGTATTACCGCAGTCAATGAATCTCCCCTCGCTCGATTCCTCGACTCTATCGATAACGACGTAGCGAGGATGTGTGACTTTATGAATAGCCGCTACCCGTTAGCTGCTGAGGGTGAAGACCTTGAAGACTTGGATCTTCCTGAGCCCGGCTAACTCCCTGATAATATCCTGATGAGTCCTTAGTTCTCTCCCTGAGAGTGAGTTGGTGTTATCTTCGCCACAAGTTTCATCTTCTCGGCATAACTCTCAGCGAGAGATAAGAGATCAGGCAGAATCGCCCTGCTTTGCCCCTTTTCAGTCTTTGGTGTAAGAATCTGGGAGAGAGGTGCGACGACAGGAGAGCGCGCCAGTGAAATATGACGAGAAGAGGAGCAGAGAGATGTTAGGTGTTGGTGATACATTCCCGGAGTTTGACCTCGTAGCAGTAACGTCCGCGGATCCTGAAACGGGGATGACACGGGTGAAGAGCTCGGATCTCGAGGGAAAGTGGAAGTTATTCTTCTTCTGGCCGAAGGATTTTACCTTTGTCTGCCCAACCGAGATCGTGGGCTTCGGTGAGCTGCACGAAGAGTTCAAGGACCGAGACTGCCACCTCATCGGCGCAAGTGTTGATAGTGAGTTTGTGCACCTCGCCTGGCGGAAGCACGAGGCAGACCTTACCGAGAGCCCCTTCCCCTGGCTGTCTGATATCAAGCGGGAGCTCTCGACAGCACTTGGCATCTTAAACACCGATGAAGGAGTCTCAGTTCGTGCCGCCTTTCTCGTTGACGAAAAAAATGTGATCCGGTTTGTGACCGTCACCGATTTCAATGTTGGACGAAACCCAGAGGAAGTACTTCGAGTACTCGACGCCTGTCAAACAGATGAGCTCTGTCCGTGTAACTGGAAGAAGGGAGAGCAGACACTGAGTTA
>JALEGQ010000221.1 GCA_022763385.1 bacterium
CAGTGAGGTCTAAAAACTCGATCAAAGTTTCAAGATGTGCTGCTATTGTGGGAGCAAAGCAGTCTACGGGCAAATTTTTATGCAACGTTGGGGTTAACGCTGGGGTCTACCCTTCAAGAGCGAGTTGTAGGGCCTTGCCACACACTTGCTGTAAGGGAAGTTGAAAGTGGTGGGCGTTGAGGTCTGCAGCGGCTTTTGGCATGCCGTAGACTACGCAGGAGGCTTCGTCTTGAACGATGTTTTGTGCACCAGCATCTTTCATGGCAACCATTCCCTCAGCTCCGTCTTTACCCATACCAGTGAGAAGAATTCCCACAGCGTTCTTGCCGAGAAACGCTGCTGCGCTTTTGAAGAGCACATCGACTGCTGGGCGATGACGTCCCACGAGGGGACCTTCCTTTATCTTTACAAAGTACTTTGCTCCTGAGCGCTGAACCATCATGTGGAAATTCCCTGGTGCAATTAGTACCTTGCCCGGGACTATGGAGTCTTGGTCTTCTGCTTCTTTTACCTCAACTGCCGCAATTGAATTTAAACGCTCAGAGAACGATTTCGTAAATCCTGCTGGCATATGTTGGACGATAACGGTTCCTGGTGCATTTGGAGGAAGTTGAGAAACAAAGAGTTCAAGTGCCTGGGTTCCTCCAGTGGAGGCTCCCACCACAAATACCTTATCGGTAGTTCGAACAAGTGCTTTTGGAGCAGGTTGCTTTTCGAATGAAAGCGCATTCTTGAGGCGATTGATATCAACCGAGGCAGCAGAGCGCAGCTTCTCGCGCAGTTGTATGCCCATATCACCAATGGCGTAAGCCGGACCCGGTTTTGCAAGCGCCTCAACAGCCCCCAGCCGAACAGCCTCCAGGGCAACATCAGAACCTTTTTGGGCAATAGAAGAGACCACTACGACCGGAATCGGGTGGTGTTTCATGAGCTTCCGCAGGAAAGTAAGACCATCCATACGAGGCATCTCGATGTCGAGTGTCATCACATCAGGAGCAAGTGCAACGATCTTATCTCGGGCGATATAGGGGTCAGGAGCAGTCCCCACAACCTCAAAACCTGGGTCCGCAGAAAGCTCCTTCTCTAGCGTCTGTCGAACGATCGCTGAGTCATCTACGATCAAAACTTTAATGGGAGACATGCCACTAGCCCTCCAACTGAAGGCTGACAACAACGGGGCAATCATCGGCCATAAAGGCACAGTGGGTTGCTTCTAGGGCAGTGTTTAAAGAGACGATATTTGTTTCGGTTACCTCCGGAGGACGAAGCTCGTATACGTGATCCTCTCCAAATAGCTTTGTCAGCAAATTGCCACAAACGACATTCGCCATCTCTTGTAGCGCATCGCGCTGCTCTTCGGGAGTGCAGCCGTCGAGTTCTCCGAGGACATTTTGGGCAAGAGCCTCCATAAAATCTTCACGACAGAAGATGTGGTAGTGGCCAGAGTGCTCGCCAGAGAATTTGATAACACTCTGATAAACAGGAGCATCTGAAGGAAATTCCTCGGAGGGGTTTTCCAAGTGCTCTACAAACATTAATCCCCAATCTTCAAAGATCTGCGAATTTACCGATTCAAAATCTTCTTGTACGAGCTCAACCATTCTTCACTCCTCGAAGTATTTCGTTCACCTTCTCAACTAACTCTTCTGGTGCAAATGGCTTTCGGAGATAGCCCACAACTCCAAGCTCTTTTAGCCTGTCAAGTCGCTCTTGACTTCCCTCTGTGGATACTACGATTACCTGGGTATCTTTCAGCTCATCGTTCGCCACCAATGCTTCCATAAACTCTATGCCATTCATAACCGGCATATTTACGTCGAGAAACACGAGATCTACCCATTCACTATTCAGGACTTCAAGTGCCTCTTGTCCGTTCGTCGCTTCATGTATCTCTGAGATCTCAAGATCCGTGAGCGCAAAAGTCTTCTTCAATGATTTTCTAACGATGCTCGAATCATCAACGAGTAAAAATGAGAAGCCCATAGCCCTATCCCTTTGCCTCCATCTGTTCTTCCTGCCCCTTCTTCTTGAGCCAAACATTACCAGTTGCCATATCAAGAGAGATGGTACGAGACATATTCTCTCCGATGTCCTGCGCTGCAATCAGAAGATTATTCTTCCAAAGGATTTTTCTTAAGATCGTAAAATTCTTTTTCCCAATCTCAAACACGTTGGTGGTGTCGGCAATGTTTGCGCCTCCAGCTACAGAGATTTTTAGAGAATCTTTTACCGCTCCCTTCTTGAACATCTCATTGAGGAGATAGGCTACCCCGGTATCTACATACATACATGGATTCTCCTTTGCTTTTTCAGGATCCGACTTCGACAGAGGGAGAAGACAGTGAATCATTCCTCCAATCTTCCTTTCCGGATCAAATGCAGCGATACCAAGGCATGAGCCGAGATTAGCAGCAATAAGTAGCTCATTCGGGTCATCACTAATGGATGCTTGAGCAATCCCAACATGTGTCTTCTTCTGTCCTGAAGTCATACAAGACCTCCGTCTTTGCGGAATATGGCCGGCGAAACGCGCTGAAATCCCTCGACCTGACCGGCAGATGCTTCTGAATGGCCCACAAAAAGATACCCCCCCGGTTTTAGTAGACGATGAAATTCTGATACCACCCGTTCTCTTAGGTCACGATCGAAGTAGATCATGACATTGCGACAGAAGATGATATCTAGCCCTCCCTTTAGTGGATACGGAAAGACATTGAGATTAAGCCTCTTAAAGAGCACGTGCTCTCGGAGAGATGGCATGACCTGAAGTGAGGAATGAGAGTCGTGAGCTGGGGCGAAATAGCGTTCCTTTTGCTCATCGTTGATTCCGGTCATCCTCGATTCTTCGTAGATCCCAGCGCTGGCATGTTGGAGGGCGGGAATGCAGATGTCTGATGCGAGGAGGCGGAAGTCAAAACGAGAGAGGTCTAGCACCTCATCTGCGCTCATCAGGATGGTATAGGGCTCTTCTCCGGTAGACGACGCAGCACACCAGATACGAACCTGAGAAATACCATCTCCTTTCCAACCGGTGAGTAGATCTCTGAAGAACACGAAATGCTCGTTTTCACGGAAAAAGAAGGTATGATTTGTGGAGATCGCATCGAGAAGATGAACCAGCTCCGACCCGTCGACGTCAAGTTCAATGACCTCAAGGTACTCTTCTGGGCTCTTGAGGGAGAGTTCACGCAAGCGCTTCCGAATTCTATTTTCAAGAAGCGCTTTCTTCTCCTCCTTAAGACTGATCCCACTTTCTTTCCGAATTAGGCTCTGAAATTTTTCGAATACTACGAGTTCCACTACGCGTCTCCATGCTCAAGAAGAGACAACGCGTCAACCTTCGGAGTGGGGCTGAGGTGAGAGATGGTCTTTGCCGCTTGTACGAAACTGCCTACATCTAAGATTAGGCCGATTGCTCCGTCTGGTAAGATGGCGCAACCCGACACACCATCCACATCTTTGTAGATATCCCCAAGTCCCTTGATGACAGCCGAGTGCTTCCCAAGCACCTCATCCACAAGGAGGGCTGCTGACGTCCCTGAAAACTCAACCACCACGAGAATTCCATCGGTCGGATCTTGTCGGCCCTCGGGAATCCGATAAACCTCTGTCAGGCGATGAATCGGAAGAAACTCCCCCCGAAACTTGAGTGTCTCCCCACGATCAAGGGTGTGCATGATCATATCTGGAGTTGGTCGAAGGAATTCTACGACCGAAAGGCTCGGAATAATATACCGCTCCTCTCCGACTGCGGTTTCGATCCCTTCTATTATCGCCAGTGTGAGCGGGAGCTCAATGGTAAAGAGCGATCCTTCACCATAGGTAGAGCGAATGCTCACCCGACCTCGCATCGATTCGATATTCCGACGGACAACATCCATGCCAACACCTCGGCCAGAAACGTCTGTCACCTGCTCTGCGGTAGAAAAGCCTGCCGCAAAGATCAGCATATAGACCTCTTCGTCAGACATCTTATCGGCTGTTGTAATAAGCCCACGCTCTAGCGCCTTCTTTACGAGCTTCTCTCTGCTGAGCCCTTTTCCATCATCTCGAATTTCAATAAAGATACTTCCGCCGGAGTGGTATGCAGATAGGGTTACTCGCCCTTGCTTTGTTTTTCCGGCCTCCAGACGCTCATCGATACTTTCTACTCCGTGATCCACGGCGTTTCGGACCATATGCATCAGAGGGTCTGCTAGTTTGTCGATAACAGAGCGATCAAGCTCAGTATCTTCCCCCTCCATCTCGAACTTCACATCCTTTCCGAGCTTTTTTGCGGTATCCCAAACAACTCGAGACATCTTTTGAAAAAGTCCCTTAATCGGTATTAGCCTCATCGACATGCCGATATCTTGAATCTCGCGAGAGATGCGCTCGAGCTGGTTCGTATTCGAGAGAACAGCGTCATTATCAGCGAGTAAGTCTCGACAGTTTTGGATGAGCATAGAAGACGAGATAACCATCTCACCGATAAACTCAATCAGGTGATCAAGCCGCTCTGTTTCGATCTTCACAAAGTCTTTGACCTTGACCTTCTCTGAGGATTTCTTAGAAGGAGTCTTTGTCTCTTCGGTAGCACTGCTCGCTGAAGGTGAAGTGTCTTCTGCTCCCTTGTCAGAGGCTGGAGAAGCGTCTTCGTGTTTTGGCTTGCTTGCTGGAGCTTGAGACTTGGAACTGTTCGATTCTACCTGTGCAGGAGCAGCAGCAGGAGCAGCAGGAGGAGGTGAGGATACCGAAAGCTCCGTTCCATCAGTTGCCGCCTGAACGTAATCGACAGCAGTGAGGTAGTCGGCAATCTTGGCACAAAAGTGGTGAATCTGTTCGGAGGTATGAAGATCGCTGTTGTGAGCGGCTGCAATCTTCACCTCATCGAGAAGCTTTCGTTGGAGCCCAACATACTCAAGAACAAATTCGCGCAGGATTGAATTGAAGGTAATTTTCCCATCTCGTGCCTTATCCATAAGGCTTTCGGTAATGTGTGAAGAGTTTGTGATCTCCTGCAGCGAAAAGTATGCCGAGCCACCCTTAATCGAATGAACAGCTCGGAAAATAGCATCAAGATCCTCCAGGGAGTATCCGGACTCCTGCTCCAACAGCATCGATTCTACGATGCTGAGATGGTCTTCTGCTTCGACCAAGAACTCGGATAGGATGTCGGAATCACCGGTAATTTCATAAGACTGAGGGGTAAAGCCTTGGGGTGTAGACTGCTGTTCCTCGGAGACCTCAGCATCTTCTCCTGAAGGAGGCTCTGTCGCTACCTCGCTGTTCTCCACACCGCTGTCTGGTTTTTTATTTTGGAGCATGAATTGCTCTGCGAGCACTTCCGGGGCTCCGCCTGCTGAATAGGCTTCGCACACACTTAACACCCAAAGCTGATAGTTCAGAAGAGTTTGTGTGAGAGCAAGTGGCCCTTCCTCAAGGAGGCGATCTTCCACCCAATGGGTGACCCGCTCTACACCGCTAAGTCCGACAGAGCCTGCATCACCCTTTAGATTGTGAAGATACGACTTGAGAAAAGCTTGAAACTCATCGAGTTCACCTGGATCAGAGCACTCTTGCTTCTCAAGAATAGCGGCTGAGAATTCCTCTAATAAGGAGGTGTGTTTTTCTATAAATTCAACGATAAGCTCAGCATCGGCGCGATCGCTTAAATCTTCGCCCCAGCCACTTGCTTCTGAAGTGGCATCAACCTGCTCGAGATCTCGACCAGCTTCCAGACTTGATTGGGCATCACTCACAAATGTCCCAATTTTTTGAACAAAAAGCGCTCCATCCTTCTCACGATCGATCTCGAGGATCGCAGAGAGCGCCTGAGCGAGATGGGGAAACAGTTCGGAGTCTAGGGTGTTTGCGAGGTTTTCGAGGGCTTCGGCGACCATGTCCAAGCTTGAGGAATCGCCTTCTGACATCAATACTGTGAGAAGCGCCACGTCTTCCAGTGCTTTGATGACCGACTCTGTGCTCATGCGTCGCAACCTTGTTATATGGTGAGGTTCTGGACCCCATCACTCTGACTTACTGCTCCGAAACAGCCTCTGATTCTGTTACTTCTAGCACTACCTGATCTTGTGGAAGGATCTGAACAAGATCTAAAAGGATGGTTACTTCCTCGTGCTCTCCTCTTCCAATCCCGAGGATGAAATCTGTATTGAATTCCGCCCCATAGTCCGGACTTGCTGAGATGAGGTCTTCTTGAAAATCTTTTACCTCGAGAACGGTATCAACGATAATTCCAACAGTAAGTTGTCGTTCCTCCAACTCCGCTGATACGACGATGATGCAGGTCTTGTCATCGTAATCTCGTTCCTCCAGTCCAAATCGTAGTCGAAGATCCATGACAGGGATAATTTTTCCTCGAAGATTGATGACCCCTTTCATATAATCAGGAGAGCGAGGAACTGCCGTTACCTTCATCATCCCAAATATCTCAACGACTTTTAGGATCTCTATCCCGTACTGTTCTCGTGAAAGGAGAAAAGTAAGGTATTTGCCTCCAAGTGATACTGACTCTTCCATAGTGAAGTTGCCCCTTAGAATCCTTGAAAATCATCATTATCAAGCGGAATTATCTGCTCAGCAGTTAGTGCTTTTCCTGCTTGAGGTGCGGATGCCGAACTGAATTCATCTTCCTCATGCTCAGGAATAATCTGCCGTATCTGTGTAATCGGATTCTTCCTTTTTTCCTGCTGAGCTTCTTTTTTCTTGCTGCGCTTATTGCGTGGTTTCGTGTCGAGCTGGACGGTTGCTCCCCCAAAGACCAGTTGAGTAAGGCCTTCAACACCTCGAGAAACGGTCTTTGTTTGCGCGAAGAGCTCTTCCCCAGCAGCAGCGGCTTCTTCTGCTACTGAAGCATTTGTCTGTGTTACCTGGTCGAGCTGGCTAATCGCCGTATTCACCTGTCCGAGGCCGGTGGACTGCTCTTTGCTCGCCGCTGAAATCTCACTGATGAGGCTAGAGGTCTTTGAAGAGTTATCAAAGATCGATTGAAGTGAGGTCCCAACTTCTTCTGTGACCTTTACTCCCTCATTCGCAAGTTCGGTAGAGCGTCGAATCTTATCAGCAGTATCTTTCGCCGCTTCAGAGCTCCGTTGGGCTAGCTTGCGAACTTCTTCTGCTACTACGGCAAATCCCTTGCCGGCTTCCCCAGCTCTTGCGGCTTCTACAGCGGCATTAAGAGCGAGAAGGTTCGTTTGAAAAGCGATATCATCAATGGTCTTTACAATGAGTGATGTCTCATCAGCGGCAGTCTTAATCGCCTGAATAGCACTACTCATATCAGAAACGGTTGAGACGCCGGTCTGAGCATCAGATTTCAGAACGCCACTGATGGTGTCGGCTTGCCGAGAATTATCGGCATTGTGAGCCGCCATTGATGAAATCTCCTCAAGGGATGCCGCTGTTTCTTGGAGTGAAGCAGCCTGCTCAGTAGCACCCTGGGCAAGAGATTGAGCACTTCCTGCCACCTGCTTTGCAGCTCCATCGAGTTGAAGTGAGGAGTCTTTCAGGCTTGATATGATCTCTACGATTGAACCTGACACTCCTCGGGCCATATACCAGGCCGTGGAGAGAATGAGAACGGTACCGATCAGACACCAGACCAGCACCTGGAAGAGGAGATCGTAGAGGGGCTCAAATGCCTCAGCTTCGTCCATCTCCGCCAAGATCGCCCAAGAAACATTCGAAATATCTACTGGGCTATACGAACTCAATACATCTATCCCACGATAATCCGATACGATGGAGACGCCAGATTGGCCTGCCAGTGCCTTATTTGAAGTTTCTGAGTTTACTGATTGAAGCAAGATCGATGAGTCCTTGGAAGAGATCAGGTTGAGCTGGTCCTTGCCAGTGCCGTTTGCACGAAGTGCCTCGAGATAACCTGCTTTATCTTCGAGGAGAAAGCGTGAGTTGGTCCGCAAGAGGTGATCGGAGCCGAGAAGATACGTTTCTCCGCTCGCTCCCAAGCCAACATCGGCCCATTTGCCATCACTCGTCATGATGCTATTGATGTGGTCAACTGGCATCCGAAATACCACTACTCCAATCCTCTCATCATTGCGGAAGATGGGAGCTGCGATAAAACTTGCGATACTACCGTACGACGGAAAGTAGGGTTCAAAATCTGCCAATCGTGTGAAATCGTCATTCGCTGCGTCATTTGCCTCTTGAAAGATTCGACCAAAATGTGTCTCTGCATAGGGACCGCTGATAAGGGAGGTAGCAAAATCAAGTTCTTTAGAGACCGAATATACGATGTGTCCGCCTTTCGATTCGATGAGGAAGATATCATGGAACCCAAACTCATTGAGAAACTGTTGGAGGTATGGGTGAAAACGTCGGTGTAGAGCATCATACTCAGTGAGATCATTTCTTCGAGAAAGTTGATCCTTTGAGTCAAGTGGATGAGATTTCTCCGCGATGTAGCGTGATTGTAGTGCAAGGGTCGTTGGGCTCAGTGAAGAGAGAGTGCTCTCAAGTTGTATTTCAACCGTCTCACCAGTTTGAGATTCATATTCTGGTCCAAACTGGCTGAGGTAGTAGTCGCGAACACGGGAACGTCGTTCTAGCTCATCAGAATCATCGAGTTGTTCAGTATAACTCTTGAAGGCTCGAGAGAATCCTTTCATAGCTTCCTGCACGGAAGGATCATCAGAGAAGGTAGAGATCTGTTTGCGAACCGTTTCGAAGTACTCCTCGATCTGAGTTCTCTTAAACTCTCGAACAGCGGTTAGCTTGTCGTATGACGCCTGCTCAATAGTGCTACTTGAATGGTAGAGTGCTACCACCGCCATAATCCCAAAGGGAATCAGACCAACCGCAAGGAAGGTCAACATGAGCTTCAATCTGAGAGAGATTCGTTTCATCTTTTTTCCATTGGTCAAGCAAAGAGTCGGGGATGAAGATACCTTCCGTCACAACGCAATGTTTGTCGTTACCAGTTTGTTCGTAGGAATTCGTTTGAAACTTTAGCTCCATTGAGCCTTCTTCAGAGAATGACTCAACTGGTAAGGTGTTATTTTGAAGGATGGTGGCTTTCGGGGAACTTTCGGACATTTTTCAGTGTTCTTCGGTATGAGCCTGCTGAATAGTGGCTCTTGTTTTTAGGAGAATCTGCCGATGGTGATGGGGAAGAGCCGTAAAGGTGCAGATACTATGAGAAAAGTTCAGCTTAAGGTCCTCCTTGTCTTTCTTGCTTGTATCGGGGTGCCACTCCTTCTGATCTCGCTGTGGGGCATGTCCGATACGAGTCGCCTTCTGGAGGGGAAAGTTGAAGAGCGCATGTTTACCATTGCAGAGGGAAAGCGAGCCACCCTGGACCATCACCTCGATCTTATCCGCTCCGATGCAGAAGCTTTAGCAGCGCTTCCAGCGATCTCTCGATTTATTGAGCACAAAGATTCCTCAGAGGAGAGCTTTGCCTACCAAGAGGCGCTCGGGGCCCTGCGGGCTGTTCAGGAAACAAAATGGGGAATTTATCACCATGTCTTTATAGCGGATTCACATGGCAACGTAGTCTTGAGTCCTCCGCATGGAACATCTACATCGTCTCACCTCGGGCATCATGTTGGTGAAAACACTTATTTCAAGGCGGCTCTAACGAAACCACAGATCACTGACTTTTTTGGATTTGAAGAGACCGATCACTATCATCAACTCTTCATGCAGCCCATTGTCTCCAGCTCAGGAGAGACTTTCGTGATCCTGATGGAGGTTGAGATTGGGTACATCTATGAGTTTCTCGCGGATCATTCAGGGTCAGATGAGGGATCGATGGAGGTCTTCTTAACTACGCTTGAGGGAAGACGAATAGATCGGCGTAAGGATGCAGATGGGGAGGACCGGTACCACAGCCAGGCGCAAGAGGCGAGCATCACCGGAGCGGTGTTTACTCGATATGATCGCATCCTACCAGCAGAAGATGGAGGAGAGACTTCTGTTCCATTCGTTGGGGCTTTTTTGAAGGATGGTGATTATCCGTGGATTTTCGCGGTTCAGGTGCCCGAAAGTGAAGCATTTGATTTCGCATCGGGGGTGCGGTATCGAATGTTAGGAGAGCTTTTTTTGAAGCTGTTTTTACTTTCTGTTGTGCTCGTTTGGCTGATGAGAAGGTTGATATTCACTCCTCTTGGAGTTGCCTACGAAAAATTGTCAGGAGTAGCTACTAATTTTGTTGAGATGTCAAAGGAGAGCTCAGCGGTAAGTCAGTCGATAGCGACGGCATCATCAGATCAGGCAACTGCGCTGGATAAAACAACGAGCTCTGTTCAGACCCTAGTAGAGTTGTCTGAGAGAACAGCCCGGCAGATTAAACAGATAGCTGATATGGCCGTCACCGTTTCGCAAGTAGCATCTGAAGCAAATATGATCCTTACAGAGATGAGGTCAGCTTCAGAAGAAATTAGTAACTCTTCAAATAAGACGTATGAAGCCTTTCACGCGATTGATGAGATTGCATTTCAGACAAATCTTCTCGCATTGAACGCCGCTGTAGAAGCAGCAAGGGCCGGCGAAGCTGGTAAGGGATTTGCGGTTGTTGCGAATGAAGTACGGGCGCTCTCGCAGCGAAGCGCTGACACGGCACAGGGAAATTCTGGGGTGCTCCAGGAGGCAGTTTCAGCAAGTAAGCGTGGAGCAGAGCTCTCGAAGCAAGTTGAGGATTCGCTCACTGCCATCATAGACCAAGTAGAGACCATAGCTCCACTCCTCTCCGAAGTATCTCAGATGTGTTCAGAGCAGCTTGATGGAATCGACGGAACGAATAAAGAGTTGACACGTATTGAAGCGCTTACTCAAACGAACGCTTCAAGTGCAGAAGAGGCCTCGGCTTCTGTCGCTCATCTTGAAGATCAAGCCGTGCAGATCACTGAGTCTGTGGCGATGATTGAGAAGATAGTGGGATAACCCCATCCTTTGACTCTTGTGAAGAATCGAGCTATTCCTACCCCCAGATCTATAGCGATCCTCAAAAACAACGGCACTTCGTGCCTCAAACACTCGCACGTGTTTGATCCTGGTGAACGCTCTATCCGTTTCTGAACAGAGAGGCTATGTACTGTCTTCTTCCACAAATTCGCATTGCTAGGCTTTTTGGTGCTGATGCGCTGAGCTACCTGCACCGTCGGTGTACCCAAGATGTGCAATCGTTGCGGGAGGGAGATTGTGTTCCGGTCTGTCTTACTTCGGCCCAAGGAAAGCTACAACAGTATTTTCACCTCATAAAAGAAGATTCTCAGAATATACGGTGTCTTCTTGACCACGGTGATTTGGAGGGCTTCGAGCGAGACCTCCTTCAATTTCGAGTGGTGGAGCGAGTGGAGCTCACGGTAGAGGAGAAGAGAGAAAGTGGGCTACATCTTCGGAAAGAGAGCCTGGCCGCTGTGGAAGAGCTCCTCACGGATGAGAGTCTTGTTGTGTCACGAGATCGGCTTGAAGCTCCTGGCTGCGATATCTACGCACCAGAAGAGGTTCTTCGCCAGATCGAGGAGCGGCTCCCTGATGAGCGGCGTGCAACACCAGAAGAGTATCTCTGCCAGCGAATTCTCGGGAAGCACCTTGTGTTTCCAGACGATTTTCCGGTATCTGCGACGCCTCTAGAGTACGAACTTCACGATGCTATCGCCCAACAAAAGGGATGCTATCCAGGTCAAGAAGTGATCGAAAAGATGCGAGCCCGTGGAAGACCACCGAGGAGGTTATTTCGTTTTCGGATTGCTACGCTTACTCCGATCGGCGACAACGCCTCGGTGTACTTTTGCGACGGACTGAACGAGAAGCCAGTCAGTGTCGGAAAGATCTTCCGAAGTGTGATGCTCGAAGGTGAAGGTGGGGTAGCCCTCGCGATGTTGAGAAATCAGGAGTATCCCCCTGATAAGGGCGAATTTCAGCTTGAAGGCCAGATAAAGCTTTATCCAGTGTAATCATCGCCTCCTACTCTACCCCAACGTTGCATAAAAATTTGCCCGTAGACTGCTTTGCTCCCACAAGAGCAGCACATCTTGAAACTTTGATCGAGTTTTTAGACCTCACTGTACGTGCA
>JALEGQ010000222.1 GCA_022763385.1 bacterium
CAGATTGGGGCTTTGAGCGAGTTTTTAGGACGAAAGTGTACTACACGTACAGTGAGGTCTAAAAACTCGCTCAAAGTTTCAAGATGTGCTGCTATTGCGGCAGCAAAGCAGTCTACGGGCCAATTTTTATGCAACGCTGGGGTAAATATTGGATCCACATCCGAACTTTCTCCCCGCGTCTTCGAAGGCGGAGTAGCAGAGCTCGAGCTCTCCTTGGGTCGTGCAATACGGCGGAATGATGTACGCCGTGCTGCCGAGAGGTCTGAGCAAGAGACCTCGGGAGAGGAAGAATTCGTAGAGGGTGTCCCGGATGGTGTTCAGGTAATAGGCATCCTGCCCGTTGTCGATATCGACGGCGAGGATCGTTCCGGTGTGGCGAACGTTCTTCAGTCCCGGAACACTCCTGAGGTGGGTCGCGGCGCGTTCGTGCGCGCGGCTGATCTCTTGGATCTGACGTTGGCACTGGTCGGTGACGAGAAGCTCAGCGCTTGCAACTCCAACGGCACACGCGAGCGGATTGCCGGCATAGGAGTGGCCGTGAAAGAAGAACTTCCCACGGTCCGGTTGATCAAATGCTTCGTAGATCTCACGAGAGCAGGTGGTCGCACCGAGCGGGAGAAACCCCGCAGTGAGCCCTTTTGAGAGGCAGAGAATATCGGGATCTTCTTCCGTTTGTAAGGTTGCAAAATGCGACCCCGTTCGTCCAAAACCGGTCATCACTTCGTCAGCGATTCGGAGAACACCTCTCTCACGAGCAATCGCCAGGAGGGTATTGAGCGCTTCCGCATCGTGCATCAGCATCCCTCCAGCGCCCTGAACAAGGGGCTCAAAGAGAAAGGCGAGGGGAGCTTCGCGGGCACAGAGTTCGTCAAACTGAGAAAATACTGTTTCGCGATTCTCAGCAGTAGGGGCCGGAACGGCTCGAACCTCGAAGAGATAGTCCTCAAACGGAGCGGTAAAGGTATCCCGCTCGCTCACTGACATCGCTCCGAAGGTGTCACCGTGGTAGCTCGAGGTAAACCGAAGAATGGTTCGTCGCTTTTCTGCAGGAGCTGGTCGAGTTTTTTGGAGTGACTCCCACTGAATAGCCATCTTGAGAGCGACTTCAACCGCCGTTGAGCCATTATCGGAAAAGAAGACCCGCTCTTGATTCTCTGGCGTGAGAGAGAGGAGAAGTTCCGCCAGTCTTACCGCGGGTTCATGGGTAAATCCGGCGAAGATGCAGTGCTCAAGGGTGTGAGCCTGTTCAGCAAGAGCTGCTGCTATCCTCGGTTCACAGTGTCCGTGAAGATTGACCCACCATGAACTCACCGCGTCGAGATACTGGCGTCCATCTTCTCCGATGAGCCAACTGCCCTTGGCCCTTACGATTCCCTGTGGGGGGCCTTCAAGCGAGGTGTGGGTAAAGGGATGCCAGATGACGGCCTGGTCACGACGTGAAAGGGTCTCTCGCGAACTTCGCCCTCTGACGGCGGCATTCGGCATTAGAGGACCTCCTTGAAAAGTCGGGCGTATTGGGACACTACCACCGGTGAGATCTCATCTTCCCACGCCACTCGCCCGAGCATCTTCGCCCCGCTCATCCGGAGAATCACGTTCTCGCTCTCTGCATCTGGATCACCAACGAAGATCAGGCCGAGTATCGGAACGGACTTTCGTTCGAGCGCCTCCAGGGTGAGGAGGGTGTGGTTAATTGATCCGAGATAGTGATTGCTCACCACGATGACCGGTGCCTTACAGTGCAGTGCAAGCTCTCTCATCGTGATGTCTCGATTGAGTGGGGTGAGGGCACCTCCAGCAGACTCGATGACGAGGAGGTTCTCGGTTTCAGGGACTTCTATCTCTTCAAGACGGATCTCAACGCTTTCGCGAGCGGCGGCAGCATGTGGAGAGATCGGCTCTTCCAGGAGATACTGCTCTGGATGGATAGATGAATTATGGTTAGAGATTAGGCGAGAGACGAGGAGGGAGTCCGAATTCTCAATATTTCCGCACTGAACGGGCTTCCAGTAGTCAGCCTCAAATGCCTGGGTGAGAATGGCGCTGACGACTGTTTTCCCGACCTCAGTCCCGTTTCCAACGATAAAAACCCGCTTGAGTTCTCCGATCTTCATGTTTCGTTCTTCTCCTGTCGTACTCCTTCCTGAACACCGTTCAGAACTCTCTTCACCTCATCTTCCGAATTGAAAGCGTGGAGTGAGATCCGAATCATCTCCTCCGTGTGAGAAACGGTGGGGTGAAAAATTGGGACCACATAGAGTGTATCTTGTAAGAGGTGCTCGGCAACTCCCTTTAGAAGGGTACGTCGTTCTTCTCCAGAACTCACCGCCTCAGAGCGCACCCTGATGTACTGTATCGGAGACTCGTTCTGAGAGAACTCTATTGCCTGAACCTCCGAACTGGCACCGCTGAGAGCTGCGGCAACTTCTCGATTCCAGGTCGAGATGGTCTGAGCGAGTGCTCGACGGGCTTCTTCGGCTTGCTGTATGACTCGGTAGGCAACCCGCGCTCCCGAGAGGTGCAGCCGTGATATGCCGGTGGTGTAGATGAACGAACGCCCAAAGTTCACCATGAGCTCTCGAAGCGGTGATGAGCAACAGACGACCGCTCCTTGCGACCCGAATGCTTTGCCCCAGGTGTGAATGGCTGCCCCGATACCTCCGTTTCCGAGGAGTTCGGAGGTTCTTCCACACCCCATTTCCCCAGAGATTCCGGTAGAGTGCGCTTCATCAATGATGAGACTCCCTCCAAAGCGGAGAACGAGAGCTTGTATCTCAGGGAGTGGGGCGCAGTCTCCATCCATCGAATAGGTTGATTCGACAAAAACGAGGGGGATCTTCTCGGACCTTTCCAGGTGAGCTTCGAGATCTCGGAGAGAGTTGTGTCGGAAGTGCGCACTCCGACACCGCGCGAGTCGAAATCCATCCCGCATGGAGGCGTGGATCTTCTCGTCGTAGATCATCTGTACTCCGCCGAGCTGACCGAGGGCCGTGATCAACGCAAGATTTGCATCGTACCCAGAAGAAAAGATCAGTGCACTCTCTCCGCCGTGGAACTCGGCAAGCTCTCGTTCAAAAGACGCGGCTTCAGGGAGTTCTCCACTGATGAGGCGCGACCCTCCAGCGCCACTGTGTACGTGATGAGGGTGTGCATGAAGAGGGTGTGCTCGAAAGGCCGCCTCAAGGGCCCCACTCTGGATCAATCCGAGGTAGTCGTTGGAGGCGAAGTCGACATGTCCCTCGGGGATGGCACGGAGACGGCGGTATACTCCCGTCTCTTCCTGGGCCTTGAGCCGCTCAGTGACGAGCGCATCAAGGGGAGCGGGGGTGTTCTTTGTTTCTCTGTCCAACACTGAGCACCACCCGAGAAAAATCCGCTACGAACAACACTGCTAGGAACAACACTGCGCGGGTGTCTTCTCTCCGACATCGGGCAACTTCCCCCTCATTCCGAGATGCGAGAGGAACTCAAGGTCTTCATTAAATTCCGGATTCGGTGTGGTGAGGAGTTTTTCGCCGGCGAAGATCGAGTTGGCTCCTGCAAGGAAAGCGAGCGCTTGGGCCTCGCGCGAGAGATTGAGCCTGCCAGCAGCGAGTCGAACCATCGCCTTCGGCATCGTGATTCGCGCTACGGCGATGGTGCGGATGAAATCCCACACACTTACTTCAGGGTTTCCTGCGAAGGGGGTTCCTTCGATCTGCACGAGTGAGTTAATCGGTACCGACTCGGGATGGTGCTGCAGCGTCGCTAAGGTGTGTAGCATCCCAACCCGGTCGCCGTCGTTCTCTCCGAGTCCGAGAATTCCTCCACAACAGACGGTGAGTCCGGCGTTTCGAGCAGCCTCAAGGGTATCGAGTCGGTCTTCGATCGTCCGAGTAGAGCACACTGAGCTGTAGTTCTCCGGTGATGTATCGATGTTGTGATTGTAGGCATAGAGACCTGCTTCTTTCAGCTTTTCAGCTTGCGCTTCGGTCAACATTCCGAGGGTACAGCACACTTCCAGGTCCATACTTCGAACGGCGCGTACCATCTCGAGTACCCGTTCAAAAGCCCGATTATCACGAACTTCCCTCCACGCCGCCCCCATACAGAATCTCGTGGCACCGGCTTCCTTCGCCCGCTCGGCGGCAGCAATCACCTCTTCTACCTGGAGGAGTGGTTGGACCTCTACGCCGGTCTGGTGGTGAACGGATTGGGAGCAGTAGCCGCAATCTTCCGGGCAGCCTCCTGTTTTAATAGAGAGGAGGGAGCAGACCTGCACCTCACGAGCGTTGTGATGGGTGCGGTGCACTTCGGCGGCCTGGAAGACGAGGTCGAGGAAGGGAAGCTCGTAGAGCCCCTGAATCTCTTCTCGGGTCCAATCGTGGCGAACGGCTCTCGGTTCCATAACTCTCTCCTTCGATGACGAGAGGGGGATGCTACCGTGATCCCCTTCAGAACTCCACCTCGTTGGACTCTTCGGTACGACCGCGATCGGCGTGGGAAACGGTCCGTTATGCCCCGCCGCGGTGAAGCAGCACCGATGAGATAAGGCCGCCAAACCCTGCCGTGTTAATGAGGACCGTACCCACCGCACCTCCTGGGAGAGGGAGCTTGGCATTTGCGGAGGAGGAGTAGGGAAGGCGGGGAAGGGGAGCTCCACCGAACAGCTCGAGGGCGAGGAGGACGTTCAGCGCCCCAGAGGCCCCAAAGGTGTGTCCAATACACCATTTTGGGCTGTAGAGGGCAGGAGGCTTCCCCTGAAATACTTCGTGTATCGCGTGCTGTTCACATCGGTCACCCATCGCCGTTCCCGGAGCGTGGGCGAGGATGAGATCTGGAGCCTGGATCTCTCCCGCCCGAAGGACCGCCCGCATGGCGTCCTGAAAGCCTCTCCCATCTGGTGAGATCGCCGTGGGCGAAGGGGTGCGCTCTACCAGGCTCTCAAGGGCGAGGATGGTGGCGAGTGGTTCACCAAACGGTCGGTCGTCGGACGAGGGGGGTGGTGATCCCGCGGCAATGAGGAGGGCGGCGGCTCCCTCGCCGAGTACCATCCCCGAATTGGAGGGAGAAGTGGCCGCGAGTGGCTGACAGGGGTGGCGCGGCGGTTCACCGTCTCGGTTCGGAGTCGATTGCACACCGAGGGCGCGCATCTGGGCTCCGGTAAAGGGAGTGAGTGCTGCTTCACAGCCTACAACGAGGCAGTACTGGCATTGCTTGGTCGCGAGCAGTCCAGCAGCGTAGCTGAGGGCGGCGAATGATGAGGTACATGCGGTGGAGAGTGCGGCGGATGGGCCGGAGAAAGAAAAGTGTTGGGAAAGGATTGAGCTGAGAGATCCCATCGTGGTGCGAGGTGAAGAGAAAGGAGAAGTCTCTCCGCACTCAAGAAACTGCCGGTGGTTTTCTTCAAGGGCGTGAGTACAGCCCCGAGAGCTCGCCACGATAACCGCTGTGCGCTTCTTGCGGAGCTCTGCAGACTCCGAAGCCGAGAGCTGCGTGATGAGGTCGTGGGTTGCCAAGATGGCGAGTTGCGCAGCACGGTCTGTTCGTTTCAATCCGTGCTCGGCGACAAAGTGATTCAGTCGAGCGTCAGCGTCGGCAGGGAGTGCGGCCACCGGCGTCTGCTCTCCACTCAGATCAAGATACTGGAAGGGAGGAAGAGAGTGTTCCAAGGCTGGAAAAAATGGAGAGCCTTTTCCGGCATCGGCTGAGGCCGCCGTGAGGCCGCTCGCCCGGAAGATCTGAAGAGAGAGTGTTGTCATGACCGAGCACCATACACCGTTTGCGGCCGTTTCTTCCAGATTTCACGGAGAGATGTTATAAATTTACTATAGTTATCAATAGGTTAGCTATCGGCTATTTCCTTTGTGCGGCGGGTTAGGTATTTCTCGGGGCCTATCTTGAATAAACCATCGATAGTTGGAGGGATTCGTATGAGTGAGAATGAAGTGCTCGTTGTCGTTTCGAAGTTGAAGAACTACATCAAAAGCACCGCAGGAATGAATACGGCCGGAAATGTTCCTGCTCGTATCACTGAAATTGTGCAAGAGCTCTGCAAGGATGCGGTGGAGAGAGCAAAGAAAGACGGTCGGAAAACAGTCATGGACCGTGACTTTCACAGCGCCGCGGCAACTCAAGAAGCGGCATAGGGAGCAGAGAGCGCTTCACGCCACCGTTAGTTGGAGCGGGAGCGTGTTCTGTGTACTGTTCGCCGAACGGGTCGCGCGGCAACAGGGCCTCGCTAAGGCGGACAGTACCGGTTCTCTTTGAAATGATGCTTTCTTATGAGTGGCTACTGCACCAATGGGCGGCACCCTTGGGAAGAGGTGTCACTCGTGAGACGTCGCCTTTTGTTTTGCGTCCTCGATGATCTGGACGATCTTTTCGGTCTTTATCGGCTTGGTAAGGTACTCACTTGCTCCTGAGGCGAGAGCCTCGTAGATGCTCGTGGTTTCCTGGATCGCCGTAGTCATTACGACCCGTACTCCCTGCCCCTGAACGATGCCGTTTTTCTCCTCAAAGTCTCGTATGGCCTGAAGGACCTCCTGTCCATCGGCGATCGGCATCATGATGTCGAGAAAGATGAGATCAAAACCATCGTTTTCTTCTAGTGCATCGCAGAATGAGTCGTAGGCCTTCTGGCCGTTTTCGGCGTGGAGATAGTCTGCGTGCTGTCCGACCACATGTTTCATGAGATGAGATGTGGTGGGATCGTCTTCGACGATAAGTACCTTCATGGAATCTTCTCCGATTGAGTTCGATTTCGCGTTCGCCAGAAATCGTTTTGCTGAGAAATAGTCGTCATGCCCCCTCCAAGACTTAACCCCAACGGTGGGGTGAAGTGAATTGAGTCATGGAATCCGGACCTCTTGTCGATACAGGAGTGGAGGAGGACCACATGGGGCGTAGAACGCCGACTTCAAAGCCTCGGTATTCGCTCTCTTTTCGGGAGCGGCAGGCGATCTCTGTGCTCGTGGTGGAGCCAGAGGCCCACCTTCGACAGGTGATTCGGAACGCGCTTCAGTCGCTCGGGTACGGCGCTACCTCCTGTGTGAGTGAGTACTCCGTCGCGCTCGACAGGATCGAGAGCGGAGAATACACCCACCTGCTCTATGAGGTGCGAGGGAGGAAGGAAGAGGACGTTTTTTATTTTCTCGAGAGAGCTTTTGAGTTGAACGGGGATCTCGTGGCGATTGCTCTCTCAGAGAACCCTCAGGTGGACGAGATCTTTGAGCACCTCCGGCGTGGCACTCGTGGGTTTCTCTCAAAACCGCTCACTTCAGATATGGTAGAAGAATCGATGCTTCAGGCTACGCTGTCTTCTCCCTTTTCTCAGGTCATCCTTCAGTCGAACAATAGAGACGAGGCCTTTTGTGCGCTGCTTGCCGCGAGTGTGAACAAGGCGGCACTGGCAAAGCAACAAGAGCTTCAGCGAAAGATCGGTGCAGAGGACGCGCTTCAATTCTTACAAGAGCTAGAAGATGCGGTGGAGCTCGTACACACCTTTCGAACCTTGGGAGAGAGTGACTTCCTCGGATTGCTCGTAGACTTTTTTATCCGTCTCTCAGAGCAACCGGAAACACGACTCGGTTCCCTTCGGAAGCGACTTTCCGAGAGCAGAAGGGGAGGAGACGGTGGAGGGGACCTCCTCGTCTAATGGCGAAGTGGTGGTGTCCCCCCTGTCGTTTCAGGAGCTTGCACGTCATACTGGTACAAAAAGAGAGCCTGAGAGGGGGAATGCCATGAAGCTGACAGAAGAAGAGGAGATGCTTCGGAGCACGATTCGAGAGTTCGTGAAGAAGGAAGTGGAGCCTCAAGCCTCACTCTTTGATGAGGAAGAGCGCTTCAACCAGCCACTTTTTCGGCAGCTCGGAGCACTCGGACTCCTTGGTGCTACGGTGCCCGAGCGATATGGAGGGAGTGACCTCTCCCCGCTTGCGATCGTTCTCGCCCATGAGGAGCTCTCAAGCTCGGACCCGGCACTCTGTCTCTCCTATCTCGCTCACGCCCTGCTCTGTGTGAATAATATCGTCGTCAATGGAGGGGAGGACCAGAAGGAGCGATATCTTCCGAAGCTCTGCAGTGGGGAGTGGATCGGAGCAATGGCGATGTCAGAGCCAGAGGCTGGTACCGATGTGCTTGGAATGAAGACAACGGCAACATCGGTCGATGAGGGGTTCCGGTTGAACGGCCGGAAGATGTGGATTACGAATGGGGTACTTGATGACGAACGTACCCCGTGCGACCTCCTCTTTCTCTATGCAAGAGCTCCTCACGAGGATGACCGTGGTAGGGTTCAGCTCTCAAGCTTTCTGGTAGAGAGAGGGACATCGGGGTTTTACGTCGGCCAGAGAATCAAGGGGAAGCTGGGCATGCGGGCATCGTATACGGCTGAACTCTGTTTTGATGACTGCTTGGTGCCCAGGACTTCGCTCGTCGGCAAGGAAGGAGATGCCATGCTACACATGATGCGCAATCTCGAGATAGAGCGGCTTGGTCTTGCGGCGATGAGTTTGGGGATCGCACGACGAGCGCTTGAAGTCATGATTCGATATGCCGAAGAGCGGAGCGCGTTCGGAAAATCACTCCATCAGTTCGGACAGATTCAGCAATATATCGGCGAGAGTTATGCGGAGTACCGAGCCGCTCGCTCGTATGTGTATGAGGTTGCTCGAAACCTTCAACTCGACGCTGCGGGGAACCGCATTGATTCTGATGGAGTAAAGCTGTTCGCGGCACCGGTCGGAAAGCGGATCGCTGACCGTGCCATTCAGGTCCTTGGTGGATACGGCTACGTTGCAGAGTATGTCGTTGAACGGCTCTGGAGAGATGCCAAGCTCCTCGAGATCGGAGGGGGGACTCTGGAGGCTCATCAGAAGAACATCACGAAAGACCTCATCAAACGCCCCGAACTTCTGCTCGAATAGACCCCAACGTTGCATAAAAATTTGCCCGTAGACTGCTTTGCTCCCACAATAGCAGCACATCTTGAAACTTTGATCGAGTTTTTAGACCTCACTG
>JALEGQ010000223.1 GCA_022763385.1 bacterium
AAAACGACCGCGACAACGTTTTCCTGAAAACGTACACACAGAGCTTCTTCAGGGCTACCCAAAAGAGGACCTATGGCAGTTACGAGAGAGCTATGCGGCCCTCCCACCTGATGGATTTGACGAGCAGCAAGTTGAAGAACAGCGGAACGCAATTACTCGGGAGCTCGTTAATCGCTTCAATGATCCAGAAGTCCCCCACCATGAGAAGGTATCAGCGATCACGTGGGCGATTAATCTTCCGGGCCGACATGCTTCGTGGCTCCTCCATGTTGAGGATTTGGTAACTCTTCTTCCATATGATCTTTCTGAGCAGCTGGAATTGCTTAACATATTTTTGAATGCCCCCCTATCGTCTCACCTCTCTGAAGCAGAACAACTCTCTCTTTCTCAACGGCTCGGGGATATCACGGAAACGTACGATTTACGACGTGGAGAGAGCAGATCTCTCCGCTCCAGAATAGAAGGCTTCTTTGACGAATTTCCGACTCTTTCTCTCCCGGTAGCACAGGCTCTGGCAGAAGTGTACTGTAAAGCATCACCTCAAGATGGAGAGAGTTTTTTAACCGCCCTGGCATGCTCCAAGTATACGGTGCGAGATGGAGAGTTTTCTCAAACGGGAAAACGGATGCTTGCCGCCATACAAGCCGCAGGAATTGAACAACCCTACTTTTCTGGAACACCGCCGACACTGACCGAAGCTGGAGAGAGGCTTGCCGATGAGACATTAAAAAAACGGATCTGCGAAATAGCGGAGGGTTCAACTTATGATCTTTTTGACTTCCTCATCGAGCAACACTATCTCGGCGACCTATCGAATCACCAGGAGCTGCTTGAGGAGCAACTCCTCCTCTGCGCAGAAAAACTCGATGAACAAGGACAGCTGGTAGCACTTCCCTTTGGTAGAAATCCTCTCTCACGCCGCTTTCTTGGCGTGAGAAGCAGGCTTTCATCCACCCTCGCTGTTCTTTGCCAGAGAGGTTACGTGGGGTCTGATATCAGCACCCGGTGGCCTATTCAATCCGACGGAGAACTCCTGAAACGGTGCTCCTACGCAGAGCTTACGATGGAGTATGGAGATGTACGGCTGAACCTTGGTGGGGGGAGATTCAACGGGACTCCAAGTGCAGATGTTGAGGACCTTCTCCTCGCTACTGCTGAAAAAAAGAGGAGTTCCGAAGACGAGTTAGCGGAACTCATCTCGTTCTTTTCCTCCTTCCCCGCCCCCCAACCATTCTCAAGCTCAATATCCGATTTTGACTCCCTCTTTGAACAGGAACCTCCAGAAGAAACTGCCACAAGAGAAGTTTTTAATCAGGTGGTCGACCTCCTCGCAGAGCGTCATACACCTGATGAGCTTCGAACATTCATGTTTCAGAAAATTCGAGATCTGCTCGGCCACTCTGCTGACTCTCGAAAACTCGCGTTCTCAGTAGCCGCTCTCCGAGCGACAGGGTCGGACTCTTCCGTTGGGGAAACCGCTCGATCCTGGAGAGATGCGGTACAGAAGGGAAGATCTTTTCGGGAAGCACTTCAGAGCGCTCCTGCTCTGAAGGCGTTTCATCAGAAAGCGAATTCGATAGGGCTTTCAGAGAGATATCAGTACGGTGCACTCCTCTATCTCGCTGAGTTTGGTTCACTTTCCGCCAAGATACAATCGACCAGAAAAAAAGCGCTCATAATGGCGGCAGAATCTTTTCAACGAGATCCTTCGTATCGAGCTCGCGAAGGAGAAGATCCCATTCTTGCGCAAATGGTGCGAAGTCTGCCAGGAACTGCTCATGCAGACTATCAGCGGATCGTTATTGGACTACTCGAAGGTCGCCGCAAAGCGCAGAGACAGATTCCCCACGGATCAGAGAACCAGGGACAACGGATGTATACTCCCGGTGACGATACTCGACGGATACACCACAAGGCGAGCGCAAGGTCTGATAGACTGGTGATAAAGGTCGGCAGTGACGACATCTCTTTCGATAAGACTCATGTTCATGTTGAAGCGGGGAAGCTCCAACAAGAGGAGAATCTCTCCGAACTGTTGCACTACCTGACCACCCTAGCTCAGGAAGGAAATGCTGTTTCCCTCTCTCTCTACTGGGGGGGCGGGTGCATTCGTCACTTTTCCTCCCGTGAAGTTCGGGAAGCGATCTCCTCACTTGTTCAGGCAGAACCATTTTCAGTGGCAGGGAAGAGTGAAGCGAGAGAACGCTTCATCCAAGAGACCGGCGAGCTTGCGGAAAAGGCGGCGAATATCTGTGAAACGACAGAAAAAGAGATTGGCCTGAGAAACCTCATCCCGCGCTCTGATACCCGATCTGTTCTCTATACCTGTGAAACCTCTCGCGAGATCAGGGGGGCACTCGATTCAAAGCTGCGTCACCTGAGACAACGGTACCTGCTCTCAAAAGAACAGCTCTCTCTCGCCTAACAATCGAGCCGCTCCAGGGCCTCACCGTCGCGAAATCCGCACCTCAACGACCTCAATCGGAACCTGATCGACCCGCCCTCGACCTCGCTCTGCCGCGGGCTCAGTGAATCGAAGGGTAAGCTCGATAAGAGAGGGTTTGAGCGGAAGATTTGAGAGCTGAACGGTTCCCCTCCGGTCCAGTGAGAGTGCGTCGACAGAGAGAGTGACCTCTCGTTGGAGTCGTTTTGTGGCAAGACGCCACCGTCCTCGGGTCCCCGTTCGCGCCACTGATTTCGTCAACTGAGGGATCGAGATTCTCACCTGAGAGAGAGGCTCATCACCGAGGAAGACCGTTCCGCGAAAGAGACTTCCCACCCTCCCGGTCTCGGAAGTTGCCATGCTCTGAAGCTGAGAGCCCTCACCAGTTGGGTCCCGATCCGATCCTTGCCTCGAAGCGCGATCGCCGATCTCATCGTGGACACCAGCAGGAGTTGCACTCAACAGTGCTCCATCAGGTTGAGAGAGGGGAAGGACGGAGAGGGCTACCACCTGAACTCCTTCCGCCCGGGTTTGCACCTGAAGGGAGAGTTCGACCTGCTCCACCCCGAGAGCAACCGGAACAGAAACTTCCTGACTCCGGGCATCCTCTGCAAGCTCAGGAAATACATTCTTCGGAAGAGTAACCAATAGCTCGACTTGCTCCGCCTGTTGAGCGAGGAATGCCTCAACCTGGAAACGTCCCTCGCTATCAGTCAGCACCGACTGCTCACGGGAAGAGTTTCCGACCTCAGCACCAGCGATCGGAATCTGAAGCTCGGTCCGAATGTTGCCGGTGACGACCACACTCCGCTCAAGAGGAGGACGACTCGTACCTGCAGTACCGCCACCACACCCAGGAAGAACGAGCACCAGGAGCAGAAATAGCAACAGAATCGAGAGCGATGTTCGCTGAAACCACCCTCTTCCCAAGCACTCATTTGAGCTCTCTCTCATCTCTTCCTCTCATCTTGCCTATCGGTTGATTCAGTACGAGGCGCCTCAGCTACCTCAGCGCTACAACTAAAGGTCGTTACCGCGACCCGGACCCGGGTTCCGGAGTGGGGGAGGAGCGAAGGATTCAGATCCCCATCAAGTTCTGCGAGATAGCCTCGCAGCTCACGGTGGAACTGCACTCCAGCATCATGAATCCACTCGCGAATAGCAGGGAGCTGAGACGAATCGATATTATCGTATGCCGTCCTCCGGTGAAGCTCCGTCTCTCCATCTGATCTGAGGAGGTTACTCGTCACCGTCGTCGTGAGATCTTCGGTATCACAACCGAGCAGCTCAAAACCCCGCTCGACATCGCTATCGTACACCGCCTCATCCTGGAGGAGGGTGACCCACTTTCCATCAGCCCGAACGAGACTCAGCCGCTCAAGCTCCGCAAGCACCGCAGCCGCATTAAAATTCGTCGTAACCCGCTCGCAGAGCGCATTAAACTCACTCTCTGTAGAACCACAAGAAAGCGCCCGAGGTCTCCCCTTCTCATCCAGGAAAGTCCTATCTCCAAGCCACTGCCCAATAATCTTCGTAAAGAGATCATCACGGCGCACCAACGTATCCTCAGACTCAGCATCAATCTCCGCTAACCGCTTCACATCCCCACGGTGAAGCCCCGTCATAAGGCACAGGCTACTCGTCGTTTCCTTCTTGCCATTTGCCTGAAGCTCCTCCCGCCCCACCGCAAAGAGCTCCTGCTTGCACAGCTCTGAGATCTCTTGCACCCGCAACCCCTGCCGCACCGCAAAGCGCAACGTCGGCCGGAGCAACCGCCGCACCACCCGAAAAAGCAACGACTCCGCAAGTTTAAAGGGACCCAAATACATGTTGATATTTTACATATTTCTCAGCTTATTGGTACCAGGTACCAATAGTTTTCTAAAAATATAACAAAAACAATTATTTGAATTTTTTTTGAAAAAGATCTACATGTAATTTTATTACATATAAATTGACACCCCGCCGATGATTCTCCTACTATCATGTAGAATAGCAAAGGAGCTCTTATGACTACGCCACCACTTCCCCCTCGCTTTCGAGCAGTTCTCGTTGCATTTCTCCTCGCTACCAGCCTGCTTCCGCTCCCCCTCGCAGCGGACGGGAGCCTCCCTCGCTCCACCCGCCAGGAGCTTCAAACTCGTGCGGCAGACCTCTTTCAACGGTCATACGCCGGAGAGGTCTCATTCGTAGAAACTCGACTCGGCACCGGATTCAGCGGAGAACTCGAGGGGTGTCCAGCAGAGTCTCTCTTGAATGGCACGGCAGGAGAAACTCGAGAGCTCACCATCACCACCGGAGAGCCCGGGCGATGGGCGGGGAGCACCGATGGCATCAACACGACGGCCACCCTCAACGGCATCTCTGAGAGTGTCAGTGGATTTATCACGCCTTCAAACCTCCCGAGACAACGGCGCTTAAACCGAGGCATCCTCGACGATCAGGTAGTCAATATCGACACCTTTAACGCCAGCTCTGTCGAGCGGCCCGAAATCGAACAGGTAAGTCTCGAGCGAATTGGGCAGATATTCTCCTGCCTCAGCAAACTCAACAAAAACAGCTACCGACCAGGTGAACTTGACGATCAGTGCACCGCTGCTGGAGCGCCACTTTCAGAGTATCCTACCCGAGAGGAAGTCGGACAAACCTGCTTCACCGACACCACGATCTATCTCGTTCCAAACGGAGAAAACAGCGACGTATTTGACGCCACAATGAACATCACCGAGAAATGCGATTTCGTCGCCTGGAACCTCTTCGCCCCATCAGCAGAGCCCACCATCAACTTCTCTCCGTGTCGGACCGACGTCTATACCGGAGAAGTCACCTTTATGAACGAAAACTCTCCCTCAATCCGAAAACAGCTCCGAAAAGGCGCCCGCCGCTTCTGCCGCCCCAAGCGCAAGGCAAGAAAAGGGAAAAAGCTCAGAGGCTGCATTCGCCGGATCCTGAAAAAGAATCGGGTGTTGTAGGAGACCGCTCTACGAGCTCTTCGAGGTAACACGCGAACTCACCGTACACTCGGTCTGCGAGCAACTTATCCTCGAAGAGCCTCTTTGCATTCTCCTTCGACTTACGAAGCTCTTCTTCATCTTCCAACATGTCGATGATAATATCCTTCAATCTCTCCGTATCCCCTGGTTCAAAAATCTCGCCAGCACCATAATCACGAAGCAAGGATTGAAGCTCGCCTTGAGTTGAGGTGATAACGGGCAAGCTTCCGGACAAATAGACAAAAGCCTTGTTCGGAAAAGCATCTAAAATCTCTGTCGTCGGAATCACTCCGATATCACAGTATTTCATGCAAAAAGCTATCTCACCCTCATTCAGCCAACCTGGCAAAATGACATTTGAAAGTCCCTCCGCGGCCTTCTCGATCTCCTTTCCGTGCACACCGTCACCAGCAATAAGAAAATGGATATTACTTTCTTGAAGCTCCCGAGCAACATGAACGAGCATGAGCGGGTTATAGTAATGACCGAAGCTACCAATAAAGAAAACAGTTGGAACATTTCGCAGGGAATAAAGCTTCTTCTCAAGGTCTCGGTAGCTTACTTCATCAACCGCTCGTGGTCGTTCAGCGCCGAGATAAAAGACCCGATCATATTCAGTTCTCTCCTTTCCAGACAGCTCAAGTCCCCAATCAAGCAGCTCTTGCATCATTGCAGTTATCGCTGTTGAGTTCTGAAGCGCCTTCCGAAGATATCGAAATTCATTAATAAGCGCGATACGAGTTGGAAGACGGAGAAAATCCGGTACTTGATCCACAAAAAGTTGCGGCCACTGATCTCGAATATCGATAACACTTGGCACATTAAGCGCTTTTGCTACATCAGAAACCGCTAAAGCAAGATCGTACGGTGGCATGGCACAAAGCATCGCATCAGGCTTCGGGAACTGTCTCCACTGTTGCCGAAATCTCCTAGCAATCAATCTATGATCGAGAAGACGCCGCAAAGATACATTCTTAGAATATCCAGAGCCTTTTAACATTCGAATAGTGTACCGCTCATTCACACTTCGAGTGCTATCAGATGAGCTAATCCAACTCTTCGAAAAGTGATCAAAAGAAGACGTCCACCAAAGAACCTCATGCCCTCGCCGCACAAGGGCATTCGCAAGCATGTCCGTCCTCATAGAACGGTGCGAAGGCTGAAACGGAAGTGATTCCCCCAGCTTAAAAAGCCAAAATCGCATGGCGGTTCCTCTTTAAGACAAACATTTAAGCTGAATGTTCGTCGACAAAGTTATATCAGCAGCCCATCTTATCTATAGCGCTCCTCAAAAATAATGGCACGAAATAGCGCAATTCTAGAGGGCATTAAAAACCACCAAATCTCTCAACAACAAGATACCCTAAAAGCACAAAAAACGGGAAAATTGGTTAGCTTTTCTCAAAATAAATTCAGATACTTTCTCTCCAAGCCTGCACAACTGCAACCTTCAACATACTAACTACGAATGAAAAAAATCAGAGTACTTCAGATTATCCCATCAGGTCGACAAAAATCCTCAATGATATTTGCACATCGACAGATCGATTCATTATCTCAAGAACACGTTGAATCATATAAATTCTACCTAAGATCACGAACCTCCCTGCGCTATCTTTTAATGGCAAGAGCAGAAGCAAGAGAGATAATTTCGATCTTTCAGCCAGATCTCATTCATGCCCATTACGGAACAACAACAGGACTTTTTGCAACTACTTTAGGGACGAAGCCAGTGGTCATTACCTTTCGAGGAAGTGACCTTGCTTATCCATCAGAAATAGGCTGGTCGCTGCGGCGTATGACTGGATTTTTAATATCTCAACTAGGAGCACTATTTGCTGACGGTCACATATGCGTAAGCAAACATCTGACAAAGAGAATATGGTTTAAGAAAGATCACAGATCAATTATCCCATCTGGAGTAGATATTGAATTTTTCAAGCCACAAGAGCCTATATCTGCACGGCGAGAATTAGGATGGAAAGTAAATGAGGCTGTTATTCTATTCCACGCGACACCGCTTAACTCTAAACTGAAAAGATTATCGCTAGCTCAAAAGGTAGTTTCCTCACTCTCGAGGGATGGTCATTCGGTAAGACTTGAGATTTTGAACGGAAACACTTCACCCGAAAAGATACCTTTGATAATGAACGCTTCTAACGTACTGCTACTATTAAGCCGTTCAGAGGGCTCTCCCAACGTAGTGCGAGAAGCATTAAGCTGCAATCTCCCTGTCATTGCTACAAGGGTCGGCGACGTAGAATTCTGGCTCAAAGACCTAGGTAATTGTTTAATTACTAAGCCGAATATAGACCAAATAAAAATTGCCACAATTCCTTTGATAGCAGACATAAAGCGCTGCCATGGAAGAATCCTCTCTCCGCAATTCTCTAGGGATAAAACCGCTTTATCTTTAACGAACTTCTATAAAGAAATAGTCGGGGATGCGGTATAGGCAGAGGAGTTAATATTTGAGAGAAGTAGAAAGTAGTCTCTATCACTACCTTCATAGTCAGGACCTCCATCCGCTGCTTAGAAGCTCCGGAAAGATATATGGACTGGCTCTTGCTGTTGTCGAAATGGATGCGAGCCGCCTCGAAAGAATATAGTGCTGCGTTTCAAGGACGAGGCAAGCGAACAGCGGCAGATGAGTAATGCCCCCATGGCGCCCATACTTTTCAGGAGGGGAGAGAAGAGAGCAAACTCACCCGAGCAATAGAACGGAGGAGAGCGATGCCGAACGGAAGGAAGGACTGGGGAGCGATAATCAGAGAGCAGCTATCGAGCGCTCAAAGCCAGAGGGAGTTCTGCGGAGAACGAGGTCTGGCGGTGGCATCGTTGCAGTACCATAAATCGAAGGGGGCTCATCTAGAGGAAGAAGAGGAGCGATTTGTACCGATATCTGGAGCCGTATCGGAGTCACGAATAGAGGTGAGAA
>JALEGQ010000224.1 GCA_022763385.1 bacterium
AAACCGCCTCGACTCCGCGCTCTCGAAGCAGTTCACAGTCTCTCTCTTCATCTCGCGGATATGCAGCTAAATCAGCAGAAACATTAAATTGTTTCGGATTCACGAAGATGGAAACGACGGTGAGATCGGCTCGCTCGTTCGCCATATCTATCAGCGAGAGGTGCCCCTCATGAAGGGCCCCCATCGTCGGGACGAGGCAGATGGTCTTTCCCGCACTTCTTCCCTCTTCCGAGAATGCCTTCATCTCATCCACGGTGTGTATTCGCTTGAGGCCCATTCTATTTCTCCTGAGTTGCGAAGCTCCAGAAAAACCGAGAGTATGGCGGTGGTCATCTTCAGCGGAGCTCGACCTTTTGCTTATGGGCCAATATAGTATCGATTCTACACCGCGTGTCACGCCTTCCAGACGAGGGGCTTCCAAACACGGGGCACCATTCAGCCGATGCCTTGCGATGGCCTTCGTTACCTTCCTCCTTCCTGCCTGCTTCGGTGGAAGCCCTGAGCCGGAGGAGATCGACGAAGAGCCCAAAGAGGTCCCCCTCTCGGCAACACCCATTATGGAAGGGACAGAGGACGCACTCTTCTCAAATGCGAAGAAGTTCTACGCGAACGGTTACTACCTCATCGCTCAGGATGCTTTTCGCTCAATTGTAGAGAGCTTTCCCCTCGGTCCGTATCGCGAATTCTCCGAGATTAAGATTGCAGATGCGCACTTCCTGCAGCGGCAGTATGAGAAGGCTGCTCCACTGTATGAACAGATCTTAAAAAATGCTCCCTCGCTTTCGAACGCCCCCTACGTAACGATGAGAGCAGGGCGGAGCTACCAGAGGATGAACACCGATCTCGGCAGAGACCGAGAGCCGCTTGAAAAGGCGATGAAGCATTACCGCACCTTTCTCGAAAAATATCCGAATTCGATGTACCGAGAACAGGTGGTCACCTATCTCCAAGAGTCTCAACGGGCCATTGCTCAACACGAACAGATGGTCGCCGAATTCTACAAGAAGCGGGGACATCAAAAGGCCTTTAAGAAACGTCACCGCTCGTACCAGGTAGCGAAAAGTACGGTGACACCAGACTCCATGAAGGTGGCAGATCTTTCGACCTCTCCCACTCTCGTGATGCAAAATCAACAGCTTCCGACCGTGGTCAATGGCATCCTGGTCGAAACGCCCGATGAGCGATCCCGAGTTCGAGCTCGCATGAGCCCGACCGTCGTCGCGGTACGGACACACTCGAGCGTTGAGGCCCTTCAGGGGCACCCTGCTCAAATTGTCTCTGCCTCGCTCCGTCGTGGAACTGAGGCCAAGTTGTCTCAATCGACCTTTGCCTCGCCCGAACTCCGCGATGTCAGCTGCACGGTCCGAAACGGAAGAAAGATCACAGTAGAACTCTCTGAGAACGCAAATGCTCAACTCCGAAAGAGAGCCCCTGAGAAGATCGTATCAGAGGAAGGAACGGTCACCCTCTCTCTGCCAGTTCAGCTCTCTGAGCCGTATGACATGAGCTGCTTTCGCGAGGATGACCTTTCGATCTCCTCGACAGGGGTGATGACGCTCTCTTCAGGAGGAACCTTTCTCGTTTTTCCACTTGAGAATCCTCCCCGCCTGATGATCATCGAAAAATTCTCCTAAGCGTCTCTCAAAAGAGCGCAGGAAGGGAAAAGCAGGATGTTGGTTTCGCACCAGGAGCGCTAAGATACCCAAATGAGTACCTCCCCGCTTCCGGTTGAATCGTTTGAGATCGACACTTTCCTCCGAGGTGTCGTTACCCGACGCAACGTAGCCCTCACTGTCCGGGTACTCCGGGTCGTGCTCCTCATCACCCTTTTTCTGATCGTCGTGCTCAATACCCGCTTTATCGTCAACGAACTCTTTGGCCCCTCATCTTCTCTGGAGGCCATCCAACGGATCGTTCCTCAGGGCCCCGTTGCGGATCCTGCGGATGCGGCACAGCTCAAAGAGCAGTTTAACCGCAAGGATGCCCGTATTATCCGCGAGACCGCTCTCTTCGGAATAACGACGAAGCCCACGGTGGCCCAGCCAACCCAAAAAAAGCCAGAGGCTCCCAAGGAGACCCCCCTTCCATTCGGGCTCGTTGGGACTTTCGTCTCCGGAACCGGAAATTCTGTCGCGATCATCGAAGAAGAGAAGAAGAAGGTGCAGGAGGTTTTTGCTGTCGGAGAAGAGGTCTTTGAGCTGGCAACCCTGAAATCTGTCCACGCCTCCTACGTGGAGCTCGACCGAGATGGAAAGAGAGAAATCCTCTCTCTCGATGAAGGGAGCACCGGTGGAGGCGACGGAGCGGCTCCAGAGGGAGCAGAGGAGATCGTCGTCGATGAAAATGAGCTGACCTCCGCACTTGATAATTTGCCCCTCTTGCTAACCCAGGCGAGAGCCGTACCATACTTCAAGGAGGGGAAATCCGTTGGGTTGCGTCTTTTCGCGATTAAGACGGGAAGCCTCTACGACAAGATCGGACTCAAGAATGGAGACATTCTGAAAACGATTAACGGGAAAAACCTCGGTGACTTCAGTCAGGCGATGAAGCTCTTTGAGCAACTCCGCGAAGAACGGAACCTCACCTTGCAACTGGAACGAAATCGAAAACCGTCGACCTACTATTACCGTATCGAATAAGAGCAATACATTGAGCACTCCTTCACACCATCTCCACACGAGGAACGCCGGATCCGGCTCACGGCAGAAGCGCATTCTGCTCCCGACTCTCTCTGCATACCTCCTCTTTTGGAGTGTGCTCTCTCTCACCGTAAATGCGGCACTCTTGAGTTCTGCCTCAGCACAAGCGGCGCCTTCTCCGAGTCGTCAGAAGAACGAAACTCGGACGGAAACGTCTTCTGACGGAACGATCATCAATGTGAAGAACGCTGACATCTCAGCTCTGATCCGAATCTTTAGCGAAAAGACGAAGCGAAACTTCATCCTCGATGAGCGGGTAAAGGGCAAGGTCTCTCTCTATCTCCCCAAAGAGATCTCAGCAGAAGAGTCGCTGAAGATCCTCGATACCGTGCTGGCCCTCAAGGGATTTACTTCGGTTCCAGTGGCGGACAATCTCTGGAAGATCGTTCCCTCGAAAGAGGCTATCCAATCGACTATTCCGACCGTTACGAATAATACAGAAGGGTCGAATTCAACCTCGGCCGTTATCACCAGACTCGTTCACCTCAAGTTCATCAATGCGGATGACGCCAAGCAGATCCTCACCCCCCTCATCTCGAGCTCCGGGCTAATCAATGCCTACACTGGCACGAATTCCCTCATTATTATCGACTCTGAAGACAACATCGACCGGGTGCTTGAGCTCATCACCAGCCTCGATGTTGCTTCTCGCGGACGAGAGCTCACGATTATTCCGATCGAGCACGCTGATGCACTCGACATCGCCGAGAAACTGCAGGATATCCTCGGAGAAAACGAAGCTTCCGATGTGGGGACGGACTCAAGGAGCGCCGCTCTCAGCTCTATCCGTGCTCGACTCCGAGAGACCCGCTCCAATGCGGGAAAGTCAACTGGAGGTGCGGCGACAAGTACAACTACCGCTTCCACCACGGTCTCTGCACGAGCGCTCGCCCCAAAGATTATCGCCGACGAGCGAACAAATTCCGTTATCGTGGTGGCTGACGATGATACCACGGCTCGCATTAGAGGACTGGTCGCTCAACTCGATAGCGAAACGAATCGCAGCGGCTTTCGCTTCTATGTCTACCGGTGCCAGCACGCCAGCTCCGAGGAGCTTGCAGAGGTGCTTGCGAGCCTCACTGGCCAGGGAGGAGTCGGAGGAAATAACCAGAGCTTCGATAACAATCCGAACGGCCTGAATCGTAATAGCCGAGAACGAGGAGGACAGTTCTCGCGAACCCAGAGCCGGCTGGCCTCTCAGAGCCGTACACCGGGGCGATCCCGTTCAGAGAACGGTACCGGATCAAGCGGCCCAACCTCGGTGAATTTTGGTGACGACCTTTCGATCACCTCTGATCCCGCGACCAACTCGCTTATCATCTTCTCTGACAAAGATGGGTATGAAAAGCTCGTTGAGCTTCTCGAAAACCTCGATGTGAAGCCGCGCCAGGTATTGGTGGAAGCGGTACTCCTTGAGGTACAGGTCGACGACAACCAAACCGACGCCTTCGAGTTCCAGACCTCTGGCGGGGGGGACGACGGAGGCTTTCTTGCTCAGAGCTCTTTCTCAGGCAACCTCGCCAATCTGATCGCTGATCCAACAGCGCTCTCCAACTTTACCATCGCCGCCGCAAGCTCTGGAACGATCAGTGTCGGAGGAATCACCCTTCCCTCACAAACCGCTCTGCTCAACGCTGCCGCCAATAACTCCATGGCGAACGTTCTCAGCTCTCCAAATATCTTGGCGACCGACAATCAACAGGCAGAGATCGTTGTTGGCCAAAACGTGCCCTTTCTCGCGAGCACCTCGACAAACCCGAATAACCTGAACAATACCTTTAACCAGGTCGACCGCCAGGACGTTGGTATTACCCTCCGAATCACCCCTCAGATCTCCTCAAACGACACCGTTCGGCTTGATATCTTTACCGAGGTGTCCTCGGTACTGGAAACTTCGGCCAACTCCGACCTCGGACCAACGACGACGGTAAGAACGAGCGAGACGACGGCGATTACAAAATCTGGACAGATGATCGTCATCGGCGGACTGATGTCAGATCAGATCAGTGAGGTAGATACCGGGGTGCCATTCTTGATGGATGTTCCAGTACTCGGATTCCTCTTCCGAAGCTCATCTGAACGCACCCGAAGAACAAACCTCTTAATCTTTATCACCGCTCGGATCATCCGAGATCAATTTGATCACCGAGAGGTCACCACCGATGAACGAGATGATTTCCGAGAGGGCATGGAGCAGGCAGAAGCCTATCCCGGCCGCGAAGAGCTGCTCTACGATAGAAACATCGATCGCGTGGTAGAAGCATCACGGTACGAAGGCCCCCCACCCTCCACCATCCACGCCCCAAAGCGGAGGGTGACGATCGGAATTCCCCAAAAGCCCACTGAGACGACCTCGCCCACTCAAGAGATGTCCTCTCCGGGTGACAAAGAGAGTGAGGTCTCACAACCCCAATTCCTGAAGATCGAAGCGGACATTCCCCTTCCGACGGCGAGCAAAAGTGAAGCGCAGAAGAGCCCAGCTCTCTCGGCCCCTTCTGCCCCCACAACTCCAACCTCTCGCAGGACGGTACTGCCAAAAACTGTGGCGCCAAAAACAGCGCGGCAGAGCACCGATGGCACGAAGTATCTCGTGCTTTCTGTGGTGAGTGCTCCAGAGAACGGCTTCCGCCCGCCCTTCTCATACGGCGAATATGCAGCTATTACGATCCCACCAACCGGCAAGCGACTCGCTGAAGAGCTCTCTGTTGGTTCAATGCTCCGCTACGGCCCCAAAGACTCTGCCTTCCTCCTCCGAGTAGAATCACTCTCGGGCACTCAAACCAAGGCCAAGGACGGTGCTGATGAAAAGATGGCTCCGTGGTATCAGTTGAGCCCGTTCGAGATCATGAACTTCGGCAAAGGCCCCTGGTATCGGGAGAAGGGCTGATATGACCGAAGAGAGAGAGAACGGAGAAGAAGAGGGTCACCTCGCGCTCCAGCAACTTGCCGAGACCCTCGGGCTGGAGTGGAGGGAGCGAATAGAGGATCCAGACCCACCCGAGCACCTCGTCGTCGGAGATTTTGACCGGATCGTCGGATCCTGGGCGAGACAACACGAAGTAATCCCGATTGCCGCAGAGAACGGTCATATCGTGGTTGCCACCTCTGCTCCAAAGAACTCCGAAGCGCTCTCACAACTCAGTATCTGCTACGGAAAGCCGATCGAGATCGTGGTCTCTTCGCCGGAAGAGATCACCAAGGCGATCAACGCGATGCGGACCCGTCTGATGCGCGGAAAATCAAGCGACCTCGAAGATGACGGAGAAGCAGACGAGTCACTTGATGCCGCACTCAAGATCGACGTGACCGATGCCGAGGATGATGACGCTCCGATCATGCGGTACGTCAACGCGATTATCTTTAAGGCGAGCTCCGAGCGTGCCTCTGATGTTCACATTGAACCGTACGAAGAGGTCCTCAAGATCCGCTTTCGCATTGACGGGGTTCTCTACGACGTGGACACCCAGGATGATAGCCACCACGCAGCGATTATCTCTCGAGTTAAGGTGATGGCGGGATTAAATATCGCCGAGAAACGACTTCCCCAAGATGGTCGGATAGGTCTGAAGATCGCGGGGAACGACGTTGATATTCGGGTTTCTACGGTCCCCACCCAGTTCGGAGAACGGGTCGTCATGCGACTTCTCGATAAGTCGGGAACCGTTCTTGATATCTCACAGGTAGGGATTCGACAGAACAACCTCGATGCCCTCAACCGCCTGATCCGAAAGCCCAACGGAATCTTCCTGCTCACCGGTCCTACCGGTTCTGGGAAAACGACCACCTTGTATTCGTGTTTAACGGCGATTAACACTCCGGCGCTCAACATCCTGACAGTCGAAGACCCGATCGAGTACCAGGTTGATGGCGTGGGCCAGATGCAGGTAAACCCGAAGATCGACTTTACCTTCGCCTCTGGGCTTCGTGCTATCCTCCGACAAGATCCTGATGTGGTGATGCTCGGAGAGATCAGAGATGTTGAAACCGCCGAGATCGCCATTCAGGCATCACTCACCGGTCACCTCGTGCTCTCAACCCTGCACACGAACGATGCTCCGGGTGCTGTTACCCGCCTCATCGATATGGGGATTGAACCCTTCCTCGTATCATCAAGCCTCCTCGCCGTGATGGGGCAACGGCTCGTCCGGAGACTCTGCCCCCACTGTAGAGAACAGTACGAACTCTCACCGGAAGAGATCTACGAGCTCGGCCTTGAAGCGGTACAGCTCCCCTCTCGCCTCGCCTATCGCCCGGGAACGGCAGAGTGTGAAGCGTGTCAGATGACCCGCTACACCGGAAGAACCGGGATTCACGAACTCCTCGTCATCGACGAAGCCGTGAGGAGTCTGATCCTGCAACGGGTTGACTCTTCCTCAATCCGAGCGGCTGCGATGGCAAATGGGTTTGAGCCACTCCGCCTCGACGGAGCGATGAAGGTTCTTCAGGGGGTGACCTCCGCAGAAGAGGTGATCAGAGCGACCCACGAAGAGGTCAGCCAGTCAGATATATCGTGAAGAGAAGCGACATCGGCATGCAACGCGAAGAGAGGATGCACACCTTCGTCACCAGGGCGACGCTCGTAGTACTCATCTTTCTCGTGGTGCTCACCGTGTACTCGGCCATCCCGGCGAAACAACCCACACCGTGGCAGAACCGACTCTTCACCCCCACCCAACTCGCCATTCTTCAAGGCAAATACTTCCTCGTCGACTGTTGGCACCACCGAGTCTTGTGGTCCGATGAGCTCACCCGGGATCTCTCCGAATGGAAGGTCATCTCCGATCAGGTCATCGGGCCGCACTCCATCGCGAGTGACGGTGAGATCTTTCTCGTGGACGATACGGAATCCTCCGCGGTCGTGGCTTATCGTTTTAAGAACGGAGCCTTTTTTGAAGTTCAACGGTTTACGAATCTCGGCGTTCGGCCTCACCGAGTACGGTACGACCAGGAGTCAGAAGCGTTCTGGGTCGTCATGTCGAAGTCGCAAGAGATCGCAAAGATCACACGAACGGACGGTCGGTATGAGGTGAGCTATACCAAGCACCTCCCCTTTCTGGAAGGAAAGTATACTCGTTCGTTTACGATACACGAAGACCTCATGTACTTCGTCTCGGGACCGGATGCCGTTATCGGTGTTCGATACCTCGATGACTCCTTTGAAGAGGAAGAGCGGTATCCCGTTCCTCCAGAGCTCGGGAGTATGAATGACCTCTTTTTTTCCGGAGAGTACTGGTACCTCTCGGCCACTCCACAGAAACTTATTCGGGTACGAGAGCTGCAAGCCATTGGAGATCCGGAACAATACGAAGACCTCTTTGAGAAGCTCCAACTCCGTGGAACGCCCTACTACTTTACCGCTGCCCATGGGCGGATCTATCTCCCGGAGATCACTGAGTACTCCCGCATTATCTCTTTTGTGGAGAACGGTGCAGAGATAGCCGACCTGCAGATTCACTTCGATTTCGGGCCACCAAACCGAAGCTCTCTTGAACGGAAGGCCGAGGGGTTTCAGAAACGGCTCTTTTCTCGCCAACCAAAGCCACCGCAGGAGTAAGAGCAGGATGAAGAGACCTCCTGCCGAGCCACAGCGCTCTACTCCTCTGGCAGCTCTCTCCTCGGAGAACCAGTGGCTCGTCTACGAAGAGTGCGGGGAGATCATCACTACGGACCTGATCGGAGAGGTTCTTCCTGCTCTTCGAGCAGTAGAAGAACAGGTGAATCGAACGGAGCAGGAGGCCGTTGGATTTGTGAGCTATGAAGCGGCTTCGGCCTTTGATCCCGCCCACACCACCCAGCACAGAGATCACCGACTCCCGCTGCTCTGGTTTGGGATATACGAAAAACCTCAAGAGCTTCCGAAGGAGAATGATTCCGTTCCACCATTCCTCGACGAGGAGGATGGCACTCATGGAGTCCTTCCCGAAAAGTGGCAGCCGTCTCTCTCACAGGAAGAGTACGAACGCGCCATGGAATCGATTCATTCTCACCTCTCGCAAGGAGACTCCTATCAGGTCAACTTTACCTTTCCCCTCTCGGCTTCCCTCTCCTGTTCACCGAGAACTCTCTTTGCACACCTCCTCCGCACCCAACGGCCTCGCTACGGAACGTATCTCGAGACAGAGGAGTTTGTGGTGTGTAGCGCCTCACCAGAGCTTTTCTTTTCCATAAAGGACGGAGAGCTTCGTGCCCGTCCGATGAAGGGAACGGCTCCTCGAGCACCGACGACAGCACGGGACGAAGAAGTCCGACGTACGCTCTGCTCTTCCGAGAAAGAGCGAGCCGAAAATATCATGATCGTTGATATGATTCGCAATGACATCTCGCGGATTGCAGAGCCAGGCACCGTTCAGGTCTCCTCCCTCTGTGAAACCGAACGCTACCCCTCACTGTGGCAGATGACCTCTACGGTTGAAGGAAGGAGCAATGCTCTCGTCAGTGAGGTCTTCCAGGCCCTTTTCCCATGTGCCTCCATTACCGGCGCACCGAAAGTAGAAACAATGAAGATCATCGCTAAGGAAGAACCGACGCCTCGGGGCATCTATACCGGGGCACTTGGGCGAATCGTCTCCGCTCGAGAAGCACTCTTTACCGTTCCGATCCGCACAGCGGTCTGTTATCCGAGAACCGGAGAGATCTCTTTCGGGGTGGGAAGTGGTGTTACCGCTGACTCCGTAAGCGCAGCAGAATACCAAGAGTGCGCGGTAAAAGCGTCAATCCTCTCTCCGAAGCCGAGCTTCTCACTCTTCGAAACGATACGGTGGAGTGCGGAGGAGGGTTTTTTCCTCCTCGAAGAACACCTCGAGCGACTCTCAGGCTCCGCTTCCTACTTTCATTTTCTCTTCTCTCGTCAGAGCGCGATAGAGCTTTTACATGGAGAGTTTTCTGCGAGCACACATAGCACTGCTCGGGTTCGCCTCGAACTCGCACCGAATGGAGAGATGAAACTTACCGTTGCACCGGTTCCGGAGGCACTTCAGCACACCCCCCTTCGGCTCACAAAAAATCCGGTATCACGAAACGATCTCTTCCTCTTCCATAAAACGACGCACCGCGCCGTTTATGATGCAGCACGGGAAGAGTGTGAAGCCGGTGAAGAGCCGATACTCTGGAACCGTGAGGGGGAGATTACCGAAACCGACCGAGCGAATATCGTTATCCGACGAGGTGACAAGCTTCTCACTCCCCACCAAGACTCAGGCCTCCTCAACGGAACGCTCCGCCGGAAGCTCCTCCGAGAAGGCACCATTACCGAAGCTCGCCTCACGAAAAAAGATCTCTTCTCCGCCTCAGAGATTCTCCTCATCAATGCCCTCCGGGGATGGCGAAGGGGAATACTGGCGGATTTCCAAGGCTCTCTTTGAACCAAGGGAGTACCACCTCGTCACTTTCGAACGATACATCGAAATGAAATTGCTGAGCATTCTCCTCTCATGTTATCGTTTCGGTATGAGAAACAAGTTATTGGCAGAGGGGTTATCTCTTGCTCCGGCGGAAAGAATTAGGCTTGCACAGGACCTTTGGGATAGTGTTTCCGAAGTTCCCGTTCCCGAAGCTTTAACTGATATTCAGAGGCAAGAACTTGATCGCCGGATTGAAGCCATCAAGACAAGACCTGATATCTCCATCCCCTGGCGCGATGTTTTGAAAGAGATTCGAGGACTGAAGTGAGCTTCAAAGTTCGCGTAGAGCCGGAGGCGCGAGCAGATTTAGTTGCTGCCTTTGATTGGTACGAGAGCCAACAAGAAGGCCTTGGATTAGAGCTATTAGCGTCGGCGGAAGCGACCTTCTCGCTTTTGGAGAGATTTCCTGAGGCCTACTACGAAATATACGGCGATTTTCGAAGGGCTCCGATTCGTCGATTTCCATTTGCACTTTTCTATACCATAGAAGAAGAGTCAGTCCGAGTTATCGGAATCTTTCACTACCGCCGTGATCCAGATGGATGGAAGGAACGAATATCACACTTTCTTAAGAGGTAAGCTGCCGTTTCGTTTGCTCAGTCCCCAGAAAGGCCGCGATAACATCCGACTATAACGTTCTTCAAAAATTACGTAGCGATTGAAATACATCACTATCGGTATAGGGAACCACGAGGCTATTCTGGATTCAATCTCGAAAGGATCGGCCGGCTCAGATCTCTCGCAAGATCTACGAGCCGATCACTGAGCGACGGCTTTGGATTGATGGTCCGACGAATCTCTTGGAGGTCATTCCGATCGAACCGCCTCGCTGCGCTGCGCAACAGTCTTTGCTCGTATTGAGGACCGAAGTACTCTTTCAGCATATCGCCATACTCCACAAGAAGCGTCTTCATTGCATCCGCCGAAAGGTTATCGACTGCGCCATCAACACAGAGGTTCGTAACGGCGGACTTTCCCGCTTCGGTATCCTGGAGCTCCGGAAACGTCTCAAGAATGTCTAGCACTTTCTTCGGGTCTGAATCTGAAATCGTTTTGACTGCCGCCGTGAAGGATCGCTCAAAAGATGCTTCGAGCACCTCTTTCCCCTTGAGGGCGTGGTCGTATATGGCACCCACCACATCGTGAACAGCCGAATCATCAGAGAGCAGGGCTGCTGTCATTGATTCTTTGAAGACATCAAGCGGCTGAGTGCCTCTTTGCCGAGCGAGAAAGGCCTGCTGGAGTATCGGCCCAGCTTTGGTAAAGAGTTCAGCCATATCGCCATCTGCCCGAGTTGTCCTCCCCGCAACGATAGCTGCCAATTTTGCCTCCAACTGCTCTGCGACGGCGCTATGGAAGTGCCGATCGTTCATGGTCAAAGACGTATCAAACCCTGCTGCAAGCGGTCGACCATGTGCGGCTTGAGCGATCCAGTAGACCGCTCGATCTTCGGCATTTGGCCTAACATGATCCACAACCGGCCACTCTCCTGCTCGAAGCATGCCGTGGAGTGCGGCCTCGTATCGCTGCCGAGGGTGCCCTTCGCCCTGTTCGAGATCCTCTTTTCGCGTTTCCATCAGCGCGTTTCGCAGTTCACTATCATCAGCCCGCAGGACGTTCACTTCACCCCGGAGAAACTTCGGCCACTGGCCGTTTAATGTATCCCGAGTTGCGCGAGCGCAGATGGGGTCCTTCAATGCAGCGATCAACTGCAAAGCGACCTCTCCTCCCTCCACCGTTTGGCGGCCATACACGAGCCGCTGCGCAAGACCGGTCACGGAGTGCTCGTAGGCATCGGCTACCGCATCATCTCCTGCTGCAAACTCAGTAAGCTCCTTTCGCAGTGATACCGCTTTTTCCAAATCGCCCTTCGCAAGCGCCAGCACATAGTACCCGTAAGTTTGATGTCTATAATCTTTTGACTGCTCAAAGGTCTTACCGATCCGCCCTACCGCCTTTTTCGCTCGTGTCATGAGATCTTCGTCCCCTCGATAGGAGAGAAGGGTGTCAACCCTTCGTGAAGACTTCTTGTGAGCCTCGTGAACATCCTCGCTGAACACCTGACCAATGGTCTTATCTGCATCACCAGAGGGAGAAAGGCGTGCAACAGCGCTAATATGAGACTGTATTCCTTGATTGACTTGAGGATTAGGCATCATACCAACAACTCCAAAAAAAACAGGTAGACCTCGATCACCTTGATATTCACGAGCTCAGATGAGATGTCGCATAGTTTTTCGTGAGCGACCTGAAAGCTTGGCTAACACCTCGAATATGGTGGTCTTTTATGCAATCACCGTATATACAGCGGCGCCTCGTTCCCAACTCTCAGAGGTCTAGCATCTCTTGCTGGACAGAGAGGAAATGGCCGCTGGTGATCTCGTCGGAAGCTTCATAAACTGAGGCGAGGAGGGCTCATATGCCGGTATACGAATACCTTGCCATTAACGGGTCGGGGCGAGAGGTGAAGGGACGGGTTGATGCCGAGAACGAGCGGGTGGCTCGTCAGCGGCTCCGGAAGGAACAGCTCTTTCCGACCTCTCTGAAAGAGACGAGCTCTTCTCCTGAAGATCGCACTCAGAATGTGATGAAGTACCTGAAGTCCGACCGGGTGGGACTGAAGGAGCTCACCCTGATGACTCGGCAGTTCGCCACCCTCGTGACCGCTGGGCTGCCCCTCGTGAGCGCCCTGCAGGCGCTCGGAGAACAATCAGACTCTCAGGTGATGCAGCGAGTACTCGTACTCGTGCGGGAACAGGTCCAGGAGGGGGAGTCGCTCGCAAAGAGTCTCCAGGCCCATCCAAAGACCTTTCCCCGACTCTATATCAATCTCGTTGCCGCCGGTGAGGCCTCGGGAACCCTCGATGAGGTGCTCGAAAAGCTCGCCGAATACCTCGAAGGGCAGCTCGCCCTCCGCGGGAAGGTGTTCTCTGCCCTCACCTATCCGGTGGTGATGCTCGTGGTGTGCGGACTCGTTATCCTCGGGTTGATGATCGGGGTGATCCCGCGAATCGTTGAGATCTTCGTCAAGCAGGGGCTCGCCCTCCCCCTGCCGACCCAGATCGTGATCGCGAGCTCTGACTTCCTGATCGGCTACTGGTGGCTCCTTCTCCTCGTTGGAATAGCCCTCGCCGTTGCCGCGGCACGGTACTACGCCCTTCCCCACGGACGCGCCGTCGTTGATCGACTCCTCCTCAAGCTGCCCCTCGTGGGCTCGGTGTATATCAAGGTCATCACTGCGCGAATTGCAAGCACCCTCTCGGCCCTCCTCGGGAGCGGTGTTGAGCTCTTGAAGGCGCTGGAGATCACGAAGAACATCATCGGCAATGTGCATATCGTGAACCTTCTCGATGAGGCCCGAGAGGGAGTTCGGGAGGGGAAGAACCTGAGCCGAGAGATTATGCGGCACAATCTGCTTCCCACGATGTTGAGCCGGATGATCGCGATCGGAGAGAAGAGCGGCGACCTCGAGAATATGCTCGAGAAGGCCGCAAAGACCTATGATAACGAAGTGAGCTCTACCCTTGATGGACTCACCTCCCTCCTGGAACCGCTCCTCATGGTGACCGTTGGGATGATCGTGTTATTGATCGTGGTCTCCGTGCTCCTCCCGATGACGGAGCTGATCAATGTGGTCTCCATCTGAGGCAAGTGTGGATGGCCCCCTGGTGGAACCGGGAGGGTCTCCGGTATAGTGAAAGCATTCACCATGGAAGCGAGAGAGAAACGAATGGAACGACCAAAGAGAAGAGAGTCCCTCGAGAATGGCACCCCACTGGGAGCGGAGCGCTCCGCTCGTCACCGCCGGGAAAATGGGTTTACCCTGGTAGAGATCATGGTGGTCCTCGTGATCATCGGGTTGATCGGAACGTTTCTCTTCGGAAAGATCTTTGCCTCGGGAGAACGGGCCAAGGCTCGGATTAATGAGATGAAGATGAAAACGCTCTCTCAGAAGATCGGGGAGTACAAGTTGAACTACAACCGACTGCCCGGAACTCTGACCGATCTCTCGCAGTGTAACGAAGTAACCGGACAGGGGTGCATCCCGCTCCTGGATCACGATGATCCCGCCCTTGAAGATGCGTGGGGGAACCCCTTTACCTACACCGTGGAAGGGTCTGGTCGAACCTTTCGAATTACGAGCCTCGGGGCCGATGGGCGACCGGGTGGAGAAGGGGTGAACTTTGATTTTAATATTCAGGGGCCGTAAACACGACTCCACTCTCGCTCGCTCATCTGGCTTTACCCTGATTGAGCTGATGCTCGTGATCGCAGTGGTCGGTGCCCTCCTCGTCTTTGGGGTGCGAAACACCTCGTCCGCTCGACTCTGGAAACGGCAGGCGGCGCTTCGGGAGCTGAACGAAACGATGCGCTTTCTCTTCCATCAGGCGGTGGCAGATCAGACCTTCTACCAGATTGAGTTCGATCTCGAACGCTCCACCTATACGGTGGGAGCACTCCGCCCCGAGCCGGGGGCTGATGATCGTTTCCGAGAGATCGCTGCGGACGCGGGGAATATCTCTCTCGAGCTAAACGCCTTTGTGAACCCCTCTTCCGGAGAGACCTACACGGTGATCCCACCGCCAGATTTTCCCTCCCTCGGAATGCCACGCCCACTCCCCGAAGGACTGACCCTTGAGGCGATCTACACCCCCCAGGGATGGGTTCGGCGAGGAGAAGAGCAACGGGTTCGGATGAGGTTCTCACCCCGTGGTTTTGCAGAGTTTATCGTTCTCCACCTCCAACTCGGGGGAGTGCAAGAGATGACCCTGGTGAACAACCCCTTCACCGGGCTCACCTCCACCTACCCAGAGTGGAGAGACTACGAGTGGACCTTCGGAAATCGCGAGGACGGTGCACGATGACGGACCGATCGAGAGCACATTCCGACACCGCAGGGTTTACCTTTCTTGAGGTCACGATCGCACTGGCGATCCTCGGTGGTGCGCTCGTGGTGATCCTCGGCCTGCAATCGGCACTCGTTGAGCGGACGGTGGTAGAACGACAACAACGGGAGGCGATGGTGTTTGCCCGTGAGATCTTCAGTGCAGTCGAAGCCCGGGAGTCTTCGGGCGATCCTCTTGATACCGGGAGCTACGAGGGAACCCCCCAAGACATCCTCGGAGGACTCCTCCCCGGAAGCGAGGTGGAAGAAGATCGCTCACTGCAACCGATCGCCGAGTACCGCACACAGCTCTTCGTCGAGTACTGGGGAATTCCCAGTGTCGATGAGCGGGCCATGAAACGGGTAGAGCTCCTCATCACCTGGGGAGAACGACAACCAGAGTCGCTCCAACTCGTGCTCTTTATTCCGTTTGATGAGGATGAGCTCTCAAACCAGAACGAAGAGGACGATGCTGATGAGTAAGACTCCACCAGCTTCCCCACCGCTCGAAGACCGTGGCTTCACCCTGATCGAGGTACTGCTCGCCATCGGCATCCTCTCGGTGATGGTCACCCTCTCCTACTCCTCTATCGAGAGCATCCTCCGTTCGAAAAAGGCGATCGAGAATGATCAGGAGATCGAACGGCTGGAGCTCGTCCTCATGCGTCGACTCACCCGAGAGTTCCAGCTCGCCTATCCGAATCTTCCTCGACTCCCTCCGGCAGACAACCTCAAGCAACGTTTTTCATCCAGGGAAAATCTGCTCGGGAAGCAGGGCACGATGCCAAATGGCCAACCAGGAGACTCCGTAACCTTTGTGGCGATCAGTGCTGGGCAACAGTTTCTGGAAGATCGCAGGAGCAACAGTGGGCTCGTACAGATCACCTACTCCCTCCGGGAAGACCCAGAGAGAGCGCCCCAAGAAGAGTACCCCGTCTACTCACTGATTCGTGAGGAGGTCCCGTACAAGCGGCCGTATGAACAGGCGTATGCGGAAGCCCTCCGTTTTCCCCTGCTCGATTTTGCGGAAGGGCTGCAGATCGAGTACTTTGACCTCCGAGAAGGGGTCTGGACGAGGGAATGGGGCGACGAAGAGCGGAGAGACCTCCCGGCACTCCTCCGATTCACTCTCTCGGTACGGAGTCCAAACGGAAAGCCCGCTCGGATACGAGCCACCGTGCCGATGCGATGGGTGAGAGGGAGGCGACGGTAGAAGACTACGAAAGCAAGAATTGGCTGCTGGCATCTTTCGGAGCAGCACAGTATCATCAAAGCTCGCATCGAGCATGACGATCTGAAACCCCTGACACCTCACCTTCATGGAAGCAGAATCAATACTCAGCATTGACGCCACCCACCCCGTTCTCCAGGTAGTCCTCACCCAAGGAACAGGCACTGATATCGTTGTTCAAGAAGAGTTTGCGCTTGAGGCATCGACGTGGTGGCAGCGGTGGTTCGGTAGCGGAACGCTCCCTGACAATTCTCGAGAGAATCAAGAAGAAGCCCCACCGAGCGAGCAAGGTGGAGGAGGCGAAGTCCAGGAAGAAGATCGAGAAGGTGGACTCTTTCCAATTAAACAACTCCTCTTGCGACTTCCCGGGAAAGCGTGGGATGAGTCGCTGATTATTCTCCCCCCCCACCAGGCGATCAACCTCTCACTGAAGCTTCCCTTCTCTCACCGCTCGAGCCTCAATCGGATAGCTCCCCTCGAAGCGCAGGACAGACTCCCCTTTCCGGTGTCCCCGTTCCACTGTCACGCACGACCAGTGCGAAAGCTCTCTTCTGAACTCTTTGACGTTCAGATGGACCTGTATCCCGAGGAACTGATCAGTGAGCTCCTCCGAACCTGCAAGCAGTGGAAGTTTGAACCCTCGATTCTCACCATACCAGCCGCGTTGGCAGAAACGTGTCACGGACTCTATCCGAAGTACGTCGCTCAGAGTGCCCTCTTTGTGTTTTCCGGCGAAACGCACTACTCCATCGCCGCGCTGGTTGAGGGCCAATCGGTTGCCTATTTTACCCTCCCGAAAACAGAACCATCCGCAGACTTTGTTGGCAAGAGTCTCCTCAATAGCTGGATCGCTTCCGTAGAAGAACGCCTCGAACACCCGCTGGAGCGGATCTATTTTATCGGAGAAGAGATGAACTTCCAGGAGTGGAACCGAGAACAGCTGATGCGGCCCTCGGAGGTGCTCTCCTATGAAGATATCCTCCCAACAAGCTCCTTCCTCCACCTTGAAGACAATTTTCGCTCAGGCCTAGCAACGCTTGGAGCAACTGCTGTCACCAAAGAAGAAACCGCTACGTTGACGCCGAACTACCGAACGGGGAGATACCTCTTTCGTCCGGAGTTGAGAAACCTCGCTGAAGGGATCGGACCTCTCATCAAACCCGCGATCCTCCTCATACTCGTTTTTGCTGCGCTTATCCCTCTCCAATACTTTGCTCGAGAACAACGAATTGCCTCGCTCCATGACGGACTCCGTGCTGCCGTGCGACAGGCCTTTCCCGATACGGTGATTCCGGAGGGGAGAGAGCTCTTCGCCGTTCGGCAGAAGCTCTCGCAATCGCAGGAAACCCTCCAACAGCTGGGGACCGGGGGAAAGATCTCTCCCGACAAGGAGCTGGCGCTCCTTCTTGACCGACTGAAGAAATTTAAAAGCCTCAAACTCCGGCGGGTGAATATTTTGCGGGAGAAAACCGTACTCGAAGGGACCACGGCCTCTTATACTGATGCGGAGCAGATCGAAGGCGCGATGAAGAAGGGAAGAGTCTATTGCGATGTCTCTCTTGATACTGGAGGGGGTGGTCGGATGGGGCAGCAGAACTTCGATCTTCTCCTGAAGAAGGAGTGTGGCCTCTCATGAGCTTCTCTCTTACCGACCTCAAAAAATTCGTCCCCGAGAAACTCTCGGCTCGAACAAACGGAGCGCCACGCCGGGCATCCCTCTCCCAGATAGCGTCTGGGATCACCTCTTGGTTTGCCGAACGTGAGAGCCGAGAGCAGTATCTCATGGGAGCCGCTCTTTTCGTCCTGCTTTTTATCATCGTTGACATGATCGCCACCTCCATCGGTGAAGTCTTCGAGGAGCAAGAGAGCAGACTCTCTGCCATTGAAAGCGACCTCCGAACCGCTTCTTCTCAGCTCGCCGAGTTCAATCAGCTCGAAGCAAAACGCCTCCTGGCACAACAACAGTTCGCCCAGGCCGGGGCACAATCGGCGATGCTCGCCCACCTTGAAAGTGTCATCGAGAGAAAGGCAAAGATCGAATCACGGTTTGAGATTAATCGAGGCAGTGAGAACGCTATCGGAAACCAATTTACGAGACTCTCCTTCACCGTGATCTTCCGTCAGATCACCCCGGAAGAGCTCTCCCAATTCCTGAAAGAGCTCTCTTCAGATGAGGAAAAGCCTGCCATTATCTCGAAAGTGAACCTCACCTCGCGAGGGAATAGTTTGCGAGCCGAAGTAAGCCTCGACCTCGTAGCTCGACGGAGTTAAAGAAGAGAGAATTCTGATTCCATGAAAAGATTTTTTGCCAAAAAAATTCTCATCTTCTTTCTCATCGCTATCGTCCTCGGCTTCTCTCTCGTTCCGAGTAGCACCTATGCGAACCTCATTACGAAAGCGCTGCTCCGTCAGATCGACACCACAACCGTCTTTGTCTCCGTACGCGATCCCGACCTCGCCTTTATCGGCCTCCGAACCCGAGAGCTCCTCGTCCGCCCAAAGAGCTCTCTCTTTGGGCTCTCTCTGAAGGAGGTACGGATCGTCCCCCTCTTCAGTGACCTGCTCCGTGGAAGAGTGACGCTCAAGGTAACCGGGCGATGGCTACAGGGAGACCTCTCCCTCTTATGGCAGCCCAACGAGGACACCATCTCACTCTCCCTCGTCGGCACGGAGCTTCACCGCTTTCCATTCTTTCAAGGGCTTGGCTTTCAGGGGGGCATCCTGAATACCGAGCTGACCGACCTCGCCTTCCGTCGAGATGGCTCACTCCGATCGGTAAAAAACCTCACCATCGCGCTCAGCGATATCTCGAAACCGCGGCCCTCCTCACTTCCACCGGCACTCCTCGGGCTCCCCCTCGAAGTGAGCATCCCGCGCCTCTCCGAGACCTCCCTCCAACTCTCACTTCGCACCGCCCCGCTCGCCAGAGGCGCCTCTGCCCCAGGAGAGCCCCCTCTCACTGCCGAAAACGATGAGCAACTCATCATTGAAGAGGCAAAACTCCTCTCGAACCTCGGCGAACTCAGCGGCAGCGGAACCACCCTCCTCCGCTCCCCTCACCACCTCGACCTGAACTTCACCGGAACCCTCAAGAAGCCCGGTTTCCGCCTCCTCGAAGACCCCATCAAACTCTTCAGCAGTGGAAAGATCACCGGCCCAGATCAGCCCTTCACCACCATCATCACCGGCCCCCTCCGCCCAATCCCCCTCATCAAAATCACCCCGAAAACCTAAAGGGTGTCTGACACCCGTACCTTTTGCTCCACCTGTTTTCAATAACTTAGGGGTGCGGGGTGTCCGACACCCTTTAGGTTTTCGGGGATGGAGGGGGGTGGAGGAGTGTGCGATATTGCTCGGGTAGGGTGAGCGGAGGAACGCGGATGTTGTTTGCGATTGTGTCAGTACTGGTGGCGGGTCTCTCGGCCGGGGCGGTGTATGGCACGTATCACGTGGTTTCTAATCGGGCAGCTTCGAGTATCGGGCAGGAGAGCGCTCGACTCTTGGAGGAGATTCAGGAGAAGGAATCTCGGGCTCAGGAGTTACTCCGATATAAGGATGGATACTGCTCTCAGGCGCAGTACGAGTCGATTCACGGACAGATTCCCCAACTTGAAGAGGATCTGGCGAAGGAGAAGGAATCCCTGGTCTCGCTGGAGGGGAACCTCGATTCCTCCCAACAACAGGTCGAGGAGAAAGAAGCCCACCAACAGGAGCTCAAGTCTTCCAAAGAAGAAGATGAGATTAAGCTTGAGGAGCTCCTGACGAGCTATCAGGACAACTCGAGCGAATCTATCGCTCTGGAGCAAAAACTTGCTCAATCGATGAAGAATCTCGAGTCGATCATGAGCGACCTCACCCTCACCGATGACCAGAGGAGCCAACTCGATGCCCTTAATGAGGCACTCAGCGCTGCGGGTGAGAACTTAAGAACTCTCATTACCGAGTACGAGTCGGTCAACGAACGGTTAAAAATGCTCCGAGAACAACACGACGACCTCGAAGAAGAATACACAAAACTGGTAGAACAGCAGCTCGGAGAGTAGCTTTCTCAGGACGAGAGGCTATTTGCTCGGCGATCCCACTCTTTTGCTTCCCAGGGGGCTATGTTAGCATGCCGGATGCGGTAGGATAGCCGGAGGGGCGCGTTTTTGGAGGACGGCGCCCGCTTGAGCAAGGAGAAGAGCATGGCGGTCGGTATTGGTGGTACAGGTGATGAAAGTTCAGAGAAGGGAAAGACCCGTGCCCCGGTAAGGAAACTTACAGAGTCGCACATGAACCAGATCCTGGTTCTCCGTTCCATGGCTGCTGCGCAGACCAAGGATGGCGAGAGAACGACCCAGCTTCATCTCCAGATTGAAGAGATCATCGAAACCACGAAGCTCGAAGACGAGAAAGAGATCCAACGAATTCTCTTTATCCTCGAAGGTCAAAAGCTTGTTTCTCCGTATCCAGAAGGAGATTTCACTTCTCGGATCTGGAAGATCACGACCGAAGGAAAGAAGGCGCTTCGAAGTATTGAGAAGGCCTTTACAGAAGCGTAAAGGATCGCTGCATAGGGTGGCATAAGCTGCTACCGGAACAGCGCTGTCGACACGGCGTTATCTACAGGGACAGTCAGAAAACTCTTCCCGGAACCACTGACTCTCCTCCTCTCCACCGACGATAAAGGGGCATCGCTCGTGTATGTCGTTCGGAAGAATGTCGAGTATCTCCGTTGGTCCATCGGAAGCACATCCATCGGCTTGTTGCGCGATAAAAGCAAGGGGGATGCACTCATAGAGCAGGCGAAGTTTTCCTCCCGGACGCTCCACGTTTCCAGGGTGCAGAAAGATTCCTCCTTTGCGGAGAGTTCTGTCAAAGTCAGCAACGAGCGATCCGACGTATCTCCCAGTATAAGCGTACCCCATCCGGTTCGCCTGTGATCGGAGTGACGAGATGAAGGCCTGAAGCTTCTCACTCCACTTCTCCCAATACCCTTCGTTCACGCTATATATACTACCCCGCTTCGGCATCTTCATACTTTCCTCGGTAAGGACAAATTCACCGATCGTTCGATCGAGGGTAAAACCGTGAACTCCATTTCCCGCTGAGTATACGAACGAAGTCTTTGCACCGTACACGGAATAACCAGCAGCGACGACTTCTCTTCCCTGCTGTAAAAAGTCCTCCTGTGTTGCACCCCGCTCGTCATCTCGCACCCGAAAGATCGTAAAGATCGTCCCCACCGGAATGTTTGAGCCAATATTGCTGGAACCATCAAGCGGATCAAAGGCGACCACATATTTTGCTCCGTTCCGTACCGCCTCTGTTTCAAGTACTCCATCGCGTTCTTCTGAGACGAGTGAGCCGAAATGCCCTGAGGAACCGAGGAGGTCAACCAAGATCTCGTCAGCATCTTCGTCAAGCTGATGGGTCTGCTCCCCCTGCACATTCTTCCTTCCGGTATAGCCGTGCACTCCAGAAAATCCGGCGCTCGCTACGAGATGCCCGATCATCTTCACCCCGACGCCGATGCTCGTCAGCAGGTCACTGAGCTCTCCAGTTGCCTCTGGATGCTCAGCTTCGGAACGGAGGATAAATCGTGAAAGGGTCTCGGTGGGTATGCTCATCAGTCTTCTTTCCAAGAGAGTTCTAACTTTCGTTGGGTGCTCTCTCTCCCGAAGATCGGAAACGAGACGATAACCCGCGTTCCACGAGGGTTCAGATCGACCACTCGTATATCGCCGTGATGTTCGGCGACAATAGAAGAGACGATAGCAAGCCCGAGTCCGGTTCCTCCACTCCTTTTTGTAAAATACGGCTGAAATACCTGCATCTTCTCATGATCAGGGATACCAGGGCCGTTATCACGAACTTCAAGTAAGACCTCACCATCAGTTTTCTCGACAGAAAGCCTTACAACGATCCGTGGGCTTTCGTTCTGCTGCTGCTCGACATCCTCCTCAAGTGCCTTCACCGCGTTCTCAATGAGATTCATCAAAAGACGACGGATCTGCTCAGCATCAACCTCCAGCGGTGGAACATCGTCATCAATGATGCTCTGAAACGAGATGCGCGAGCCCTCTTCAATATAGGAGAGTACGGCCTCCTGTACGAGGGTCTTCATATCGGTCGTCTCGAGGTGCAACATCGGCATCCGAGCAAAACGAGAGAATTCATCGGTCAGCCGTTGAATGGAATCAACATGCTCGATAATCGTGGTGGTCGCATCGTGCACTCCCCTTCCACCCTCCTCATCTACCGAAAACATCTTCTTGAGTCGCTGCGCGGCAAGCTTAATAGGAGTAAGAGGGTTCTTAATCTCATGGGCGATACGACGAGCAGCTTCACGCCACGCCGCGAGTCGTTGCGCTTCACTGAGGGCGGTCACATCATCGAGCAAGAGAACACTCCCGAGGAGGTTCTGGTCTCGGGTTCGGAGGATACCAGCGGTACAGAGCATCCGCTTTTCACGACCATCAAGAGAAAACACCACCTCTCGTTCTTGAAGCCGAGCACTCGTAGATCCTCTCTTGCGATCATCCCCAGACTCCTCGACATGGAGCAGCTCTTTCACCTCCCTCCAGATCTGAATCGGGAGAAAGGTCTCAACAAGCGCCCCTTCATAAGAGATGCTATCGCGTTGCTTACTGAGCATCCGCAATACCGCACTGTTTACCGCAGAGATACGGGCCATCGGATCGATTACGATCACTCCTACGGCCAAGTTCTCCAGCACTGTCTCGAGGTATACCCGACGACTCTCTGCTTGCTCGGTCGACTCTCGCAATTGATTCGTCATCTGATTAAAATTCCGGGTGAGGAAAGCGATCTCGTCATCACCGCGGTGATGAACCTGCATCCGAAAATTTCCTTTGGCTACCTCGCGCATCCCCTCAGAGAGGCGTTGAATGGGAACGGTTAGCTGTTTAGCGATCTGAATTCCAAGCCACATCGCTGCGAAGAGCACCAGACCCGCAATCATGTAGAGGGTCAGGATGTAGGTCGACCGCAACGGGTTCTTAAAATGGGTGAGCTGTCGATACTCTTGGTAGGACTGCCGAATCGACGAAAGCGCAAGGGTCATCTCGGAACGAACTCGGTGAGTCACGACGAGCACGACTTCTTCCTTCCCGAGAATAAGCGGTTGAAAAGCCCGGATAAACTGACTCGACGGGGTTTCCTGAACAACGACGTGCGCTTCTCCCGAAAATGCCCTTTCGAAGGACTCTTCACGGGGAGGCGGTGGAGAGAAAAAGGTGATCGATGCCGTCGCGTTCTCCACTTTTACCAGCGACACTTCCTTATTCCGAAAAATTTCGATGGCATAGAGAGTTTCAGCAACTCGACGACTCTCGAGCAGGCCTTTCAAATCTTCCACCCGTGAGATCACCAACTGTTTTGACTGCACCTCCTCACTGAGGGAACGAGCGATCTGAGCCGTTCGTTGCTCGAGTGATTGGAAATGAAAACGGGCGATATCTTTCGCTGCTTCAACCGAGGCTTCTGCCGGAGAGCTAAACCAGCCATCTATGGCTCGGTTCAACAGCCCGCTCGAAACCGCAATGAGGAGCACCGCGGGGATCGCCGTCAAACCGACAATGGCACTGACGAGGCGAAAGCGCAGGTGTGAACCAAGAATCTTCCGCTTTCGGTCAAAGATAAGTTGGTAGAAGTTTCTTCCTACCAAAAATATAAGCACGAAAAGAATCGCAATATTCAGGTTCACTAAACTGAAAACGGCGATATTTGTGGGGAGATAGGTTCCCTCTCCATCAGGACGTTGCCAGTATACCAGGGCAAAAAGGAGTGCACTTACGGCAAAGAAGAGTGCAAGACGAATCGCGATCCCAGAACGAAACCACCATACGAGAAATTTTTTTCGTGATGAAACCATCTCGCCCTTCAGCTCACACTATACTTCCGGGGAGTGCTCGTGCATCATTCATTCCACCAGGCGAAAGTACTCACAGCCTGAGTCAGTCCCATAGATGTCGATGATTCCAAAGGAGACAAAATAAGAGAGGTCAGCGAGGAACTCCCGCATCTCGCCCTTACAGGTTGTTCTTACCCGCATTCCGATACTCCAATTTCCATTTCCAAGGAGCGGGGGATCGTCTTCTTGTGAGTCGAGAACATACCAAATCGGAAGCTCTCGGACGAGAGAAGCTTCGCCGAGCGAATCATCGAAGACTCGGTGCGATGAAAGGGTGGGATCCTCTTGATCATCGAGACGATCTTTCATAATGCGATACGCGTCCTGAATCGGATCATAAGAGAGGTTATGCACCACGCGCTTCGTCGTACGACAGTCAGTCGTAAAACCGTTCACCTGACGACAGAGCCGAAAGAGGAACCGGTGCTCTAGCTCAAGGCCGGCATCAATACACTCCCGTGTTTCTCGCGTACTCAGCGGAAAAAGCACAGAAAACGAACGATCTCGAAAGAGCGAAAGCCCTGCTGGCCGAGGAGACCACTGGACAGTTATTCTCGCTTCTTCTTCTGCAGAGCTGAAGGCAGGATATACCAGGAGAAAAATGCCGAGAACAAGAACGAAGCTCTGTCGGAAAATCATCCGTTTTCCTCCGAGAAAAGCCCTAGATTCTGAGAAACAGGGCGACCAGGGGGTGAGATCGGTTCTCTTCCAATGTGCGAGTACCCCAGCGGAGTGACCTCCCGCCCCCGCTTCGTACGAGCGATAAAGCCGCACTGCAACAGAAACGGTTCGTAGACATCTTCAAGGGTGTTCCGCTCTTCCCCGATCGCGGCCGCGATCGTATCGATCCCCACCGGTCCCCCTCCAAATTTATCAACGATCGTCGTGAGGATTAGCCGATCCATATCATCAAGTCCGTGATCATCTACGTGCAGCCGAGCAAGAGCTTCATCAGTCAGTGCACTCGTGATGCAGTCAGATCCCCGATACTGTACGAAATCTCGTACCCGCTTCAACAAGCGATTCGCGATGCGTGGTGTTCCCCGCGACCGCGCTCCGATTGCGAGGGCGGCTGATTCTTCAATGGCGATCTCAAGGATAGAGGCGGAACGCTTCACGATCTCTGCGAGTTGATCTTCGGAGTAAAATGAGAGCCGTAGGGCGATCCCAAACCGGTCACGCAAAGGAGAGGTCAGGAGGCCTGTTCGTGTCGTCGCACCGACCAGGGTAAAGGGCTTCAGATCGATCCGCACTGATTTTGCTGACGGCCCCTGCCCGATCAGAATATCAAGCTCGAAATCTTCCATAGCAGGATAGAGTACTTCCTCCACCACCCGTGGAAGCCGGTGAATCTCATCGATAAAAAGCACATCCCGCTCAGAGAGTGCAGTGAGGATGGCCGCCAAATCTCCGGGCTTTTCTATCACCGGACCCGAAGTCGCTTTAAACCCGACTCCAAGCTCAGAGGCAAGGATACGTGCCAGAGAGGTTTTTCCAAGGCCTGGCGGTCCGTGAAGCAAGACGTGATCGAGGGCCTCAATCCGAACACCCGCGGCATTACAGGCGATCTTCAGGTTCTCCTTGACGGTCTCCTGCCCAATGTAGCTCTCAAACCCATCAGGCCGAAGCGAAGAGAGGTGTCCTTCCTCATCCGCTTGCTCATGTGGGTCCCTTAGCTCACTTCTCTGCACGACTTCCCCAGCAGACGAGGAGTCGTGCGCGGCTGGAATATCACCCCAATCTCCCCAGATCTCTAACTCATCGCGAAGACCCGCGTTCTCTCCCTTTTTACTCCTGTCATCACCCTCATCTGCCAACGGACTCTCCCCTTACCCTACCTAAAGATACGACAATCCAGCCTTCACCACATCACCCGCATCAGTAAAATGGGGAGACTCTTTAAAAACCTTCTCTACTGCCCCTTCAGCGTCCGCTCGCGAAAATCCGAGAGAAAGAAGGGCGAGTGTCGCATCGTTCCGAGTCTCAGCACGACGGTCACCACCTGCGCCACGAATATCTCTGATCACTTCAATCTGTTCGGTGAGATGAGAAGAGGTGAGCGCATATGAAGCGACCTTATCTTTCAGCTCGAGCACAATTCGCCCCGCAGTTTTCTTGCCGATCCCCTTCGCTCGCTGGATCTTTGCCGCGTCACCGCTCCCGAGCACCCGAATGAGCTCTGCCGCAGGCATGGAAGAGAGCACTTCAAGGGCGCTCTTTGGGCCTACTCCATTTACCTGCAGAAGAAATTGAAAGAGCTGTTGCTCAAGCTTTTCAGAGAATCCGTAGAGTCGGATCTCAGACTCCTTCATCTCGGTATGGATCGTAAGCGTTGCCTCACTGTTCACCAACAGGGCATCGAGCGTTGATTGCGGGCAGTGAACGGTGTATCCGACTCCGTTGACGTCGAGTACCACGCCACTCGCATCTCGCTCTACAATGGTGCCTCGTAGTCGACCAATCATCCCCTCATCTCCTGTTGCGTCACGCCGCCGAGATCCGCTCAAGCTCGCCTTCATCAAGCTCAAAATTTGCGACCACCCGCTGCACATCATCGAGATCCTCGAGGACCTCCAACAACTTCAGCAGACTCTCGGCCTCCTTCCCACTCACCTGAATGGAGTTGTCGGGGATAGGGATGAGTTCCCCCTCAAACTCATGCCCGAGCTGCTCGATCGCATCTCTTACCGCGCCAAATTGGGTCGGATCACACTGAACCTCCCACACATCACCGTCTTCCTTGAGGTCTTCTGCACCGGCTTCGATGATACACTCGAAAAGCTCCTCTTCGGAGACCAGCTCACGAGCAATGGTGAATACACCCCGCTCCTGAAATTGATAGGCAACGGAGTTCGTGCTGCCGAGACTCCCGCCGTACTTGGTAAAGGCGTGACGAACCTCAGCGACGGTGCGGTTTCGATTCTCGGTCAATGTTTGCACCAAGATCGCTATCCCTCCTGGACCGTACCCCTCATAGACCACATCCTCGTAGTCTACCCCGTCGAGGTTGCCGGCTCCCTTATTAATGGCCCGCTCAATGTTATCATTCGGGACACTATTGGACTTCGCAATCTGAACCGCGACCTTGAGCCGGGGGTTTCCGCTGACATCAGCACCTCCCATCTTGGCAGCCACCTGCACTTCCTTCAGCAGCTTGGTAAAGTTCGCACCACGTTTTGCGTCGTTTGCCGCCTTCTTTCGTTTTATCTTCGACCACTTCGAATGACCTGCCATGCTCTCCTTCCTCCTCCCACCGGAAAGACGCCTTCCCTGAACGACACCAGTGAGGTCTACTGTTCAGGATAACCTACAGGATGGGGTGCTATTTGCCTAATTCGCCTAAAAAACGACGTTATAAAAAGACGTCGAGAAAGAATAGTCGGAACCGTAAGAAGGGTCAATCACGCAAGAAGCGGCGACCAGCACCGCGCTGGGGACGTCTGGTGCTCTTTCTCATGCTCTGCGGTCTCGGCACGATCGGAGGGGCGTTTCTCTGGGCAGAGTACCAGGTACAACGCTATCTCCGAGAAGAGCAGCGAGGGAACTTTCAGGTCTTCGGCACTACCGGTATACTGCGAGAGGGGAAAACCACGGTGCTTCCACTTCTCGTCAATTCTCAGGAGAGCACTCTCCTTCACCACCGAGAGCTCCACGAGCTCAGCCCTCATATCGTACAGGCGGTTCTCGCCATCGAAGACCGTCGGTTCTTTGAACACCACGGCATTGATCTTCGCGCCATCGCGCGGGCCGCTGTCACCAACCTCGTGGCCGGAGGAGTTGTTCAGGGAGCGAGTACCCTCACTCAACAGCTCGCAAAAAATCTCTTCCTCTCTCCCGCTCGAACCTTTACCCGAAAGATCCAAGAACTGTTTATCGCACTCGTGCTCGAGCTCCACCTCACCAAAGACGAACTCCTCACCCTCTATCTGAATACGGTGTACCTTGGGCAAGAAGGACGTGCCCCACTCCTCGGATTTGCCGCAGCTTCGGAGAGCTTCTTCCGGAAAGATGCGGCAAAGCTCTCGATCGCTGAAGCGGCGCTGCTCGCTGGAATTATCAAAGCTCCCTCAAGCTTCAATCCTCGCCGACATCCGAAACGAGCACAGGAACGACGAGAGCAGGTCCTCCTCGCCATGCAGGAGATCGGATATCTCTCCGAGGAAAGTCGCAAGAAGCACGGTGATAAAACCGTTCAGGTACAACCGCCGCTGTTCCGAAAACGATACGCCCCGTTTTTCGAGGTGGCACTGAGACAAAACCTCTCCCAAGGGGTGTATCTCGATGTTCTCCAAGGACTTCCTTCCCGAGTAATCACCGGCCTCTCGCAGGAGCTCCAACAGTGCGGAGAAGAGGCGCTCGTCAGTCAGCTCCGTCACCTCGAAAAAAACTCGCCAGCGCTCCGAAAACAGAAGAAGGCGCTTGAGGCCGGACTCGTGGCACTGGATCCCACCACGGGGTCAGTACGAGCGTGGGTCGGTGGCCGTGACTACTCGAAGAATCAGTTCGATCACGTTCTCCAAGCAAAGAGACCGATCGGCTCAACCGTCAAACCATTTATCTACCTCACGGCGCTCGACCCCGCACTCAACTCCTATCGGGCCGCTACCCTCCGTTCGATCCTCCCGGACGAACCGATCTCCGTAAAGCTTCCGAACGGAGATCGGTGGAGTCCTTCAAATGCCGACCGCAAATTTCGAGGGAACGTCACCCTTCGATACGCGCTCGAACGATCGTTAAACCTCCCCCCGATCCACGTGACTCGACGAGTTGGAGTAGATGCGGTTCGGAAGACCCTCCAAAGCTTTCGCATTCACCAAAATCCTCCCCGCGTGCTTGCGCTCGCCCTGGGGGCCGTTGAGACCGATCTCCTCTCCCTCACCGCGGCCTACGGTGCTCTTGCCAATGAAGGAAGGTATATCGCGCCAAAACTCTTCGAAAAGGTCGTGCATGAGGATGGAGAGCTGCTCTACCAACCCCGCTCGCTCGATCACGAAGTGGCAGATCCGGGGGCAACCTTTCTCGTTACCGACGCCTTGAAAGGAGTGGTTGCCCGTGGAACCGGTCGTCGGGCGAGGCCGAAGCGACATGCAGAGATGGTTGCGGGAAAGACGGGAACGAGTCAGGATGGAAGAGACGCTTGGTTTATCGGCTACGTACCACGGCTCGTGACCGGAGTGTGGGTGGGGTTCGATGATAATGCTCCCCTCCACCTCAGTGGGGGATCCGCCGCAGCTCCGATCTGGAAGAAGTTTATGGAATGCGCCGATCCCTATCTTGCGTTCCCCGCTCCGATCGCACCTCGTAATGTCGTCCGAGTAGTGCTCGATGGGGAGAGTGGCGAGCGGTATACGGAGCGGTGCCCAGAGGCGAATCGGATCTCGGAGCTCTTTCTTCGCGGCAGTGAGCCCATTCGGCGGTGCTCACTGCATGGGGTTACTCACCGAGAACGGCAGGATGAACGAGATGGAGGCGAGGGCTCTCCACCGAGTAAGGGATCGCCGAAAGGGGGCTCTAATGAAGAACGACGAGATTTCCACGAGAAGAAAAAAGAGAGAGGGTTTTTTGAACGAATTTTTGGACTCTAAGCTTTTCAGATTGAGGAAATCAGAGAGAGTGCTCCTCTCTGTGCTCTTCGTGATCTTCCTCTTCGGGGCCCCCCTCTGCTCGGCAGAAGATCAGCCGTCCGCTGCCAAGTCTCCCGAGACAGAGCAAGAAGCGATCGAGAAAACCACTGGAGCTCGCCTCCTTCCGGTCGAAAAGAACCCGAATGCAGCACTCCCAACCGAGAAGGTTGCGGTCTTTGCTGGCGGATGTTTTTGGTGCATGGAGCCCCCATTCGACAAAAAGAAAGGGGTACTTGAAACGATCTCAGGATATACCGGAGGAAAGATCGCCAACCCAACCTATTCAGAGGTCACCGGGAAAAACACCGGTCACTATGAAGCGCTGCAGGTACGATACGATCCACAGGTAGTCTCGTACGAGGAACTCCTCGAGATCTTCTGGCGAAACATTGATCCCTTTGATGGAGAAGGTCAGTTCTGTGACCGTGGGCCACAGTATCGAGCAGCGCTCTTTGTGGCCGATGCGGAGGAGCGAGCGCTTGCCGAAGCTTCACTCGCCGAAAAGAAGGAGGAACTCCGCTCTCGGGGCTCGGTAGCAACCGTGATATTGCCTCTGTCAAAGTTTTATCCTGCAGAGGAGTATCACCAAAACTACTACCAGAAGAACAAGCTCCGCTATGCCTACTACCGAAAGGCGTGTGGACGAGACAAACGTCTTGAAGAGGTGTGGGAAGATGCCTTTTAAAGAGAAGACGAGTACAGGCCGCCGCGTCATTATCATCGGCGCCGGACTCAGCGGGCTCTATGCGGGAAAACTCCTCCACGAGGCGGGCCATCAGGTAACGATCCTCGAGAAAGAAGAACGCATCGGTGGTCGAGTCGTCACCGAAGAGGTCGAGGGTTTTCTGGTGGATCGTGGATTTCAGATCCTCCTTCCGGCCTATCCCGAGGCCAAGGCCGCTTTTGATTATGTGAGCCTCGATCTGAAACGGTTTCGCCGCGGGGCTCGCATCTATCACCACAACCATTGGGAAGAACTACGAGACCCCTTAGACTCTCCGTGGCGGGCGATGCTCTCTGCTTTCTCCAAGGTGGGAACGGTGCGAGACAAACTCGCTCTTGGAGCCCTTCAACTCCGTGCTGCCAATGGCACCCTCCAAGGAAGGAAAGATCGAACGACCCGCGACTATCTTGAAGAGATCGGATTCTCAACGAAGATGATGGAGCACTTCTTTATTCCATTTTTCGAGGGAGTTTTTCTCGAAGCAGGGCTTACCCGCCCGAGTACCGAGTTCGCCTTCTACTTTCGGATGTTTGCGGAAGACGGCGGCGCTCTTCCGGCTCATGGAATGGCAGAGCTTCCGAAACAGCTCGCCCTCGACCTGGAAGACCACGAAATCCGTTTGCAGTCGGAGGTCACGGCGATATCAACACACGAAGGCAATGTGTCGGCGAAACTCTCTAACGGTGAAGAGCTGTACGCCGATGAGATCGTACTCGCTGTTGAGACCCCTGCCCTTAGTTCAATACTGCGTGGGTGTGGAGTTGAGGTGCCGAAACAACATGATTCAAAAAGAGGAACCGTATCGCTCGCCATAACGGCCACCGTTCCACTCAAACTCCCCCCCACTCTTCACCTGGTCCCCCATTCCAGAACCGGCATTCGAAACATCGCCCCACTCTCTTCAGTTGCGCCACAGTACGCGCGGAATGGAGTGCGACCCGCAGGCTCCACAGAAAGCAGCGGAAGCCATCCTCCAGAACTCTTCTCCGTCAACTTCCTCCACCACAACGAGAGAGATTCTCACGAGGATCCTGACGAAGTATTTGCTGAATTGGGTGAGCTCTTTTCGGTTCCGAAAGAGGTATTCCATCTCGTAAAAAGGGATGAGATCCCCGAAGCTCTCCCGGCTGAGATCATCGATCCCGAAGAGCTCCAGCTCCCCACAAACATCCGAGTGGCCGGTGACGGAGTACTACAGGGCAGCATTAATGGAGCGCTCGTTTCAGCACGCCGTGCTGTCGCTGACCTTCTCTGAAAATTGCCCCGGTTCCAGCTTCCCTATTGTCCCAAGCCACTCTGGCGGGCCCGTATAAGCTCAGCGAGCCCTTCAACAGCTTCAGTGATCGCTTCCTCTCTCGTGAAGAAGAGATCTGAAATTTTGATCGTCCCAGTCGTTCGATGAAGCGCCCGAGCAAGCCACTGGCCGTCGGCATTCTGTTCCACCATGATCTCAACTTCATCTTCGTTCACGAACTTCTCCCTTCACGTCGGTGACGACGGGCAAGCGCATGCAACACCGCCACCATGCTCATCAACCCCTGCCCCTTTCCCATAGAGAGGGTTCTCCCAAAAATCTCATAGGCGAGCTCGGTCGGAATAGCAAGAATCTCCTCACACGACGAACCGTTCACCGTCTGCTGAACAATGGCTGCCATCGCCATCGCAGAGATCCCCTGGGGGTTTTCAACGGCAAAAAAGAACTCTAGCCGAGGTGATTCCTGAGCCTCTTGCTGACCCGATACCACGCGGGAAAATGCAAACACCTCCGACTCACACCCAGGAACCCGAGCCTCTTCTGGATAGGGAGCTTCGGCGATCTCTCCAGGAACCGAAACGAATTCATCGGAGAGTTCGATTAAGATATCAGCGCGGGTGGCCTCATCAACCCCGGCAAGCTCACGGAGCAACTCTCCGAGCTTCTCTGGAATGGCCGACACTACTGAACATCCTTCTCTATCGGCACACCGACGAGATTCCCCCACTCTGTCCAACTCCCGTCGTAGTTCTTCACCCGTGAGAACCCGAGGAGGTACCGAAGTACAAACCAGGTCAAACTGCTCCGCTCACCGATCCGACAGTACGCAATCGTCGCCTCATCAGGGGAGAGGCCGTGCTCTTCACCATAGATCTGTTTCAGCTCTGTGGCGGGAAGAAAGCTCCCGTCCTCTGGTGAGAGCGCTCTTGCCCACGGAATACTCTTGGCCCCGGGGATATGCCCACCCCTTAATGCTCCCTCATTTGGATAGTCCGGCATATGCAGCCGCTCGCCCGAGAACTCCTGCTCACTCCGCACATCAACGAGGGCGCCCCCATCGGTACAGTGCTGAAGCACCTCATCTCGGAAGGCACGATAGGTCACATCGTCCCGTGGTGGTGCGGGGTAGTGCGTCGGAGAGAGCGTCGGAGAGAGCTTCGGAAGCTCTCGCGTCAGTGAACGCCCCTCCAACTCCCACTTCTTTCTCCCACCATCCATCACGACCGCATTGGAGTGACCATAGAGTTGAAAAACCCAGAAGGCATAGCACGCCCACCAATTACTCTTGTCACCGTAGAAAACAACGGTGGTGTCGGGGGTAATCTGAGAGCGGGAGAGAAGCGCCGAAAAGGCTTCTTGTCCAACGTAATCCCGAACAACCGGATCGTTCAGATCACGAACCCAATCGATCTCAACCGCATTCGGAATGTGACCGCTCCGATAGAGGAGTTGATCTTCATTAGATTCGACGATCCGCACCGTGGGATCATCCAGGTGCTCTTGCACCCACTCGGTAGAAACGAGGACTTCGGGGTTCGCATACCCCCTCTCAGATATCGCCCCTGCGAATGACTCACTACTTGCCGAAGCTGACACTGCACTCTCTCCCATCTGATCTCTCCATCCTTTTCAACCGCTATCTGTTCACCCCAGCGTTGCATAAAAATTTGTTCGTAGAGCCACAAGAGTAGTGCAGATTGGGGCTTTGGGCGAGTTTTTAGGACGAAAGTGTACTGCACGTA
>JALEGQ010000225.1 GCA_022763385.1 bacterium
ACTCACCTGTACACCAAAAAGGAGGAACTTTTCGCCAAGATTCTTTTCGCTTTTTCCGGTATTTTGGAGGGGCGTTCGGATGGGCGGGCTATTCGGGAAAATTATACCCCTCTCAGACAAAAAAAATCGGCGCGTGCCGATTCTTCTTCCTTCATTCAAAACGAAACTTCTTCAATCACGATCCCCCGCGCGACAGCGCGGCTCAGTCCAACGGTTGCCTGCGTCTTGTTGAGTGGGCCAGGCTACTCTGTCGGTGTTACCTGCTTCTGAGTACTTGTTGCTAAACTCACTGGCTTGATTGAGCCAGCTCAACAGCCTTTCGCCGAGGTACGGTTCTTCTTCCGGAGAGGCGATCTGTATTGATGAAAACATATCATCAGGCCCGTACCACTGGATGATAACGCGGGGAGAGTAGTGTTCTATCAGGAGTCCGCGCGCCTTTCTCATCTTCTCGGGGTTCTCTTCCCGTAAGATGAAGAGTCCATGGCCAAGATGTCGACCGTTTATGGTGTGATCTGGATCCTCGACGAGACGACCAGTGTCGTCCCTTCTCCAGCCACGGATCGGGTCGTCCCAGCGATCCCGTTGTGCCTGAGCGAAATCGTTGGCGATTAATCGTCCATGAGGTGGGAGCCTTGCCCCCCGGAGGTCGGCGCTGCTGAGGTCACAACTGACGAGTGACAGTTTTCGCAGGTCATAACCAGAGAGGTCCTCTCCTGGCGCGAGGGCCTCTGATATTCGTTCTCCTTTCCGGCCCGTCTTCTGAGCCGCTTTTATCTGTTCCCGTATTCCCGACACTGTTAAACCTGTTCACGCCCCTCTCGTATGACGAGAGGGGAGCACACCAGGGTAACGTTGGCCTGAATGCTAAGCAATAAGTCCCGAGGGAAATTTCTCGGGGCATATGTTTAATTCCTCTCCGTCGGGGCGCAGAGCCGATCAAGCATGATGGCACAGGCAGAGCGAACAGAGAGGTGGTTGTACGGTCCTGGTCCATCGATCGGATCAAGGAAGTGGTCGGCACGATCGAGGAGCGCATCACCCATGCCCCATCCGGTTCCGAGCATCAAGAGATAGAGGTTGTCATCGGTGTGAAGCCACTCTCGAAGGGTTCTGAATGAGAGACGGTCTCCTCCTGGTTTTGCAGAGGTTGCCACGAGTTGGGCGGTCTTCCCCGTGCGTTCTTTGAGGTCAGTGAGGATTTCATCGAAGGAACGCACGGTGCTCATATTATCAAGCGCTGCTTTGCGATCGGGGTTGTATTCAGCGCCGCCACCTTCTTGCCAGTGAGAGGTAAGTCGCGAAGCCAGTTCGTGGAGCGCAGGGGAGGGGTGGGCAACATAGGTGTGAAAGAGGTCGTATGTTTTTGCCGAGCGAGAGATGTCGTGGAGATCAATAAGGGTGAGAGAGGTGGTCACGGAATTCCCCCGCTTATCGACCATACCCTCGTGAAGGAGTGCTACTGCCAGTTGCCCCATTTACGGTGTTCTCCTCTTCATTCGTTCTGCTGATTGTTTAGTTCGCCACTCGGCAATCTTCTGGTGATCTCCCGAGAGAAGTACCGATGGAACCCGGTGACCTCGAAACTCCTCGGGCCGGGTATACTGCGGTGCTTCGAGATAGTCCTCCTGAGAGTAGGATTCGTCCTGAACAGAGTGCTCATTCCCAAGCACTCCCGGTTGGAGTCGGAGGATCGCTTCTAGCATGATCAGGGTTGGGGCCTCACCTCCCATGACGACGTACTCTCCAATGGAGATCTCTTCATCAACGAAGTGATCGAGGACCCGTTGATCAATTCCTTCATATCGGCCGCAGAGGAAGATGAGTTCTGAGTATTGAGTAAGGCTCGCCGCTTTTATTTGAGAGAACGGTACGCCGGCAGCGCTCGGTGCTATCACATGCGCGTTCGGGAGGTGAGTTCGCATCTCTTCGAGGCAGTGAACGAGTGGCTCCGGTCTCATCACCATCCCCGGGCCACCGCCGTATGGGGTATCATCGATATGCCGGTGTTTGCTCGTCGCAAAGTCTCTCGGGTTGGAGGTGAAAAACCGAAAGTGCCGTTGTGCAATGGCCCGCTTGATCAGTGCCGTATCAAGAAAGGATGAGAAAAAACCGGGGAAGAGGGTGATAACTCCAGCTCTCACGCCGAATACTCTCGAGATAGAGAAGAGCCGCTCTCCGTTAGGCCGCGCTCTTCTTGGTGCGCTTCTTCTTCGGATCTTTCGCCTTGGCTGCCTTCTTGGGCGCTGCCGCCTTTCGCTTGGCACGCTTCGCTGCCGTCTTCTCTTTGCGGCTCTCTTCAGTCGTTTCTACGAGGCCTGGGATGTTCTTCTTGATGATGGATCTCGCGAGTTCGCTCTGTCGTGCGCCAGTGGCGACCCAGTACTTAATGCGCTCTTCCTTCAGCGAGATCGCCGCAGGCTCTACCATCGGGTTGTACGTTCCGACGATCTCAAGGTAGCGGCCGTCTCGCCGAGCCTCGGTATCTGCTGCTACAATCCGGTAAAAAGGGCGCTTCTTCTGGCCGTGACGCTGTAAACGAAGGGTAACTGACATGGTATAACCACCTGTAAAGCGAATACTAAATTTCTGACACTCATCTGTCGTATACGATTAAGAGCGCCACAGCTTACCAGAGGAGAATCGAGAAGCCAATTTTTCGAGACGTTTTTCTCCTTCCGTGGCGAATACGGTTTCCGCGCTGCTACCAGCCCCTCGGTGGGTGTGGTACATATGGCGGCATGAAAAAACTCCTTGTTACCGCTGCCCTCCCGTACTCAAATGGTCGCCTCCACGTTGGTCATATCGCCGGATGCTATCTCCCCGCAGATATTTATGTGCGATATCAACGACTTATCGGTCGAGAGGTGAAGTTTGTCTGTGGTTCTGATGACCACGGAGTGGCTATTGTGCTCACCTCTGAAAAGGAGGGGCGTACCCCACAGGAGACCGCTCGCCATTATCACGATCTTCAGGAGGCAGATTTTCGGGGGCTCGGAATCTCCTTTGATACCTTTAGTTCGACGAGTCAGAACCCCTGCCACGCACCTCGGAGCCAAGATTTTTTCCTCCGCCTCCACGAGCAGGGCTTCTTTGAGAAGCACTCGAGTCGGCAGTTCTACGATGAAGAACGGGAGATGTTCCTCCCAGATCGGTTTGTGACCGGGACCTGCAGCTTCTGCGGTGCCGTGGATCAGAACGGTGACCAGTGTGAGAACTGTGGGAAGGTGCTCGATGTCGACACGCTCCGGGATGCCGTCAGCGTGGTGTCTGGAGAGCCGGCGACGGTGCGGGAAACCGTGCACTGGTTTCTCGACCTTGGCCGCTTTGAAGAAAAGGTTGAGCAGTGGTTTCAGAGCGCCTTTCTCCGAGATCAGACCCGGGCCTTCCTCCGTGGGTTGCTCGGCTCCGGGTTGGTGAAGCGTTCGATGACCCGGGATCTGTCGTGGGGGATTCCAGTGCCGCTCAAGGAGAAAGATGCCGAAGGGAAGGTGCTCTACGTCTGGTTTGATGCTCCGATCGGCTATATATCGAATACGGAAGAGCTTCTTGGAAGCGGTGAGGCAGGAGAGAGTTTTGAGCAGTGGTGGAAGAGTGATGATGCGGAGATCCTCCACTTCATCGGTGAAGATAATACGATCTTCCACTGTCTGATCTGGATCGCCATGCTCTCTGCGGAAGGGAGCTATCAACTTCCGGCAGGGGTCGTGGTGAATCAGTTTCTCAATATCCAGTTCCAAGATGAAGAGGAGGAGCAGAAGATATCGAAGTCTCGGGGAACTGCCGTGTGGATCGGTGACTATCTCGAAGAAGGAGGCGATCCCGATGTGTTGCGGTACTACCTGACGACGATCGCACCGGAGAAAGCTCGCACCGTGTACAAGCCGGAAGACCTTCTTCAAAAAAACAATGCAGATCTCGCCAATACCCTCGGCAATTTCGTAAACCGCGTGGTGAGCTTTTCACGGAAGTACTACGGTCCGGAAGTTCCGGCGTGTGATGATGCTTCGTTTGATGATATTGACCAGGCATTTGCTGCACACCGTGAGCGGGTAGGAGCAGCGGTAAGTGCAAAGCTTGATGCTCATGAGTATCGTGCCGCTCTTGAGGAGGTGATGGAGTTTGCTCGGGCGGGAAACCGATACATCGATGAGAAGGCGCCGTGGAAAACTCGAAAGGAGGATGAAGCAACAACGAAACGTACACTCGTGCTCTGCATGCGAGCAATTCATACCATAGCGGTGTTGCTTCAGCCGTTTCTTCCCCAAAAGTCCGGTGAGATGCTCGCCCTGCTCTGGCCAGAACAGGCCTCCGGAGAGGGGCGTGTCGAAAAGCCGTGGAGTGAGCAACTGAATGCTCCTCCCTCCGGTTCTCCCCTTGGTGAGCCAGTGATCCTCTTCCAGAAAAAGGAGCTCAATGCCGAGTGAATGTCGATCTCCTCTCTCTGCAGAAGATCGTGTGTTCGTCACCGACCTGATACGGCGTGCTGGGGATGGTGTTCTGGAGGAGTGGAAAGCGGCTCGGATCGGGGCACCGCAGTACGAGGTGCAGACGAAGGAAGATGGCTCTCCTGTTACCTCTGTTGATATCGCGGTGAATACCTGTATCGCCGAGGCTCTGGCGGAACGGTTTCCTGACGACGGGCTCTATTCAGAGGAGCTCCCCTCTGCAAAGCCATTGGGGAGCGGCCAACGGTTTTGGGTTCTCGACCCACTCGATGGGACGCAACGGTTTGTGAATGGAGAAGATGGTTTTGGGGTGCTGCTCGGTTTAGTGACAGGTGAGCAGGTGGTCTTCGGAGCTGCCTATTTTCCGGCTCAGGATATCTTTTTGGTGGGAGAACGGAGGGGGAAGGCTTTTCTCAATGACGCCCCACTTTCTCTTGCTGCGGCAGAGACCCTTACTCCTCACTCGGTTTACGTTCGAAATGACACCCTCCAGGACCCTTCGCTGCACTTTCCCCGTTCGGAGGGAACGGCGCACGGTATTCTTGCCCTGTGTGCCGGCGAGGTGACGGGGTTGGTGGTGCGGATATCACAGCACCAGGAGTGGGATTATTGTGCCTTTACCGCCATCCTCGAGGCGGCAGGCGCACGTGTAACGGATGAATGTGGTCGGGAGATCCCCTTCTACGGAGCTCCTACCACTCTCCAATACCTCGTTGCTGCCCCGCCAAATCTCCATCCCCGCTTGCTCGAGCAGCTTTCAGTTGCTGAGAGAGATGATCTCTGATAACATCTTTAAAGATGCGAATATGATGCGACAAGGCTTTTTATGGTCGACCCGACAAGTGTTCACCCCATTACTGATTTTAAACGGAATACCCCAGCCTTCGTGAAGCGGCTCAAGGAGACCGGTAAGCCGGAGGTGCTGACTATCGAAGGAAGAGGAGAGCTCGTGGTTCAGGATGCGGCAGCATATCAGGAGCTCCTTAGGGTAGTAGAACGGGTTGAGGCTTTTGAGGGAATTCGACGGGGACTTGCTGATATAGAGGCAGGCCAGCATGTTTCTTTAGACGAGTTCGAGTCGGAGATGCGCAAGAAGTACGAGATTCCGCAGCAAGATGAGCTTTGAGGTACGGATAACCAAGAGTGCCTGTTCTTCGTCGTTTTGAGTTGTTAGCCTCTTCGTGAAACTCACCCTATTCATGGAGAAGCATCATGACCTCTTTACCTGATCCTTTGACCGTCCGAGAGCAACAGCACGGTGTGCATTCTCTATTTGTGAAGCGGTGGTCGCCGCGGGCGATGTCTGGTGAGAAGGTGAGTGCCGATGAACTTCGTACGCTCTTTGAGGCGGCTCGGTGGGCGCCGTCAACATATAATGAGCAGGAGTGGAGGTTCCTCTGGGCGGAGAAGGGAACACCTCACTGGGATACCTTTTTTGGAGTGCTCGTTGAGGCCAACCAGGAGTGGTGCGAGAAAGGCTCACACCTTGTTGCCGTAATCGCTCGAGAAACTTTTGTGCGGAATGGAAATGAGAATCCGGTTGCGGTGCTTGATACTGGCGCTGCCATGCAGAACTTTCTCCTGCAGGCAGCAGAGCTCGGGGTGGTCGCGCACCCGATGGCCGGTTTTGACTGGGAAAACGGTCCCAAGACCTTAAATATTCCTGACGGTTTTCGCCTCTCCGCGATGATCGTCGTTGGCAAGCCGGGTGACCCCACAGAACTCCCGACAGAGCTCGCTGAGCGAGAAGAGCCAACCGATCGAAAAGAGCTCTCAAAGATTGTTCAAGAGGGTCTCTTCAATTTTGATGAGTAGCGCAAGTGGTTCGTCTGGGAGCCGTTTCGGGCAGAGCCCTGCACGGAGCGACGTGCTCACCGACCGGGAAGCTGAGCAGTTCTCCGTCCATCCCGCATGAGGCCGAGTCCTGCGGTTACGATGCAACACGCCCCCACTACCGAAAATACGGTGACCCCTTCTCCGAAAAAGAGTGCTCCGATAGTGGTAGCAAAGATCACTTCAGAATAGATATACGGCGAAACCGTGCTTGCATTCCCATATTTAAACGCTTCCGTAAAGCAGATCTGTCCCGCTGTCCCCGCAACTCCAGCTCCGAGGAGACCGAAAATCTCCGCGCTGTTCGGTGTCACAAAGATCGGAAAAAAGAGACCGTAGAAGATCGTCGCCATCCAGCAGTAGCAGAAGATCGTCATAAGGGAGTGGTCGGTTTCGTGCAGTTTTTTGAGGAGCACTCCGTTCCATCCGATGAAGATCGCGGCGGCAAATGCGGCGGCACCACCGAGCTGAAATACCTCCCCAGTGGGGCGTAACAGGAGGCCTACCCCAAAAAAGGCGAGTACCGTGTAGAGCATGACGGCGACCGAGGGACGCTCACCGAGCCACATGATGGCAAAGAGTGTGGTAAAGACGACCGAGCTCTTGAGCAGGAGCGACATATCAACGAGTGAGATCGTGGAAGCAGCGTAGAACGAGAGGCCAAGTGCGACGGTACCAGAAAGTGAACGGAGAAAGAGCAGACGGACATTGTAAGCACGGAACGGGATGCCCCTGAAGTACATCAGGCCGGTGGTAAAGAGCGCTGAAACTCCGCTCCGAAAACACACCACCTGAGCCACTGGAACGGTAAGCGCTGAGAACTTTACACACGCCACCATCAGAGAGAAAAAGAGGCCGGCCCCGGTCATAAAGAGTATGCCACGGAGATAGTGGTGGTGGGGGTGAGACGACATTAACCTGCACTGTACCGGAAAACCTGAGGGAAAGCATACCCGGCTCTACCCCAGCGTTGCATAAAAATTTGCCCGTAGACTGCTTTGCTCCCACAATAGCAGCACATCTTGAAACTTTGATCGAGTTTTTAGACCTCACTGTA
>JALEGQ010000226.1 GCA_022763385.1 bacterium
CATGGGTGCTTAGCAGATAGGAGCAATACGCCCTATTACCCTTCTTTTGAGAGGTGAACATCGAGTTGAGGAAATGGGATTCCAATGCCCGCTCGATCAAGTTCATTTTTTACGGCTGCGGTAAGCTCTTCCTTTACGCCCCAGTATTGGTCAGCGGTGGTCCAAAATCGCACGACCCAGTTTACACTCGAGTCAGCGAGCTCGAGAAGGTATACCTGGTAGCCTCGCCCCTCTCCGGTAACGAGTTTTTCTTGAAGAGACTCTGCCGCCTGCGAGAGGACTCTCCGAGTCTCATCGATGTTCGCGCTGTAATCCACTCCAACGTTTACATCTGCTCTCCGCTCCTGGTGGTAGGTGATGTTTTCAAGGGTATTCCCAGATATCTGGCTGTTCGGGACGATGATACGGCGGTTATCGGGGGTATCGAAGGTGGTGGTAAAGAGGTCAATCTCAAAGATCTTTCCGGTGACCCCTCCAGCGCTTACGACGTCACCGACTTTGAAGGGTCGAAAAACGAGGAGCAGGACTCCTGCCGAGAAATTACTCAGCGTCCCCTGAAAGGCGAGGCCGATAGCAAATCCGGCTGCGGCAATCACCGCGGCAAAGCTGGCAACGCTTACTCCAAACATTCCGAGCACGCCAAGAAGGGTAAAGGTCATGATCGAATAGAAGATGAGCTTTCCGATAAAGCGGCCCAGGGTTTCATCCACTCGTTTGGCAATTGGCCGACTTGCTATCCGTGAGAAAAAAGAGGCGACGAAGTAGGCCACGATGAGGAGAAGAAGGGCTCCCGCTATTGGGATAAGGTAGGCATCAACGAGAACCCAGAGAGCGCTGATATCTCCGTTCTGAAGAGCTTCAAAGGAATTCATGAGTTCTTCTGGAAGTGGTGATGATGTTGTTTCTGGTGTTGCTGCTGCTGTATCTGCCACGAAAAAACTCCTTTCAGGGCTATTTCCGGTGATTATCTACCGGATAATCGACTTTTGGAGAGCTCCGATGATAAACCATTCTGAGAAAAAGACAACGGAGATGAGGACAACGGAGATGAGAGTGAGGATAGAGCCCATGACAAAGAAGACAATATTAGTGACGGGTGCAGCGGGAGAGCTCGGAACAGCTCTTCTCCCGCATCTTGCTGGAGAAGGGACGACCATTGTTGCGGTTGATAAGAACCCCGAGTACCAGTGTCCGATCGCCGGTGCCCAAACCCTTCATCTTGACATCTGTGACCATGAGAGAATCGCAGCGCTCTTTTCAGAGCATCGCTTCGATGTTGTCTTTCACTTTGCAGCGCTCCTCTCTTCCGCAGCAGAGAAGAATCCGTTTCTTGCACAGCAGGTAAATATGCAGGCAACTTCTCATCTATTGCAGTGTGCTTATGAAAGTGGAAGAGCTGCGGGGCGTCCGACTCGGTTTCTTTTTCCGAGTTCTATTGCCGCGTACGGTGCTGTTCCGGGAGCTGCCCTTCCTGAGACGGCATTATGTGAAGATGAACACCTCTTTCCCTCTACTCTATACGGCATCCAGAAGCTTTTTGTTGAACGTCTCGGGACGTATCTCTCTCTTCGAAAGGAAGAGGATGGAGTTGCCGGTCTTGATTTCCGATCTCTTCGCTATCCCGGTATCATCAGTATCCATACTTTACCTACCGGTGGAACAAGTGATTATGCGGCAGAGATGCTCCATCATGCGAAGGAAGAAACTCCGTATCGCTGTTTTGTTTCGGAGCAAAGTACCCTCCCCTTTATGACCGCGCCTGATGCTCTCGGTGCACTTCTCGCTCTTGCTGAGGCGGATCCCGAGGCATTGCAACAGAGAGTGTACAACGTGCGAGGGTTTTCGGTTTCTGCGCAGGTGCTCCGAGCTCAGGTACTGCAGCACTTCCCGAGTGCAGAGATTACCTTTGAACCAGTTCAGTGGAGGGATGATGTCGTGGCATCCTGGCCGAATGATATCGATGATGGAGCAGCAAAGAGAGACTTCGGTTGGGCGCCAGAATATAGCCTTAGTCGTGCCTTTTCAGAGTATTTCTTTGCGGCACAGGGAGAAGACACTGCAGCAGCATAGGGGGAGTAATATGTATTCACCAGAGATTCGGGAGAGCTATTCGGCAACACTCCGTGAGATTCAAGATTCCGGATTGTACAAAAACGAGCGGATCATTCGTTCGCCACAGTCGTCAGAGATCTCGGTTGCTCCGGAGGGAGATTCGGTACTGAACTTCTGTGCGAATAACTATCTCGGACTTGCCGATAGTAGAGAGCTTATTGAAGCGGCAAAAGAAGGGTTGGAACGCTACGGTTTTGGTCTTTCTTCGGTGCGCTTTATCTGTGGGACTCAGGAGATCCACAAGGAGCTCGAGAGGCGGGTGAGTGATTTTCACGGGATGGATGATGCGATTCTCTATGCGGCGTGTTTTGACGCGAACGGAGGGCTTTTTGAGCCGCTCCTTGGAGCAGATGATGCGGTCGTAAGTGACGCGCTGAACCACGCCTCTATTATCGATGGCATCCGGCTCTGTAAGGCACAGCGGTATCGGTATCTCCACTCTGATCTTGGGGATCTTGAGCGGTGCCTTCAAGAGGCGAAGAGCGCGGGTGCACAGAAGATACTAGTCGCTACTGATGGGGTCTTCTCGATGGATGGAGAGGTCGCTGACCTTCAGGGGGTCTGTGACCTTGCTGAGCGGTACGGCGCGATGGTGATGGTGGATGAGTGTCATGCTACTGGATTCTTCGGGGAGAATGGCAAGGGCTCGGTGGAACACTGCGGGGTGCTTGGTCGGGTGGATATAGTGACCTCAACCCTTGGGAAGGCGCTTGGTGGAGCCATCGGGGGATTCACTACGGGGCCAAAGGAGGTTATCGATCTCCTCCGACAGCGGAGTCGTCCGTATCTCTTTAGTAACTCGCTTCCTCCGGCGATCGTTTCTGCGGGAATTGCCTGTCTCGGGATGATTGAGGGTGGGGCTGCTGCTCGTACGCGCCTTCGAGAAAATACTCGGCTGTTTCGTGATTCGCTCCAGAAACTTGGCTTTCAGCTGAAGGGAGACGTTCATCCGATCGTTCCGGTGATGCTCGGGGATGCAAAGCTTGCTGCGGCGATGGCCGAGGATCTCCTCGGTGAGGGGATCTATGTGGTTGGATTTTCGTATCCGGTCGTTCCGAAGGGGGAGGCCCGAATTCGGGTGCAGCTCTCCGCGGGGCATGCTCGGGAGGAGATCGAACGAGCCATTGCTGCGTTTGAGCGGGTTGGCCGAAAGCACGGCGTCATACCGGCTTCGTAAAATACACCGAACAGAGAGATAGCTGCTTACGGAAGCACTTCTTTGGGTGTTATCCTCTCGTCTATGGCAAAGACGCATATCTGGATGACAGAGCGAATCCGAGGGTTCTATCTGGCAGCCTATCTTCTTTTCGGCTTGCTCGTTGTTGGAACGGTAGGATACGAGCTCATTGAGGGGTGGGGGCTACTCGATTCGTTCTATATGACGGTAATTACCATCAGTACGGTTGGGTATGGAGAGGTGAACCCCCTTTCGCGAGAAGGGGTGATCTTTACTACCTGTCTCATTATCGGGGGGATGAGCGTTACGGTTTATGCCTTCGGGGTAATCGGTCAAACTGCCCTTGAGGGAGAACTCTTTAAGTTGCGGAGGCTCGCGAAAATGGAGAAAAAAATTGATGCCTTGGATAACCACACGATTGTGTGTGGCTTCGGGCGACTGGCGCATTTTGTTATCGATGAGCTTCGTGATCACGGAGAAGAGATTGTTGTCGTTGAAAAGGAAGAACGACATTTTAAAGAGATCGAAAGTGAGGGGTTGCTCTATGTGAACGGCAACGCCCACGAAGATGAAATTCTCCTTCGTGCTGGAATTCGGCGGGCGAAGACGCTCCTTGCGATCGTTCCGTCCGATGCAGAGAACGTTTTTATCACCCTTACGGCGAGAAATCTGAATCCGACCATACAGATTGTGGCGCGGACCGAACAAACGGCGAGTGAGTCAAAACTCCGGCGTGCCGGGGCAGATCAGGTCATTTCTCCCTATCGAGTAAGTGGTTCCCGGATAGTACAGAATGTGCTTCATCAGCATGTGAATGATTTTCTTGAGATTGCGACCGGTTCGGACGGAACAAAACTCGCGCTCGAGCAGGTCGTGGTCCCGCCGGACTCTCCCCTGGTAGGTCTTACCCTCGAGACCGCCGCTCTTCGTCGAAAGGCTGGGGTGAACGTGGCTGCCATTATTTCTCCGACTGGCAAGACCCACCTGAGTCCGAGTAAGGATGAGGTTATTGAGAGTGGGGCAAGAATCTTTCTCTTTGGAGAAACCACGTCTTTCAAGCTGCTTGCGGAGCTGATGTCCCCGCCAGCCTGACTTTTACGGATGTAAGTCACCAAAAAGCCGTTCTTTTCTCAATGCTTGATTCTTTTCTGATGACTCGGCTTACTGTTAGACATCAAAAAGAAAGAGTCAGAGGTTTCTTGCCAGGAGGGCAAGCGACTCAGGATACATGTTGGAGAGAAGATGAAGGTTCATCGGTTGGCGAGAGTCTCTCGGGTCATTATTGTGGCAGCGGTTTTTTTCGGTGCTTCGCTGTTCTCGGAGACTCTCCGTTGTGCGGAGGCAGATGAGACAGAGGAGGTCCCTACCGTTCACGGAAGGGTTGTTCTCGGATACGTTGAGCGAATCCTTCTCGGTAAGGGAATAGAGCTCGAAGCGATACTGAGCCCAGTGCATCACCATTCGGAGCTTGGTGTGCATGACCTCTCGCTTTCGAATCTCCCCGAAGGGGGACGTTTGGCGAGTTTCTCTCTCCGTGGGAAGAAGGGGAAGACCCAAGAGTTTTCTCTCAAAGTACTCGATAAGAAGGATACGGCCTCGAGGGGGAAGGATGTGGTTGTTCGAGTTCCAATTTGTCTCGGAAATTATGAGCTCACTCCACACTTCCGACTCGTTGATCGTTCAAAGTACGATCAAGAAGTTCGGCTCGGTCGCCGAATTCTCTCAGGACGGGTAGTCATTGACCCCTCTGCGACACACGCTGCTGTTCCGATGTGTAAGAAGATGAAGAAGGATGCCGAGGAAAGGTCCGAGTAGATCCCCGGTTTTCCGTAAGGAACTTTATGATTCGTCATGCGCTCCTGCTTGGTCGACTCCTTGCGAAGGGCTGTGCCCTCGCCCTTCTCCTTTCCATTACTTCGTGTAGCTCAGACTTTTTTATCGCCCCAGAGAAGAGTGAGATAGGATGGATCGAACAGGTCTCATTCCCAGATTTTACTGCTCTTTTGGATGCCAAGCTCGATACCGGGGCGGATACCTCTTCGCTCCACGCAGATAACATCCGGATGGTGATTGGAAATGATGGTGATGAACGGGTTGAGTTTCGCGTGGAAGACCACAGCGGGAATTACCAGATGCTTCAGCTCCCCCTTTCTCGTAAGGCAAAAATCAAAACGAAGAAGGGTTCGCTTCAGATACGTCCCGTGGTCACTCTGGCGGTATGCGTGGGAGATCGCTTTCAGGAAGTGGAGTTTACCCTTGTTGACCGTTCCCATTTTGAGTACCCCGTTTTAATCGGGAGAAATTTCCTTGCGGGAAAGTTTCTCGTTGATTCTTCACGGTCATACACCGTATCTCCCCTCTGTGGGAGTACTACCGAGTAGCCACCATGTCATGATGAGAACAGGAGCTTGATGTTGAGTAGACACGCGTTATTTACCTTTTTGGTCGCAAGCCTCTTCATTATTCCGAGTGCTCTTCTTACCTATCGACATTCCTCCGAGGCTCGAATTCCATTTTATCAGGAGGATCAAGATGCTCGAACGATGGAGCTTTCGGTCACCTTTACCGTCCCAGCCAGTGGTGAAGCGAGGCGAAAGCGACAGGAGTTTCGCTTTTGGCTTCCAGATGGGGATCCTCATTGGAAGGTGATCGATGAGCAAACAAATAGTGGGCCGTTTTCTCTCGGGATTTTAGAAGAAGATGGAAGTCGAGTTGCTATTCTCTCGCATCGTGGAGTTGGCTCAGAGAGCTTGAGTGCTGAGTATCGACTGATACTCACCCGGGAGAAGAGCGATTTGAGACGGAAGGGCCGTGTCTTCACGATTCCTAAGATTTCCAAAGGACAGCAGAAGCAGTTTCGGGCGTGGTCTACCGATATCTGCGGAGGAGCGATAACCGAACTTGAGAAAGGGGCACTCCAGCGGTGCATCCCTGAGCTCCTCCGGTTCATACAGCACTCACAGTCCAATTGGTTGACCAGCATATTGCAACGAGATGAATTTTCGGAAGCGGAATTTGCCCGCCTGTTTCTCACCCTTCTTGAGGGGGAAGGGTTGGACGGTGAGGTGCGTACCTCCATTCCTCTCAAGGGGTATCAGTTCTCGGTGGAACCACGGCTCGTCTTGTACTTTGACACTCCGAATACCGTAGAACTGGCGTATGACTTTCACAGCGAGACGGTGGAAAACGCCAAGGGGTACTTTCGTTGGGGTGAACGAGAGGAGATCATCTCTTCCACGAGGGGCGATGTTCAGCCGCAGATCTCAGTGGCAACGGCTGCGGTGACTCCTGCAAGCCGACTCCGCCGAGATGGTGCGCAGTCGTCGAAGCTTGTTCAATTTCTCACGTTGCAACGACTGCCCGCTGCAACCCAGGCGCTCTTTGAATTTACCCTTCTTCTTCCGCTGGCAGCGCTGGTCGTTTGTGTCGTACGGAACTTCATCGGTCTGGTAACCTTTGGAACCTTTATGCCGGCGTTGTTGGGATTAGCGTTTCTTCAGACGGGGCTCTTCGCGGGACTCCTCCTCTCTCTCCTCGTTCTTGGAGCCGGTTGTCTCGCTCGTCTGGCGGCTGATCGTCTTCATATGTTGCTTGTTCCTCGTTTGGCGGCCGTTCTTACCACGGTAACCCTACTCTTTTATCTCCTCACACAGCTGAGTTTTGAGTTCTCCTGGGGTGATGGCCTCCAGATCTCCCTCTTTCCCGTGGTGGTGCTCACGATGATGGTCGAGCGGCTCACCCTCATTATCGATGAGCTCGGTTTCTTAACGGCGGTCTCTCGACTTGGCAGTACCCTTCTCAGTGCATTGCTCTGCTATGGAGTGCTTCTTCAGGAAGAGATCCAGTTTCTCTTCTTTCACTTCCCGGAGTTGAATCTGGCAGTGCTCGGGGTCGCTATTCTCTTTGGCCGGTATACCGGCTACCGGTTGACAGAGCTCATTCGATTTCGAGAGTTCGGCAAGGAGCTTCAGTCATGAGTTTTTTTTCTCTCCCGAGTACCTTGCGAAAGGCGGGAATCCTCGGGATGAACGAGCGAAATATCCGCTTGATTGCTGAAAAGAATCGTCGGAGAGACTACCGCTTTGCCGATAACAAATACATCACGAAGACATTGGCAACTGAGGCGGGAATTCCGGTCCCTGAGCTGTACGGAAAGGTGCGGTATATCGGGGATCTAAAACGTTTGGGAGGGCTCCTAGAGCCGTTGGAGTCTTTCGTGTTGAAACCGTGTCGTGGTTCTGGAGGAAATGGGGTCCTCGTGATCGATGGGAAAGAAGAGGGGAGGTTTAGAACCGTTTCCGGCAAGCTTCTCTCTCTTGATGAGCTCCGACAGCACAGCGCCAAGATCCTCCACGGGCTCTTTAGCCTCGGAGGGAAACCGGATGAGATGCTGGTGGAGTATCGAGTGTGCTTCTCGCCGTTGTTGAAGGAGTTGAGTTATCAGGGAGTGCCGGACTTTCGAATCATCGTGTGTGAAGGGGTACCGGTGATGGCGATGGGGAGGTTTCCAACCTCATACTCACGAGGACGAGCAAATCTTCATCAGGGTGCCGTCGGGGTGGGAATCGAGATTGAAAGTGGTCTGACCTACGGTGGTGTGCTCGGGAATAAGCGAGTTTCGCATCACCCTGATACGGGAGCCAGTTTGAAAGATGTTCAGATTCCTGACTGGAAGAAAATCCTTGAGATCGCTGCTGCGTGCCATCCGCTTACTGGACTCGGGTATCTCGGTGCCGATCTGGTTTTTGACGAGCACCGTGGGCCTCTGCTGCTCGAGATCAACGTTCGTCCAGGACTTGCGATACAGATTGCAAACAACCAAGGCCTAAAGGGGAGGCTGAAGGAGTTCGGGGTCGTCAAGTTTTAAGAGAATATTGTCGGTAAACCATTTTTTGTCCCACCACTCGATAGGAGTTACGGGCACGTTTTGAACTCGGATCTCAAAGTGGAGGTGATCGCCTCCCGCAAGCCCCGTTTCACCACTTCGTCCGATCTCATCACCCTTTTCAACGACCTGTCCCACCTCGACAGAGAGTTGAGAGAGATGTCCAGCAAGACTGGTGATGCCGAGGCCGTGATCGAGAACAACAGTATTTCCGTAAATACCGAAAAGCTCCGAGAGGATCACCGTCCCGGAACTGGTGGCGACCACAGAATCACCCCGTACGGAAGCGATATCTTGGCCATCGTGGGTAGAGTGGCTGATCTCTTCTCCTTGGTAGGAGTACGTTCGGGCTTCTCCAAAGCGGGAGGTTAGGGTTCCCCTCATGGGCCTCACAAAAGGTCCGTTGGGGATGAGAGGGCGCACTCCTTGTTCCTCGATAACGGAAGAAAGTCGTGATCCGAGGTGGCCGCGAAAAACTTCGTTGACCTTTCGAAAGGCTTCCGGTGGTGAGAACTCAGCGTCCTGCTCGAGGAGCTCTCCATCCTTCATTTCATCGATAAGGGGAGGAATCTTACGGGAAAGAAAACGGTCAGAGAGGGAAGAGCGAGCATCTCGGAGCTCTCGCTCGACATACCGAATCGTGAGCGGAAGAGCTGCCACATTTCCAAAAGAATCATGAGCAATCAGTTCTGGAGTAAAGGAGGAGGCAGGGTACCCTCGTGGGACGGCAAAGAGGACGGCATAGAGCTCTGGGGCCTTGGCAAAGCGAGCGTCTGCATCGGCAAGTCGAATCGCCTCGAATTGCAGATCTTCGCCGACAGTAAGAAACACCCGTTGAAGAGAACCATTATCTGAAGCCTCAAAAATGATGAGTTCGGCTCCTCCTGCGTATATTCGGTGTTGGAGGGAGTGGAGAGCCAGTCTTGGTCGTTGAAAGTCAAAGGAGAAGAAGAGCTCTTCCTGTTGGGAATTCTTCCACCAGGAGTTATCCGTAGCCGTAACGATAAGACGTGCCTCGCCGTTTTCTAACTCCTTTCGAAACTGAGAGAGCGAGAGAGAATGCGATGAGGAAGAGGGATCCAGCTCCTTCTCCGAGGCGAGTTGGCCTCCTTGATAGAGAGCCAAGGTGAGCGAATCGAGTTCGTTCAGCGCATCGTCCACCGAGAGGGAGAGTGTTCCACCATTTTTTTGAACAGCAAGGGAAGGAGGAGTGCGATCGACATACCGTTCCGTACCGAACTGTTCGGGGAAAAAGCAGGCAGCACCAAAAAGGAGAAGCAGGAAAACAGAGAGGAGAGCAAGGCGTTTCACAGTATGACCTTCCGTAGGTAACTTTCGTTACGTGATTCATAGGGGGATGCGTGAGACCCCCCAGTGTACTCACCTTTCACCGAGAGGAAAACAGGGAGTTCGCGGAGAGAAAACAGGGAGAAATCAGATGCTAAAGGCCTAGCTTCGGGGAGGTGGCGGCGCTGCCGCAGCAGCCGCAGCTGCATTTCTGATACTTGCAGAGGCATTGTTCATGCTCTGAGTTGCCATATTATTACCGGCACTCATCTGTTGAAACTGAAAGCCATTCCCACCAACAGGTTGCCCCATAAAGAATCGTTCGGTATTTGTTGCTTTCGCTAAAAGCATACCGGGTTGTACCGCACCTCGGCGATACACCTCGCTCGCCACGGCAGAGAAAGAATCCTGCGAAAGATCGGTCATACATGCGGCTGCCGAACCAGTAGAGCGCGCCGCCTGAGAAGCACAGCTCCCCACCGTACGAATCGCTCCAGAGAGCCCGTAGTCTTGCATCGTCATGTGAGCAGCAAGTCCAGTGACCCCTTGGATAGGAGCCCTCACTGCCTCCACCGCTGGTGAAGCTGCTGGCAGAGACACCGCCGCCAAGGCTGCCGCCTTCCGCACAAGATTGAGCGCCTCCGTTCCAACAGAGACCGCCGCACTTCTTCCAAGATTTAGAGCTGCTGCAAGCATACACCTATGATATGAGAGACCTCAGTGCTAATAAAGCATAAATACACACTTTTTTTCAAAACCTCATGGGTGTCTGACACCCGTCGGTTTTTGTAAGTAGTTGATTTTATTGAGAGTGGTGGTTGAGCTATTTGGGGGGTGATCTCTTGATTGCACGGCTTTTACGACGGGCTGAGCTCGAGGAGCGATATGGTCGAGCTCTCCAGCGGCTCGAGATGGGGGTGCCGTTCTGGGAGGCAGCCCGAACGGAGTTGGGATTGAGGTTTCGGATTGATGGTGAAGAGCGACTTGCTCAGGTCCCCCGAGAGGGGCCGGTGCTCCTGATTGCGAATCATCCGTTTGGGGTGGTTGATGGACTGGTGAGTTGCGAGGTGATGTCTGGGCTCCGGGAGCGCTTTCAGGTGCTCGTCAATGCGGTGCTCTGTAACGAGCCGCTCCTCGACCCGTGGTTCCTCCCGATTGATTTTCGGGACTCGCGGGAGGCAGCCCGGAATAATGTCCGTTCTCGTCAGGGTGCGCTGAATCTCCTTCGTGAAGGAGGTGGGGTGATTCTGTATCCTGGGGGAGGGGTTGCAACTCGTCGGTATGGGATCGGTCCGGTAGAGGAACTTCCCTGGGGGAATTTTGTCGCGAAGCTCCTCTTACAGGCAAAGCCGCATGTTGTACCGATTTTTTTTGAGGGAACGAATTCACTCCTGTTCCACCTCGTAAGCCAGTGCAGCACGAGCCTTCGGCTCGGACTTTTTGTGCGGGAGACGCTCCGACTGGAGAACCGGGAGATCTCTTGCACGATTCGAGAGATCCTTGTTCCCAAAGACTATTCGCATCTCTCTTCTCGGGAGGAGTTGGTACGCTTTCTTTACCGTTGTACTCTTGATTGCAAGCGGTCAACCAATCCGACAATTTGATTGGCGGGCAGTATACTTTTCCGACGGAGCACTACCGCATCTCAGAGATTCGAGAAAAGAAGCGAAACATCTCTTCGCAGTAGTGGTTCAGCTCAAAAAGCTCTTCAAATCGCTTCTTGCTCTCGGCTCCGTAGGCGGCTCTTTTTTCTTCGCTTGCAAGAAGAGTACGAATGGCTTCGCGAAGCGACAGGGGGTCTTTCGGCGGGACAACAAGACCATTTCTTTCATGCGCAACAATGTGTGGTAGCCCACCGATATTACTTACGACGCACGGTTTCCCGTGAGACATCGCTTCAACAATCGACCGCGGCACCCCCTCTCGTCGCGTTGATGGCATGCAGGCGATATCAAAACTCTGCGAGAGCTGAGCGGCATCTTCTCGAAAGCCGAGAACTTCAACGAACTGTTCAAGCTGCTGCTCTTGGACGAGTTGTTGAACGATGTTGTCTTTGTCACTCCCGATGAGAACGAGCTTTACTGGACGTTCTGCAAAAAGAGGCTTCATCGCCTCGATCAAGATATCAACTCCTTTGAGCTCTCTCATATTGGCAACCATGCCGACGACAAGCTTTTCTTCTCTCTGAACCGGTAGATCGTCTGTAGCGTTATACCAATCACGGTGGTGTCCCTTAAAGATGACCTCTATTCGTTCGGGGTTCTGCCCGAGTGAAACCAGGAAGTCTTTAATCGGTGGGCAGTTGCACACGACTCCGTCAAGAAAGGGGCTGAGGTGGGTTAGGTAGGAAGAGGGATCCCATCGAGAGAGATTTCCCAGTGTCCCACGGTATCCGATCACCGCGGTGCGAAGTCCGAGGGTTGCAAGAAGCGCTGTAGAGATTCCGGCATTGAAGGACGAATAGATGACGTCAATCGCCTTATTCGCACAGAGTTTTCGGATGTGCCTGACGGCTCGCAGATCAAGGCGGTGAGAGATCTCCTGGGTAACCACATGAGCTCCAGCTATCTCATATTGCTCTCGCTTCTTGTCTCGGGGGTCGCAGAGAGCGGTAACCTGTCCCTTTTCTCGAGCCATCCACTCGAGAAGGGAGGACTCAGAGCGATCTGCTACTTGATGGATAAAAAGAATTCGCATGATGTCTCACAAATTTCTGTACGAAAATACAGCAAGATTCCCTCTGTTCAAAAAACTACTCCATTTTTTGAATGGCAGTGCCGATTTTTTAGGAGTGTGTTCGTCAATGTCACTGAGGTGACAGAGTGTAAGAGTGTGATTATGCAGTTATCTCCTGAAACAAGTCGTATTCTACTTGCTGAAGATTGTCCAGATACTCAGCGAGTTCTTCAATTTATTCTACAACAAACTGGTGCTGAGGTCGTGACGGTGAACGATGGGCAACAGTGCGTGGATAGGGCGGCTCAAGAGGATTTTGAGTTGGTGGTGCTTGACATAAAGATGCCGAATCTCAACGGTGTTGAAGCGCTTGAGAGACTTCGTGCAAATGGAAATACAAGCCGAGTACTTGCGCTGACTGCTTCGCCAAGTGAGGAAGTTCGACAACAGATGGAGGCACTCGGTGTCAGCGGGTTCCTGAGCAAACTTTCTGACCGGAAGAACCTCGTCTCTACGGTGACTGAGCTGCTGAAGGAGTCCCGGGAGGATACTTCGATTGAGCAGGCAGGAGAGAAGACGATTCCACTCCCGGTTCTTCCAATATATCCTGAAGTCATGCCACAGAATCAGATGGAGTATGAGAATCTCTTTAGTTTTCTCGAAAAGGTTCAGTCGGTAGAGATCTCAACCCGAAACGCTGTAAGGCAGCGCGCCTTGAAGCCGATTGCGTCGGCGATACAAGACCTTGGTGGCGCCTCGCTTTATGGCTATCAGATTCTCGCTTCGCAGTTAAGTCGGCAACAGGTCGCCCTGAATAGTGGTTCGGTTGCTGATATCCTCCGAGAGGCTCGTAATACTCTCCGCGTCATGCAGGGGATTCTTCTCGGAAGAGAGAAAGTTGAGTCAAAGGCCGCTATTCGTGGGATAACGGTACCCGACAAGCTCCACTGACCCTACTTTGCTTCGAGGAGGGTGACGACTTCTACATGAGGAGTGTGCGGAAACATATCGATCGCCTTCATTTTGCGTACTTCATATGCTCCTTCGAGGTGCTGGAGCTCTCGGGCAAGCGCCTTGTAATTGCACGAGACTGAGATGAGGTTTCGTGGCCTGACCTGTTTGATCTGCTCAATGACGGTATCGTGAAGGCCCGCTCGCGGTGGGTCTACAAGGAGGAGGTCTGGCTCTTCGGCAGTCCACGCCGACTCCTCAGATTTCGAGGTGACAAAGGAGATCTCCCTTCCTTGGAGCAGGGCAGCATTGAGCTGCTGATTCTCCCTGGCACGTGCAATGGCCTCCTCCTCGATCTCTACTCCATAGGTTTTCTGAAACTGTGTCGCGAGCGGGAGGGTAAAGAATCCTGAGCCGCAATATAGGTCAACAAATCGGTCGCCCTGAATGCCTCTTGCATATGACTGGACTGTTTCAAGCAGGATTTCAGCTCCTCTTGAGTTCGTTTGAAAAAAGGTAAAGGGATGGATGGCGTATACGAAGTCAGCGATCTGTTCTCGGATCTGTGGTGCGCCGTGAATAGGGACGATCTCTTCACCGCGCGAGACATCACTGACGGTGTGGGCAATACTCCAGACGAGGTGAGTTCCAGGCAGACTCTCCGCCAGGAGGTGAAGAGCCTTTTCTACCTGAGTATGTTCTTCTTCATTTTCTGGTGCACTGGTAATGATCGTCACCAGGCTTTCGTTGAGAAGCGTTGTGCGGATAACGGCATACCGGAGGAGGCCGACGTGGGCTTTTCGGTCGAAAAACGAGAGTTCTGCCACGGGTAACCAAGCACGAATACGCTCAAAGAGCTCTTCTATCTTCTCATCACTGATGAAACAGTGGTGCCCATCGAGCACTCGCCACCATTTTCCCTTTTCGCGGAGTCCCATCCGTCCTTGGAAGTCAATGGCGAAGTCCATTCGATTTCGGTAGTGTGATGTCTGAGGAGAGGGGAGTATCTCCTCGCAGTCGTAGGTGACTCCATGTAGCCGAAATGAGCCGTTTATGTCAGAGAGTTTCTGAGCGAGCTGTTTTTCGTATGGAATATGAGACCACTTGCATGAACCGCAGACTTTTTTCGCGGGACAGAGTTCGTGTCGATGTTCTTCGTCAAGGGAGTGTTGGGAACTACGTGCATTCATACCCATGACGGTGAGGGGTATTTCGACAAAGGTCAAGGATAGCTGAGGGATAAAAGATGAAGACACCAAAGTTGGCTGCGCTGCTGCATGTGGCCGTTATTGTGATATGCACTCTTTCCTCCGCAGCCATTTTTGCGCAGGGCCGTGATGCCAACCCTGAGATCGAGCGGGGGGCCTATCAAGAGTACTATGAAGCGCTCAAGAAGAAATATGATGAGCTCGTTGAGCAGTCCTCGAAGAAGACCTCCGAGGCGTATGACTGGGTAAATGAGGATTATCAGAAGATGTTTAGCTGGGAGTACAAGGTGGTCTCTCTTCCCGTTCGAGAGCTTTCATCGAACACTTTAAAGAAGAAGAGTGGGTTTTTTCACGGGGGACTCTTTGGAGCAAAGAAAGGGGAAGAGCACAATCCGGGAGCTTCCACGGGGGCACCTGGAGATCTTGAGGCGCTACTCAATAAGGAGGGAGAAGAGCGGTGGGAACTCGTACAGGTTGTTCCAGCAGGAGACTCGGTGCAGGTGATCTTTAAACGCCCACCGAAGAGCTATCTGAAGAAGCTCCCCCTCCGGGACCTTTTTCGACTTCTTCCCGGTCAAAACTATTAGGGGCCCAGAGGTGGTCAGGAGAAGGCTTTCTCGACGTCCTTCTGCTCTTTGGTGTCTTCCTCATCCATATGGTCGACGAGGTCATCAAAGTCCTCTTCTTCCATGGCGGTGATCTCTTCGAGGGAGAAGACCTCAGCGAGATCCTCTGGAACCTCCTCTGATACTTCGGCCTTGGCAAAGAGCAAAGGAGTTTTCTCTTCAGAGACATCATCTTTACCGCGAGCAAGCCATGGAGCTTTTCCGGCGAGGATCTTTTTTACTTCCTCCTCAAGGGTCTCTCTGGCGGTTTGTACGGGGTAGTATTCCCCAGGGAATCTCTTTGTTGGTTGGTCCTTTCCCTCTTTTAATGTATCGATCCAGAGCCGTGCGACCCGCATCTTCAGGTGCAGTGGTTCCTTTATGGTTGAAATGTCTCGTTTTCGGTCGAAGGCAACGGTGAATGCTTGTCCGATTTCAACGCCGAATCCCATTTTTGAAAGGGTAAAAACCCCGACCTGCTCACTCGAGCAGCCGAAGAGCTCTTCTTCCTTTTTGAAATCATAGGAGAGCCCTTCACCTTTGAGGAATCTTCGGTACTCCTTGTACGCCTTCTCATTTTGGGCAATGAGCGCTGCAAGTCCGACCTGTTGGAGTGTACCGGTGATGAGGCCGCAGGCAATTCCGATATTTGGAACTGCTACGCCAACCTGTGCTCCTATCTGAGAGTCTTTGTTGATGTCATCTTCGATGTGCTCCCAGCCGCCTTTTGCGAGAAGCTTCTTTGCTTTTCGATAGTAAACGAAGCTTGCGATCATCGCTGCGATATCAATGGGCTCGAACAGGTCCATCATTGTTCCGATGGTGAGGTTCTTTCGGTCAGAGAAATATGAACCACGGAGCTCTTGTGAGCCGTAGTAGAGCATCGCCTGAAAGGTCGGGGTGCGGAGGAGTCTCGATACCTGATACTTGGTTACCGGTCGGAGTGTCGCATCAAAATCATTCTGGTCCTGGACGAGGGTGCGAACGGCGATACTAAATGAGGCGGGGACGTACCCGAGAGATTCGGCGATACGTTTTGCGTTCTTCCAAACCTGCGCCGAATCTGGTGCTTCTGATGCTCCTGATGATGCTCCCATCGCGTCTCTCCTCCGTCCTTTCCCGAACCACCTCTCTGACTGGATGGTCGGCCTCTCGCAGCGGCAAAGGTCCGGTCGAGAGCCGGGATCTCTTTTGCCCATAACAGTGGTTGTTCTCGGCAAGAGGGGGTACACTCCTTGAGCTCCAAATGTTATTTTTCCGAGAATATCGAAAACCTCGGAAAGAGTGTTTTAATATCAATTGTTTAGCCGATGACCCCCATAAGGGGAGACCGTCTGACGCCGCCCAGGACAGGATCGTATGCTACTTGCCTATCTTCATCTCTCTGAACGGGAACCCTCACTCTGTTTGCTCGCTGAGAAAACAGACTCATTTTCGAGACCAGTGCCCGTTGACACCCTTCCGATTACTGATGCGGCTGTTTGTCGTCTTGGCCCGTATGAGTCCGTACTCACTCGACAAGACAGTGATGGGTGGGTGGTCGTGACTCCCATGGAGCCGAGCAAGCTTTTTCTCACTCCGCAGCAGATCGACTCTCCTGGCTTTGAGGTCGTTCGGTTACGACTTCGGATTACGGAAGAGGGTGCCTATCAGACTGAGTTTCAGCAGCAGAAAGATATTGAGCGGGAGCAGTGGCACGGATGGAACCCGAATTCTCGAAGCCGCCTTTAGCGAGAGGGGAGCAAGATGAGGACAGAAGAGAAAGAAGCGCTCTACGCGAAGATTCGGACGGTCTTCGAAAGGTCACAGCAGGCTCCCCTGATCGAGAAGACATTTCTGAGAAATCTTGAGGTGCTTTTGGCGGGGGCTTCTCCTCATATTGCGAGCACAGAGATAGCACCAGTAGAAGGACTCCCTCGGCTTGAGGAGCTCGCCCATCTCCGATCTGTCGGAGAAGCAGCGCTTCCGAAGGTGATGGTATGTAAGCTCAACGGTGGGTTGGGGACGGGAATGGGCCTCGAAGGGGCAAAGAGTCTCCTTCCGGTTCGGGATGGAAAGACTTTTCTCGATATCGCCATTCAGCAGATTCTTACTGCTCGGAAACAGTGGAATGCTCCGGTGCCCTTCCTCTGCCTCAATAGCTTTCGCACGGTTCAGGATACCGAGGAGGTCTTTGAGAATTACGGCGATTTTAACAACTCCTTGTTGCCAACGAGCATGGTGCAACACCGAGTACCAAAGCTCCGCGTGAGAGACTACGAGCCGGTTCTTTATCCCCGCGATGTGACCCTAGAGTGGTGTCCTCCGGGGCATGGAGATGTCTACTCCGTACTCGTGACGAGTGGGGTGCTGAGCCGGGCTCGAGCTCAGGGGATGGAGTATCTCTTCCTTTCAAACTCAGACAATCTCGGAGCGACGCTCTCGCGAGAGCTGCTCGGATATCTCGTTCAACACCGTGCTCCCTTCCTCATGGAGGTGACGAGACGCACAGAAGTCGATCGGAAAGGGGGGCACTTGGCTCAAGATGCTCGCTCTGGACAGCTCTTACTCCGTGAAAAAGCACAGGTTTCACCAGGTGATGAGGAAGATTTTCAAGATTTTGAGAAGTATTCGTACTTCAACACGAACTCGTTGTGGATTAACCTTGCTGCGTTGCAGCGCTCTCTCGATAAGCATGAGGGTGTTCTTCCTCTTCCGGTGATGAAGAATAAGAAAACCGTAGATCCAAGGGATCCGAACTCAGAGCCTGTCTACCAACTGGAGACAGCGATGGGTGCCGCACTTTCACTTTTCCCGGAGGCAGTGGCCATTGAAGTTCCGCGGAGTCGATTTTTGCCGGTAAAAAATACTGCAGATCTGCTTCGGATCCGTTCAGATCTCTTTGAGCTTACACCCGCGCATGAGCTTCGCCACCGGCAGGATGGAGAACCCGTGCTGGTATCTCTTGATTCAACGGTATACGGGACGATCGATGCTTTTGAAGAGAGGTTTCCTGGTGGAGTACCTTCTCTTCAACACGCTGAAGAGCTCTCCGTCGTTGGTGATATCTCTTTTGGTCGGGAGGTGAAGTGTCAGGGACGTGTTGAGCTTCGAAATGAAACGGGTGAGCAACAGCATATCGCTGATAACACCCTTCTCAGTGGATGTGTTCAGATCAGTAAAGACGGTGAAGTGGTGAGAGGGAACGGAGTATGACGAACGATAAAGCCGCACCGCGGAAGAAGGGGATTATCCTCGCTGGCGGAAGTGGAACAAGACTTTTCCCCGCGACGAGAGCGGTGAGTAAGCAGCTCATGTGCATTTACAATAAGCCGATGGTGTACTACCCCCTCTCGGCGCTGATGTTTGCCGGTCTCCGAGAGATCCTTGTCATAACTACTCCCGAAGATCAGGCTGCTTTTCAAAGACTGCTCGGGGACGGGTCCGAACTTGGGATCTCGCTCTCCTATGAAGTACAGCCCGCTCCCGAGGGACTTGCCCAAGCGTTTTTGATTGGGGAGGAGTTTCTTGAAGGACATGGAGCAGCGTTAGCATTGGGAGATAACATCTTTTTTGGCCATGATCTGCCGGGACAGTTTCAGCGAGCGGCTGAGCGGGAACGGGGGGCGACCGTTTTTGGATATCAGGTGCGTGATCCCGAACGCTACGGAGTTGTCGAATTCCGAGCTGATGGAACGCCATCGCGCCTCGTCGAGAAACCAAGGCATCCGAAGAGCTCTTACGCGGTAACAGGTATCTATTTTTATGATGATGAGGTGGTTCGTCTCGCTCAAGAACTTACACCGTCTCCTCGTGGAGAGCTTGAGATTACCGACCTTAATACGAAGTACCTCGAGCGAGAGCAGCTCTATGTAGAGAAGATCGGGAGAGGGGTTGCGTGGCTCGATACCGGCACTCATGAATCTCTTCTTCAGGCATCGGTATTTGTACAGGCGATAGAAGAGCGCCAAGGGTTGCTCGTAGGAGCAGTGGAAGAAGTCGCCTATCGGAAGGGATTCATTGATGCGGAGCAGCTTCGGAAGCTCGCTCGGCCGCTTGAGAAAACGGAGTATGGAAAGTATCTCCTTCGGCTGACAGATCAACCTCGTTCTCAAGCCCCCTCCTCATGAGTAGTACTGTTCGGTGGTATCTTCTTTTTGCCGGTGTGATCGTAC
>JALEGQ010000227.1 GCA_022763385.1 bacterium
ACAAGAGTAGTGCAGATTGGGGCTTTGGGCGAGTTTTTAGGACGAAAGTGTACTGCACGTACAGTGAGGTCTAAAAACTCGATCAAAGTTTCAAGAGGTGCTGCTATTGTGGGAGCAAAGCAGTCTACGGGCAAATTTTTATGCAACGTTGGGGTCTACTTCCCATCCTCCGGGAATCTCTCGCTGATTTCAGTCCGCACTTCGACCACTCCGACCAGCGACCTGTCGAAGGACAGAATGCGTGCGGCGGACCCCAATAGGGGTCGAACCGCACTCTCGGGATGTGATACCATTGCGCAAAGAATGCAGGTTGCTCCGCTCTCATTCGGTGCGGTCCAACCCTTACATTATTTTGCATCCGGCAATGACTCGTCAGAAAGCGTACACTAAATTCGCCATCGATCGCTTGGAACGGCTAAGAGAGCACATTCGCCTTCAAAGCGATTTGACGAGTCCCATCGTTTGCGATCTTCTCCTTTGTTGGTTCATTCTCTGCCATCACACACTCTTTGACTGGTCATACGAGGCACTTTTGCCAGCGAAAAAGGAGGCAGAGAAAAAAAAACGCAATCAATTACTTAACGCTTCCTGGAGTCTTCGACTCTGTCGGGACATTGCAGATGCTACTAAGCATCTGAATCTCAGAAGGTGGAAGGGCAACGCGCAGGAATACGATCCAGGTCTCGTGATGTTTGGTTCCATGGCCAGTAGTGGAGTGCCGACAATCATCTGTCGGACTTACGATCCTTTCACATCAGCGACAGAACTCGAGATACCCGTTGGCGGCAAGAACGTTAGCCCTTTTCAGTTGATGGATGACTGTCTGCGTGAGGTAAAGGAGGCCATCTCAGAATTGCAAGATAATTAAGATAGAACCAGTAGGAAAAATTCGTAGAGTCTTACTCTGGCTGTTCAGAAGAGCTTGGTCGAGACGTGAATGCGTACATAAAAAGGAGTTTCTTTTCTCAAGTGTGCAATATTTTCAGTCGATATGAAGAATACGTAGCAATTATATCGTTTCGTGGTTTTCCTCATGTCGTACCGTTTTCTATCAAATACCATTCCTTCGTTCAGAAGCGCTGTAGCGGTCGGGTTGCTCGCTGCTTTCTTTGGTGCGCTGGTCCTCCCGAGCGGGTTGTTGGCGCAGGTTGAGGTGGAGGTGCCGGAAGAGGTCGTCGAGGTTGAAGAAGAGGTTGAGGCTGAGCTCATCGCCATTGATATTGAGGAGCTTGATGCGGAAGAGATCGCAAGGTGTGCTAATGCTGAGGAGAACTACTCTCCCCTCTTTTGGCGTTTTTATACTGAGGCAAATGAGCTCTTCGCTGAGGTAGAATCGGCTGGGAATGGGTATGAGAGTAGTGGGCGACTCGCGAAAGATCTTGCGAGAGTGTTTCTTGCCACCTCAGCAGAGGTGGAGGAGAAGTGTGCTGCGACCTCTGCGAAAGCCGCTGTCGCGGCCTTTGAGGATGTTGCCGGTCTTGTTGAGGAGCAAGGAGCAGTGGCGCTCCTTGCTGCCATCGCTGACAGTGACACTGAGGCGACCGGCGAGCAAGCGATTGCAGCCGCTACCGGCGGGATGGAAGCGCTCTACGGTGGAGGCACTCCGGAAAAGGTCGATGAGAACGCTCTTGAGATTGAGCAAGATGTCCCTGCTGCTATTGCAGCGATTGAAGTCGAAGAGGTCGCCCCGGTTGAAGAGGGCGGAGGTCTCGAGGGCGGAGATGACTTCGTTGAAGAAGAGTTCTCTGAGGAGGGCGGAGGCCTTGAGGGCGTAGCTCCACTGTAGCAGACATCGGAGTGACCCGAATCAGGAGAGGTCGGATATTCTCATTGGCGGCCAGGCCAGTACATAGGTGAAAGGTTTTTCGTTCACACAGGACCAATGAGTATGAACTCTAAAGGTCCACACCCAATCAACGTGCTCGTAACCGGTGCCTCGGGCTATATCGGTGGTCGTCTTGTTCCAGAGCTGCTGAAAGCGGGATGTCGAGTCTCTGTTCTGGTTCGAAATCCACGAAAGTTATCGGGAAAGCCGTGGTTGGATCGGGTAACGGTGTTCCGCGGAGATGCGCTTGACGCCGAGTCGCTTCGAGCAGCTTGTCGTGGGCAGGATGTGGCGTACTACCTTATTCACTCGATGACGAGTGCTGGTGGAGATTTTGAGGAACGGGATGAGAGAGCTGCCCGCACCTTTTCTACGGTTGCCGGTGAAGAAGGCTTGAATCGGATTATCTATCTTGGGGGGCTTGGAATCACTGGGTCCGGCCTCTCAAAACACCTTCGTTCTCGCCACGAGACAGGAGAGGCGCTGCGGCATTCTGGTGTGCCGGTAACAGAGCTCCGAGCTGCTATCATCGTGGGTTCGCAGAGCGCTTCCTTTGTGATCGTCCGAGATCTCGTGAAGAAGTTGCCGGTAATGCTCTGCCCGAAGTGGGTGCAGTCGAAGTGCGAACCGATCTCTATCCGTCAGCTGCTCGGCTATCTGGTCGGGGTGCTCTGGGAGCCACGCTCTGTTGGAGAGATTCTTGAGGTCGGAGGAGGAGAAGTTCTCACCTATGCCGAGATGATGCAGCAGTGTGCGGAGGTCATGGGGAAGCCACTCAAGATGATCACGGTGCCGGTACTCACCCCGAATCTTTCGTCTTACTGGTTGAATCTCGTTACCCAGGTGCCGTACCGTCTCGCCCGACCCCTGGTGGAGGGGTTAAAGAATGATGTGGTTACGCATGATCACCGAATACGAGAGTGGATAAAGACAGAGCAGCTTACATACAAGCAGTCCGTTGAACTTGCGCTGCTCCGAGAGAAAGAGCGGACTTTCATCAGCTCGTGGATTGATGCCACTACCTCATCGGCAAACGATCCTGTTCCTGATGGAGCAGAGAAGCCATTTGTCGATCAACGAAGCTGCCTTATTGACGCACCGGAAGAGACGGTTTTTCAGGTGGTCTCTTCTATCGGGGGCGACAACGGTTGGTACCATTCGAATTGGCTCTGGCAACTTCGAGCCTTGATGGATTGGCTGATCGGAGGACCAGGCATGCGTCGGGGACGTCCGGAGACCCTGTACGAAGGAGCAGCGCTTGATTTTTGGAGGGTAGAGGAGATTGATCCACCGGAGAAGCTCGTGCTGCGTGCGGAGATGCTCCTCCCAGGGGTAGCGAGGCTGACATTTCTGGTCAAACGAGAGTTGGATCTCTGTCGAGTAACGCTCCAGGCGTCCTTTTGGCCAACTGGAGTCTTTGGAAAAGTGTACTGGTATGGGGTAGTTCCGCTCCATGATCTCGTTTTTAACGGTTTGTTGAAAGAAATCCGGCGTCGGAGCGAACTACTGTCGTGTAGTGAAGAGAAAAGTAATTCGTTTCATGGAGATATATAAAGATGGAAGCAGATACAAAGACCTGGCCGGACCTCGCTATCGGATTGTGGGATAAGCTTACGGGGCGAGGAGCGGAGATCACCTACGACTTTGGTAACCATTCAGCGAATATAGAGTAGGAGGCGATAGTTACACTATTTCGGGGTATTTTGTTCGAGAGAAGAACAGAACCTTTCTTGTCATCCCCTGATCGGGGATGTCGTTTTTTGAATGGTTACTTGTCTTCACCCCCAAAGAGCCCCCTGAGGGGGCTTTCCCTCATCATTCGTCGACTGAGCCAATGAAATCGGTTCAAAAGACGCTGAATAGTTACCGACTTTGAAGATATGCAGGTGCAGGTTCCCAGTGGGGCACACGAGAAGGCGACTCACGCACTGTGGAAGATTGATGGTGCGATCACTATTCGTACGACAGATAAAACAAACTCATCCAACACTGTGCAGAGAGCCCATTAGGCGGTGTAGCAAGAGGTTCACGATGCAAAGTTTTTCGGCTGGAAATCTTTATCCCTGAGGAAGCCGCTGTGGAGACAACACCGAGTATACTTCACCGAATCGGAAAAGAGTGCTTCACCAACGGGGAGCTGGTGTTGGCCCACCGTGATGCTCGATTCACTCTTTCAGCAGATGAGAGGGCGGTGACGTGCTGTATCGAAAGGGTCTCTCCGAAGATGGTGTGGAAAGGGCTGGTCAGGGGGGCGATGAACTTCAGAATGCTTCGCTCTCTCGGGAAGGTGTTCGCTTGCTATGGGTGGAGCTTCTCTCTCGTCGCTGGTGATGGGGAAAAAGGCCAGAAGACCGTATTTTGTCTCGCGCGCGACGAGGAGAGTGCTCCAGGCAAGAGTCGTTTTCGCCTCTCCCTCCCCCGGCTCTGTTTGCTCCTGTTCTTCGGAACAAAGTAGCGCATTTTGGTGAGACCGCTTATCGTGAGAGAGGTTCGTTCTTCTTCTTTTCGGTGAGGGTCTGCTGCGTATGAGCTCTCTTTTTTCTTGCCCCTCTGGGGGCGCTACTTTTCTCTCCCTTCTTTCCTCGCGGCTGGATGAAAAAGATTTTGAGGAGTTGAAGGGAGAGGGAGGATTCGGTCCCCCCGACTATTTTCCGGTGGAGCGGATTGAAGCGGTGGTTCGGGAGCAAGCATTCCCGGAAGGTGAGCTTGGAGAGTATCAGTGGGCGATTACGGAGTGCGATCGAGAGCGACTTGCTCGGCTTCCGGTGGCGTTACAGGTATTGCTTTCGGTAATCTATCTGGTCTCTTCTCGGAAAGAGCCGACCGGGGCAGCACTTCAGTCTGATCACTTTCTCCTCTCTTTTTCCTTGGCTCGTGACCATGGCCTGCTTGCTCCTTACCGCTCCTTTCTCGAGTGGTTATACGGAGCGGTCCCTCCCTCTGATGAGAGCGATGAGTACTTTTTGTTCCTGACCTGGCTCCTCGCCTCTTTCTCCTTGGAGGAATATGAAGAGACGCAGGTGAGGCAGGTCTGTGACTATCTCCTCGCAAGGGATTATTCACGAGAAGATCAGACCATCATGAGTGACGGCACCACCGGAGTGGAAGACTGGGAGAAAGCATTCAGCGCTCTTACTCTGAAACCGACCTTTCGGGATGACCTAACCCTGCTCTTTACGGGCTAGTGTCTGCTATCGCCTAACGCCTTCGTTTAAACCGAACAACGGTCCGCGGAGAGGGCTGAGTCTCGGTGCCGTCCGCGAGGATGATACGAACAAACACCCTGAGGGTTCCCCGGCGTGGTACTCGAAAGCCTCGGCGACTCCGAGTGGTAGTTCGAGAACGGAGAACCTTCCCCTTTCGTCGGACGATGTATTGAACCCGGGCACCTGGAGGGAGCGTTTCTGTAATGGATACGAGCAGATTCTTTCGACGTCGCTTCCGGCGGCGTTTCTCTACGATTGGGGAGAACGGACTGTATGAAGCGTTGATCACCGAGTCGAGCGTCCCATCCGGATTCAAAACAAACCCACCTGGAAGCTGCTGCTGAAAGAGGTCACGGTATCCATCATCAAGATAGATATTGTAGTTTTCCTCTCCATCAGAAACGGAAACAAAATCTCTTGTTTCGAAGACGAGCGAAGAGCCATTCCCCGAGAGGAAGCCGAGCTCGGAATCTGCGGAGAGCTCTTCGCCGGTGAAAGAACGACTTACTCGGCGAACCTGCCCGTTGGTGCGGTCAGCGACGAAGAGGTCATACGCGCCATTTGTTACCTCCGGAACGAGAGTGGTTGCCTGTGAGCTAAAGAGCACAAAGCGACCGTCATCGGAGAGATCAAGTGCGAAGCTATCGAAATCCGCTGGTGAAAAATCAAGGGTATCCGGAGTGTTTGGCCCATCGATAGAGGGGAGGCTGATCTGTTGAAGTTCTCCAGAGAGCCGATCATACACGAATGAGTGATAGAGGGCGTTCTCGGGTGAGGCGGGCACGAGGAGGGCGTTCCTCTCGCTGACTCCAGGGCTTAGTGCGTCCAAGAGTACGAATCTCCCGTCAGGAGTGATGCCACGGACATCGCACTCCACATCGGTGGGTCTCCCATCCGGTTCTCGATTGATGATGGTGAGCTCTTGACGGTCAAAGTGGTAGAGGTAGCACCCGAACACTCCGTCGCTGCTCTGCAAACTCGATCCGGCAAAAAATGAACCGTCTTCGCTGAGATATCCGAAGGTGCTCGCACCTGCTTCGAAGAGCGGAGCGAGATCATTCACAGACTCAAGGGACCGGTCGGTGACCCGAAAGAGGTAGTAATACAGTCGATCACCACCGGAGGAACCTGTTCCGATAAAGTCACGTTCTGATGAAAAGAACACGACCTCACCGTCACCGGAGAGAGTGAAATCGTATACCCACGGGGTGCCCGCCGAGCACTCACTTCCCCCGCACCTCCCGGAGCTACCGTCTTCTGACTGAGATACCGGAATGACCTCCTGAGAGGAATCATCGTAAAGAAAGAGAAACTCTTCGTCTCCGGTGAGTGGTGGCGTCGGTTCACTCACTACGAGATTCGTGGCGTCTGAGGTGAACGCAAATCGCATCAAGTCGCTACTTGTTGAGCTAAAAAACGAAGAGCCGTTCTCTGCTTGGTTTTGGTTTGTCCGGTTCAGCAGCGAACGAACATCACCACTTTCTCGATCTCTCAGGTAGTAGCGAAACGGAGTTTCTCCACCTCCGGCTGAGAAGAGCACTCGACTTCCGTCCGCACTGATACCCCGAATGGAAACACCATCGGTGATTCGTGTTCCAAATTCATCGACGTTGATCCGCGCGGGAGCTGCCAAAGCTGGGATGCTCGACAGTACAACACCGAGAACGAGGCAGAAGCTAAGCCGAGATCGGTTGGATAGAGACCAGTGGAGTAGTGGGGAGTACCTGTACATGAGCAAAGAGCACCTATATTAACGAAAAGCATGGGAATGGTTTCACACTTCGACAGGAACTGGGATATCACGGAAACGCACTCTGTATCCACTTCAATATGTCTTGAAATCAGAAAAAGTTCAGCCGCTGCACAAAAAGGAGAATGATCTCACCGTCTTTCGTTTTTCTCCTCTCAATAACAGTGTGTTAGTGCAGAGGTGGGGGAGAGATCTCTTGATTTTTTGTGGAGAAGTCATACTCTGCCTTCGCCGGATAGCTATCTTCCCGAGAGGCTGTATGCGAATTGCCTTCCTTTTTTCTTTTCTTGCCACCTTCATTTCTCAGGCGGCTTTTGCTGATGGTGCACGAATCGCTTTCTCCGCCTACCGAGATGGCGCCTGGCAGGTTTATGTGATGGACGAGCCGAAGGCAACGCCGAAGCGTATTCATGATGGCAGCCGTGGCGATGCATCTGCTCCCCGTCTCTCGCCGACTGGTGATGAGATCGCCTATGAAGTGCAGGGAATCGGGATTTATGTGTGTGAAACGAGGAGGCCGACGCAGTGTGAAACGGTGCGGTCTCCGCGAGGAACAGCGGTAAGGCCTCGGTGGATCGCACACCCAAAGGCAGACCCAAAGCGCCCATGGCTTGCGTTTGTGCAGTACTCAGCAGGACCAGGAACGGAGGATGCGGAGTTGGCGTTGTACGATCGGAAGGCGACACGGGTCTTTCTGACACAGACGGGAATTCAGGATTATCCGGCCCCGGACCCGTCTGGGCGATTTTTAGTGTACACGAGTGGGCATACGGTTGGCCTCCGTCAGGCTGGGGTGGAGGTGTTTCAACAGTTGTGGCGCATCGATCTCCAGTCGGGGTTGAGCCGACAACTGCTCATCAGTCAACGAAAGGATATTCAACCGGAATGGCATCCCAACGGAGAAAAGATTGCGTTTGCCTCAGATAGAGTGGTCTCTGGGCAAGGTCGCAAACAGGCGAGACTCCAGCCGGATACGAGTAATTTCAAGATATTTACTGCTCGTGCTGATGGTTCTGAGCTGAACCAGGTAACGGAAGATGGTGTTTCAAGTCTCTGGCCGGCCTGGTCACCTGATGGAAAGGAGTTGATGTACACGCGGGTCCATGAAGGAAAGCATCGCCTGTATATCGTCAATCCTTCCACCGGAAAATCGCGGCAGTTTGTTCCTTTTTCAAACGATTCATCAATAGAGGTGCGAGATGCAGATTGGCGTTAGGCGATACCTGTTCCACAGGGGTGTTTTCAGAGCGGCGTTTTTCGCGTTCCTCTTCAGTGGAGTGGGGCTGCTGCACGCCGCGGATGATACTGGTGAGACGTTTGCCTCGCCCGTTCTCTCTCAGTCGAGCTTTAACCCCACGCAAGAGGAGACGGTTGCGTTTTCGATAGAAGTTGGCAAGAAAACCACGGCCTCGGTGTATGTCGTTGATGGTGAGCGGTATGTAGTGAGAACCCTTGCGAAATCTCAGGCTGTTGATCGTGGAAAGCATCGGTTTGAGTGGGATGGAAAGGACGATCGCGGGAAGGTGGTGCCCAATGAGGCGTATACCTTCGTGATCGAGACCGACGATGAAGCGGTGTTTTTTGATCCCTTCGTTTCTTCCGGAGGGGTTGTCGGAGATGTTACTGATGCTTCCTTCAACAGCTCTGCGGGTACAGTCACCTACCGAATTCCTTCATCGGCAAGAGTGCTCGCTCGGTTTGGTATTCATAACGGCCCGATGCTCAAGACCTTAGTCGACTGGGAGCCACGTCTCGGGGGAACGGTAACGGAGTATTGGAACGGGAAGGATGAAGATGGCACCCAAGTGATCCGAGGAATGAAGTCGTTCACTGCTCTGATCACCTATGTAACCCTTCCGGATGCCACGGTCGTCACTTTCGGAAACAGTGATTCGAATTTTCTCGAGTTTTACACCGCAGATGCTCAACGCCGTAAGCAGCTTGCAAAGAGAGCGCGTCGCGCTGAAGAGAGAGTTCGTCTGATGCCCGCAAATCTTGTCCCCTCAGTGTATGAGAAATCCCCGAGCATAGAGCTTGCACTCGCTGATGAGCCGAGCGAAGGGATTCCGGCGGTTGGAAAAGAGATCCGAGTTCGGATTACTGCGGACGAAAGAAGTCGCACGCAGCTTCAGAAGGAGCAATTTGAGATTATCTTCTTTGTGGATAACGTATTTTTTGCTGAGGCTGAGCGAGGGTATCTTCCGTACAATTGGAACTGGGAGCTTTCACAGCTTCCTCCGGGAGAGCATCTCTTGACCGTGAACGTGTCTACTTTTGGTGGACAGGTGGGGGTCGCGAGTAAAAAGATCTACGTAAAAGCGGGGTAATAGCGATGAGTGACCAGAAGAACGTACGCATCGGTTTTTCCGACATCCTTCTCATTCCTTTTCTTCTTGGAGGAGCTTCAATCGGGAGTCTCTTGCTCTATTTTTATGGGGTTCTACCGATGGGAGCGGGAGTAAGAACGGTGATGCCACCGGCCGTCGTGCTCTTGATCTGTTATATTTGGTATGTCGTGAAGAAGGGGGATACAGCCGTAACCGATCGGGTGCTTGGTGGTCTCTGGGCCGGAGCTATTGCGACGTTGTTTTACGACATCGTTCGGGTGCCCATTGTGTGGACTGGTGTTCCGGTATTTAAGGCGATCTCCTATTTCGGTACCGTTATCTTGGATGAACCGAATGTAACCCTTAGCACCGAGATTGCGGGGTGGAGCTATCACTATTCAAATGGAATCGGCTTCGGCTTGATGTATGCCTGTCTCGTTCCGAGGGCGAGGTGGTGGACTGCAATCTCGTGGGGGATGTTTCTTGAGGCCGCAATGTTGATGACGCCGTACGCTGAGGTGTTCGGGTATCGGTATACCGGCAAATTTTTTCTGATCACTATCGGCTCACACGCTGTCTATGGCCTCTGCCTCTGGCTTGGGCTTCGGTACTGGAAGTCGGCACGAGAGCGAAATACTCGTGAAGACGCCGGAGAAAGTCGTTCCCCTCGGTTGGTGTTCTCACCTCGTGGGGCAGTTGTGGCGTGGGGACTCGTCGTTTCTACCCTTGGGATCGCCTATGTCGGGGCGGATTTTCACGGAAGGCACAGCCAGAGTATTCCTACCTCGCCTCCGGCTTACCTCGGTTCGCACCTCTACACTACCTGGAATGTACTTGAGCCAGATCGTGTTGCTGCGCTGTGGGTGCTGAAGCGCCACATTAATCCGAGTGCGCGGTTTCACTTCATCGAACCTTTTTCTCAGCCCCGTTATGGGAAGCCGTTTGATATTCCCGAAGCGAATACTCGGAGAACTGGTTCTCACTCAGTGACTCGAGTACTCGTAGAAGAACACGATCTTCTGCAGAATGATCACCTCGCATTGTTGAGTAAGATGGCGGATATATTCGAGATCGTTCCGTGGATGAGGGCTTTTGATCCTGATGCGGAGGTGCTCGGAAGGGGACTGCTGCAGATCGTGGGAGATGAGCAGGAAACGGTGAAGAGTCGTTTGGAAAGGGGTTTTCGTTATCTCGATGAGTGGTACGCAAGTAAAACACCACTTGGCAAAACCGCACCGTAGAAAAAAATCTGCTTTCAAGACTTCTCAGTTGATTCTGCACTTACGGTGTAGTGTATACTGCGCAGCATTGAAAGCTCCGATCTCTCTTACTTTTTCCGGCGCACTTTTTCTCCGGCATTTGGAATCGCTTATGAGTTATTCGTTCCGCCAACTTCTCCTTCGTCTTTCCGTTCTTTTCTTTCCCGTGTTCTCTCTCTTTGGGAATTTGGCTGAGATTGATCGCGGACTTCCCTCTTTCTTCGGAACGCAAGTCGCGTATGCACAGACCGGCGATGATGTGCTGTATGGCCCGCGAACTTTGGTTCGGCGCCGCGGCCGGAGAGGAAGTGTAAAGCGGATTACCTTCTCCGCGAATGGTGAATCCTCTGGACTCTTTCGGTTTGAGAATGGTGCTGGAGTTGGAAGAGCTCGTGCGGTGCGTCGAGCAAAGGTCTATCTGAACGGAGAGCTCCTCGTCGGATGTAGTGAATGGAGGGAGAATCCTCATCCGCTTGACCGACGGGGGAGGCGTGGCCGGAGAGGGCGATCGCGTAGTCGGCGGTGTCTGAACGGACGAGGTCCGGTGCAGACGCTGATCGAGAAGGAGGCCGAGCTTCAACCACAGAATGAACTCCGCATTCAATATTTTGAGCGACGTCGATCCCTGTTACGGCTGACTGTACTGCGAGATGGTCAAGCGGATGTTCTTACTGCTGATGCGGGACCGGATAAGAATGCCCGAGTTGAGATTCCCATTTCATTGGATGGCTCGCGAAGTTCACTCTCGGAAGAAGCCCTGCTCGAGTTTTCTTGGTCATTAACCTCTCAGCCCGATGGAAGTAGCGCTGTCCTCGTTCGCCCAGATGAAGTCTCGCCACACTTTGTTCCGGATGTTCCCGGAGAATATACTTTTCAGCTTGTTGTTTCTGACGGAACAGGAACGAGTGCTCCGGACTCTGTGACGGTAACAGCCGTTCCAGACAACGCTGCACCGAACGCGGTCGTGTCGGAGGACTTCTCGGTGGTTACTGGCAGTGTGGCAACGCTCTCTGGAGAAGATAGCAGTGATCCGGAGCAGCAGCTCCTCGATTTTCAGTGGAGCTTCCTCTCAGTGCCTTCGGGAAGTTCCTTGACGAATGGGGATCTGCTAAACGCGGACTCGGCGGTGGTTTCTTTTACCTCTGATGTTTCTGGTTCTTATCTATTAGAGCTGGAGGTGAGCGACGGTACTCTCGTTGACCGAGCTTCCGTATCGGTGATGGCTACCACGGCTGGGACCTCTCCGGTTGCTCGTGCGGGAGGAGATCGATATCTGCAAGGGGGAAGTGAGGTTCAGCTCGATGGAACGATGAGTTTCGACGGCGATGGGAGTCCATCTCCGTTGTCTTATCAGTGGCGCCTCCTTGCTCGACCCTCTGGGAGTGGCGTGACCTCTGGAGATATCGTTGACCCGACAACTTCAGCTCCTCGTTTCGTTCCAGATGTTGAAGGGGGATACCTCTTTGAACTTCGAGTAGACGATGGGAGTGAGCGCGACTTCGATAATGTGCTGGTAGTAATTGATAGTACGGCGCCACAGGTGGTGATTTCAAACCCCATGGACGGTGCGGTGGTGAATACCTCAACCCCGACTATCGAGGCATCCTTTTCTGATGAGACGGCACTCGATCTGTACTCATACCAGATCCTCGTCAATGGAGTAGATGTTACCGGCACCTCTACGGGGGGATTCGGCACTCTGAGCTATACGCCGGGTTCTCCGTTGACCCCCGGAGATAATAGCGTGCTGGTGAGAGCGGTAGACCGTGCGGGCAACATCGGAACGGCGGCGATTAACTTCTCGATCTCGGTATTTCGTGCTATCGCAGACTGCGCCCCGACCGAGGGCACACCACCCCTCTCCGTTCGGCTGAGAAGTCGGAGTGAGTTTACGGGAGGGAGTATCGTTCTTTTCCGGTGGGACTTTGATGGAGACGGGAACTATGACACGAGTGATTCGGTAGCGAGAGACTATGATTTCGTATACCGAGAAGCGGGCACCTTCCGGCCACGACTCCAGGTGACGAATAACTTTAGTGAGACGAGAACGGATGAATGTGAGATCCGAGTTACTCTCCCAGAGCCAACTGCTCGGGCAGAGGCCGTTCCCTCTAACGGTCCGGTACCGCTTACCGTGAACTTTACCGGGACGGGAGAGAAGCAGGGAGGACGGATCGTTCGTCACGAGTGGGACTTTGATGGCGATGGAGTCTACGACCAGACCATCGACGAACCCTCCCCAGGGGCTGGGTTGCCGAGTAGTACGGTTCCTCAAACCTACAGAACCGAGGGAACTCGCACCGTGTTTTTTCGGGTTACCGATAACGAGGGGCGCACGGCGGTAGCCTCAGCCTCCAGTACCTCTATCCGGGTGGGTCCTCCCGGGTCCCCCTCTGTGACGGCAACGGCGACCCCCTCTTCAGGGATAGTACCGCTGAGCGTGCAGTTCTCGGGGACAGCGACTGATGATGGCACCATCCAGTTGTGGGAGTGGGACTTCGACGGTGATGGAGTCTACGATGAATCGAGTACCACCTCGCCAAATACCACCCACGTATACACCTCCCCTGGTCGTTTCGCGGCTCGCCTGCGGGTTACGGATGACGAGAATCTCGCCAACTATGATATCGTCGAGGTCGTTACCAATCTCTCTGCCAGTCTCTCGGTGGCGCAAGAAACCTTTCGCCCTGCAGGAGGAGGGACTGGGATCGTTGCAACGACCCTGTCTGGAGACACCAACGTCCGAGTTTTCGTAAAGCGGCGTAATGGGACAGCAGTGCGTACCCTGTTCCAGGGGCAGCGGGCCGGCGGAAGCTACACCGACGAGTGGGATGGCCTTGACGACTCCGGAAGCCCGGTTCCTCAAGGGGACTACTATGCGGTGCTGGAATACAACGACGGAGGATTCACTGAGACGATTGATCTGACGAATAGCACGGGTGGTCGGCGGTACAATCCCTCTCGCTCTCGGCTTCCGCGGAGCTTTCGTCCTTTTGAGAATGATCTCCTCGACATTGACTTCACCATCCCGAGCAACAGGGGGCCTTCGGAGATTCTTGCGTTTGTCGGACTCTTTCGGACCAATACCCGTTTCATTACCCTCCTCGATCGGGTTGCCCTCGGTGCTGGAGCTCAAACGATCTACTGGGATGGTCTGGATGTTGATGGAAACTTCGCGGTCCCCCCACCAGGTGACACCTTCCTCTTCGGTATCTGGGGGTACGAGCTTCCAGACAACGCTTTCTTTGTAGAAGCAGCACCGGACATTTCAGGGGTGACGATTGAACCGAACCTCTTTAATCCGAGCACGCCGAACTATATTACTCCAGCCGACCCGGTCGCGGAGGTGAGCTATGTTCTTGATTACCTCGCGGCAGAGGTTGAGCTTTCGGTAACGAACCTCTCTACTGGGAGAGTCATTCGACGGATCCGAGAGGCGAATGTTCCCGCTGGGAATCAGATCATTTTCTGGGATGGGATGAGTGATAGCGGTCTCTTTGCCGACGCGGGGAACTATCGGCTCTCTCTTCGGGCATTCGATACTTCCGGGGGAAGCTCCATCACCCGTTTTGGGCTGGTTAAGGTATTTCATTAGGAATGAGGTGTGTCATGGATACGGAAGGTGCCGTTCGCAGGCCGAGGGGTTTGCGTCAGGTGATTGCTCTTTTTCTCAGCGTGCTCTTTCCACTTTTTTCGTGGGCAGAGGGAGGATCGGCAGGAGAGCTCACGGTCGCGAAGTATCTGGATGTAACCCTTGCACGGCTTGAGTTTCAGCGTGAGATCTGGGCGACTGAGAACAGAGCACCCTCCATGCAGGAAGAAGAGCTGATCTGTGCGCAGTACGGTGTTACGCAACCTGAATACCTCGCCTTTAATGGAAAGAATCGTGTTGCTGTAGAGCGATATCTGCGTGAGAACCCAACGCTCAGTGAGCGAATTGACTCTCTGGGGAGAGAGGTTGATGGATATATCCACCGTTCCGGTGATACGGCAGGTCGTTCTCAATGAGGAGATGGTTTGTGAATAGTGGTACCGGCCAGAGACTGATTTCTATCCGTATCTTTTTTCAACTGCTTATTCTCCCGCTCTTGCTCTTCCCGGAGAGCTCTTATGCGTTTCACTTTCCGTGGGACCAGGGGCATGACACCTTTCAGCCAGACGACGATCCAACTGACGATGAGCCGACAGATGATGAGCCGTGTGAGAACGAGAATCCGGTCAATTTTGCTTCCGGATACAAACGCCTTCGCCTGACAGATTTTGCCATCGAGGGAAACGGACCTGATCTCGAACTGACGAGGAGTTATAACTCAAATGATAACGCTGATGGTCCCTTTGGGATCGGATGGCGGAGCTCGCTTACTCCTCGTGCCATCAAGGTGACAGACGGGATAACGGTTTCTGCTCTTTCCTGTCAGGGGAACGGGCGGAGAAAGCGATTTGTACGTGCTGGAGATGGCACCTATCGGTCAGCAGATGGAACCTACCAGTCGCTCACGGAAGCGAGTGACGGGACCTTAACTTTTCGAGACCGTGATGGAACGGTCTCAGTCTTCAACGCTGAAGGATTCATCCTTTCGAAAAAGGATCGCTACGGAAATGGACTCACCTTTACTTATGACGGAACCGGTTTTCTCAGTGAGGTGAATGATACTGGAGGGAGAAAACTTCGCTTTATCAGCGGCCCGAACGGTCGGGTGAGTGAGGTGGTTGACCCCCTTGGGAGAAGATACTCCTATCGCTACGACGCCGAGGGGCGGCTTGTAGAATCAGAAGATCCCGCTGGGAACACCTCACAGTACCGATACAATGGGAATGATGATCTCGTTGAGATGGACGATCCCCGAGGAGTGACTCTATTCTCTCTTACCTATGATGATCTCAATCGCGTTATCCGGGAAGACCTTCCTGATGGAACCTTTTACCGCTTCGACTATCTTTCAGATGGGGTGACGACGCGGGTAACCGATGCACTTCAGGAGGTGACGACCTATACCTTCAATGAACGGGGGAATGTCATCTCTCAGGTGAACTCCCGAGGAGAACGGAAGACCTTTACCTGGGATGGAGATTACAACCGCACCGGTGTCATCGATGAGAACGGATCCTCCTACACGATCGAGTACACCGACAGCGGAAAGCGCGCGAAGATAACGAACGCCCTTGGCGAGGAGACCCGTTACGAATATTCGACCGACTACAATCTCCTCACGAAAATTATAGAGGCGGACGGTTCAGAGACGGCTCTTCAGTATGACGCGGAGGGAAGTCTTCGCCGAGTAACGAACTCGAACGGAGAGTTTTTCCAGATCGAGACCAATGATGCTGGGCTTATTTCAGCGGTTGTGGATCCCTTTGGGACCAGGACTGTTCTTCAGTACAACCGAGCCGGTCTGCTCACTCAGGTGGGAGACGGTACGAACCAGACCGTTATGTCGTATGATGCGGCTGGAAACCTCATCAAGCGTATCGAAGCAAACGGGGCGACTACGCTCTACACCTACGACGATCGAAATCTTCTTATAGAGGAACAGCGACCGGATGGAGGGAAGGTACAGTATGCCTATGATCGGGCCGGGAATATGTCGACTCGTACGGATGCTCGTGGGAATTCAACAAAGTTTGGATATGATTCTCGGAATAGGCTTGTCCTCATCACGGAACCTGGGGGTTTGGTTACTCGACAGAGCTACGATGGAGAGGGAAATCTCCTTTCACGAACAGAGCCCAATGGTCAGACTACTACCTACCAGTATGACACAACGGGGAGACTTCTTCGGGAGACCCGTCCTGGAGGAGCGGTATACCAATACGGATACGATCCGGCGGGGAACATCCGAACGCTCACCGCTCCAAATGGGGTAATCCTCACCTATGATTATGACGAGCTAAATCGTCTGAAAGAGAAGCTCTCTCCAAGCGGTTTCAAAGAAGTCTATGCGTATGATGTGCGGGGCAATAGAACGAAGATTGAACGGTACGCAAGTGATGGCACGTTGACCTATGAAGAAAGCTTCACGTATGACAGCCAGAATCGGCTAACGGTTCGTCAGCAGGGAACAAGCTCTACGTCGCAGTATCGATACGATGCTCTTGATCGCCTCGTTCGGATTACAGATCCGAACGGTGGTGTGACGACCCAGAACTTTGATGCCTACGATCAGTTAACAAGTCTCGTTGATGCAGCGAATGAAACACTCGGGATGACCTACGATGTGGTCGGAAACATCACTTCGGTAACCGATCCTCGGGGGAATACCACGAGGTATAAGTATGACCTTCTGAATCGGAAGACAGAGACGGATAGCCCAGATACTGGGATCACCACCATCAGGTACGATCTCGAAGGAAATCTGATCTCCTCAACTGATGCTCGGGGGGTGGTTTCTTCTGCACTCTTCAATGAGCGCAACGAAATCTCCTCACTCTCGTTTCCCACCGCTGCCGAAGCTCAGACCTTCTCCTATGATGTGGCGGGGCGACTCTCTGGCTTTCAGGATCCGAGTGGTTCAACCACCTATTCTTATGGTCTCAGAGATAACGTGGGTGCGGTGGATACCGTGATCGGGACGCAACGCTATGCGCAACAGTTTACCTACGATGGAGCTGATAGGCCGCAAGTCCTTACCTATCCAAGTGGCGCTCAGATCGGTGTTTCCTATGATTCAGATGGCAACGTCGAGAAGATTCAGGTCAATGGTCAGGATGTCGTGCGGGATATTCGGTATCATGCTTTTGGGCCGGTGAGATCGTGGACCTACGGTTCTGGACTCACTCACGAGCTTGAGTACGACCTCGGGTATCGAGTTACTGGAGTACGAAGTGGTGGGGTTCTTGACCACCAGTTTGTTAATGATGGTCTCGGGAACCCGACGGCCATTACCGATAATCTCATTGCGGGAAACAGCCAGACCTTTCAATACGATCCGCTCTTTCGCTTGCGATCTGCGACTGGTCCATACGGTACCTTTGACGTGACGTATGACCCGGTAGGGAACCGCCTTCAGACGAACGATAACGGAACCATCACGGCCTATACCGTCGAGCCAGGGAGCAATCGTCTCCAGTCGGTCGGTCCGGAAACGTTGAGTTACGACCAGAGTGGAAACCTTATCGGTGATAATCGGTTCTCGTATGTGTATAACGATGCTGACCGTTTGGTGCGTATTGATGATCAGAGTACCGGAAGTGAGGTTGCCAGCTACCTTTACGACGCGAAGGGACGGCGGGTTTCAAAGAGAGTGGGGAGCAGCACTACTCACTATATCTATGGAGCAGACGATCTCTTGATCGGGGAGTATGACGGAGGAAGTGGAGTTGCACTCCGCGAGTACCTCTATCTCGGAAAGATTCCGATCGGTGTGATGGCAGGTGGAGCGCTGTATTTTGTGCACTCCGATCACCTCCTCACGCCGAGGGCGATCACTGACGCTTCACAGCAGGAGGTGTGGAGGTGGAGATCTGCGCCGTTCGGGAATGCTCCAGCGAACGAAGATGTGGATGGAGACGGAACCTCACTTCAGTTCGGTCTCCGATTTGCTGGCCAGTTCTTTGATGCCGAGAGCGGACGTCACTACAACCTGATGAGGGACTACGATCCGGTATGGGGACGGTATATTCAGAGTGATCCGATCGGGTTGCGAGGTGGGATAAATACCTATGCCTATGCGGGGAACAATCCACTCTTTTTTGTGGATCCTCGGGGAGAGAAAATTACTGGTGAGTGGGTAGAACTATCGGTTTCTATTGGCAAGCCTGACCGTCCCCGATTCCAGGGATTTACTCTCGGCTGGAGTTGGTGGGGGTACCTCAAGTTGGTCAAGGTGTTGTTTAAGATTAATGGTCGCCTTTCAGCTAAAGTGCGGTGTACTGATACGGATGAGTGTAGCGAAGAGAAACGGCAGTGGATGTTATCTACCTCATTTCCGGTATCGCTCAGTGGAATCGGTTCGTTTGGACCGAACCTCTATGCGATCGGGCTCGGTTTGATCACGGGGCAGATCTGGGTAAGCATCGGGGCGAATGTAGTGCTGCTGATCGGTTCGGTCACGGCGTCAATTATTCGCCTGAAAAACAAGTACGGAGAAGCAACGGAGTTTGCGCTGAAGCTCTTGCGGAAGCAAGGCCCCGATCGGATCTGTAATTTTGGCTGGCCAAATCTAAACTTAGATATCACCGTCCATGATCTGTGAGGATCGTCTTTGCCAGCTAAGAGATCTTGTCGCAGAGAGTGAGAGGCAGTGTCTTGGAAACAAATGTTCTCGTAATCGTTATTCTGGTGAGTATTTCATTCCACTGTGCAGCTGGATTTTACATACAGTATCGCTCGGCCGCGCTCCTCAGAGCTCTTGCTGAAAATAGTAGTGACCTTCGTTTTCGCGAAGCGGCTGAGACCTTAAGCCAGAGTTCTGCTCGAAAGCGGTGGCGGGCATTAGATCAGTATCGAAAGCGGGGAGGGATTGTTTTTGAAGGTGAGGAGATCTCTGATACGGGCACACTTCCTCATGCCCTTCAGCGGCGCGTACAACGATTTGGATATGCGGTGAATACGGTATACGGAACTTTTTGGCTCTTTTTTACCATCTGGCTCGGTGGCCTTCTTTTGCAGGAGTTTGGCATTATCAATACGTAAGCGCTCAGCTTTTTGCTGTATTCTGCTTTTCGTCCTAGAATCGGCCCATGTTAGTTCCCGAGATCAATCACCCACAATTTATTCGTTCGGCATACGATCTGTCGAGCTGTGGTATTGGCGTGCAAACTCTGGTGGTAAAGTTATTGACGGAGCAGAGTGATTCGCCGCAGCTGAAGGATCGCGATATATTTGGCGCCTCGTCAAACTTGTTGTTAGACATTTGTAAGGCTGGAGATCATCTCGGAGAGGCCGGAGATTCCCTGCGAGCAAGAGTACAAAAGCTTGGTGATGAGTGGGCTGGTTTAAGGCGAAAAGCAGCTCGAGCACTATTCTCGATGAACGAAGAACGAGGGTTCGAACCGTTTCAGAAGGAAGAGTTTGCTCAGGTTATGGGCAAGCTGTTTGAGGGAGAAGCTCTCGAAGAGGATCAACTTCATGGGCTACATGAGGAATTTTCCTGTGAATTTACCTTCGGCGGAAGATTGATGCGCATGGGCTTGCCAATAGAGCGATGTCGCTCGTTTGTGGATGGTCTGCGTGAAGTTCTTAGAAGTGGGGCGTGCGCTGAAGACTTCGTGGCATATCATCTACGAAAGCTCGCCTTGATGACTGAAATCTTTGAAGCTGATGTAGACCCCAGCGTTGCATAAAAATTTGCCCGTAGACTGCTTTGCTCCCACAATAGCAGCACATCTTGAAACTTTGATCGAGTTTTTAGACCTCACT
>JALEGQ010000228.1 GCA_022763385.1 bacterium
GCACTGGTTGTTGCGAATCAAGCTGCCGAAGCATATGAACGCGTTGGACTTCCTGAAGGCAAGATACCGATATCTCAGGCAATCTGTTTTCTGACTGAGGCTCCAAAATCTCGTCGGTGCTACAACGCGCTTCGAGCCGCCGAAAAGTTCATCGAAGCAAACCCAAATATTCCCGTCCCACTCCACCTTCGAAATAAAAAACCGCTCGGCATGGGGAAAAGAGAAGAACAAGAGCTCTCGACAGAGGCTCAACAGATTCACTTTTTTGACGACTTCATCGAGTAAAAAAGCTTCCGCAGCTCTTCTCTCGGCACCATCTGGTCAAGAAGGTTAAACCCACTTCCCTGGAGCCCCTCCCCTCCATCCATCGCGATGCTTTCCGCGGTAATGTAAGACGACATATCCGAGAGAAGAAATGAAGCAAGTTGACTCAGCTCTTCTTCTGTCCCAAATCTCCTCATCGGGATCGCTTCTTTCATCTTCTTCTCGATATCTGCACTCGGCACCAGCCGCTCCCAGGCACCCTCTGTTGGAATGGGACCTGGGGCAATCGCATTCACGCGGATGCCATACGACGCCCATTCAACTCCGAGGCTCTTCGTCATCGTAAGCACGCCAGCCTTCGCGCATGCACTGGGGAGGACAAACATTGAACCAGAATCAGCATACGTCGTAACGATGTTCAGAATACTCCCTCCACGTTCTTCTCGAATCGCTCGAGACCCAAAGGCATGTGAGCAGAGAAATGTCCCGTGCAGGACAATATCGACAACGGTTCGAAATCCATTCGGCGTCAGATCTTCTGAGCATGAATAGAAGTTTCCAGCAGCATTGTTTACCAGACCATCCAACGGCCAAATGTTGGAGAACATCTCCTCCACACTTTCTGGCTCTCTCACATCACAGGTGATGGTCTCAACTCCCTCCGACTTCGGAAAAGAATTCGCTGCCTGACGAAGCTTCTCTTCGGTACGTCCGCAGAGGACAACCCTTGCGCCAAGCTCTGCAGCACCACGAGCAATGGCAAGACCGAGGCCACTTCCGCCTCCAGTAATGAGGATCTTTTTGTTGGCAAGCGTATCAGATTGAAACATGGCTCTTTCCTGTCAGCGGTCACACCCCTTTCTTGGAAGATTATTGCCGAGTCGTCTCACTCGCGGTACCCTACAAGATGACGCTCTTGATATTCACTGTTCTACGGTTCTACGGACTCCTTATGACACGCTCTGTCCCCTCCTCTTCGCTCACCACTCACCACTCACCACTCTTGCTCGGGCTACTTTTTGTTTTTGGAATCGGACTCTGCCCAGAATTCTCGGCAACGCCAGGGCTTGCGCAACGAAGAAACAGCCAGAGTGGTGAAATTCAGATGGAACTCCAAGATCCGAAGAAAAAGAAGCCATATAAAGTAACACGGGCACTCGTGAAGAAAAAACTTCTTCTTTTTCGAGATGCCTTACAACAGGGCGACTTTTCGACACCACCTGTTTTTACGACCGAGGAACTTCTCTTGCTTGCCGCCACACATCTTTACTGCACCCTTAAGGATGGAGTCTGCACATTGATTCCCTTTACTCTCTACGAGATGGACCTGATCCGTGCGAGATCTCAGAAAAAAGCAAGTTGTCCGAATCTTGTCCGCTTCTGGAAACAGTGGATAGGAGCAGATATGGAGAAACGGGTGGGGATGAATCTCAAGGTTGTGCACTACGACAAGAGAACAAGGTTTAAGACACAGGTTCGTCCAAAACTCTTGAAGTGTTCTCAAACAGTGCGGGAGACCTATGCCTCCGCAACAGATAAAGAGCAGTTCCTCCGTCAGCGATACGAAGAAAAATCCGAAAAGAAAGACCTTCCACAACAGTTAGTAAACTATATCGATGTGCTTCACCAGAAGGTGCCAAACATACTTATAGAAACTGGTGTGCGAGGTTAATCCGTTGAGAAAGTGGCTGATCCCCCTCCTTTCTCTACTTATCATACTCCTCTGCGTCGTATTTTTCCGAGAAGAAGGGCCGCCCTCACCTCTTGCCGACACCTCTCTCCCTCGCAAGACTCAGCAAGAGCCGTCATCGAGCTCAGTTCTTCAACGAGAAAACTCCTCTCCTACCCCCTCTCGTCCTTCGCTAGCCACGAAAGAAAGGTCTCCGCGCCATCATCATCAGGCCCCACCAAAAGATGCGTTGCCTCGCGAGATGGTTGCAACCTTTGACTCATCCGAAAAGCTCTCGCAATTCGTTACGAAACAAAAGGAGAGAGGTGACTCTCTCGTCGAGCTCATCCCCTCACTCCTGAGTGCGCGAGTAGCACTCTCTGAGGAGAGCTCACAGGGAATACCTGCCCTTCGCACTTCCATTCAGGAGGCTGGTGGAACGCCCTCATACAATTTCCCCATTTCAACTCCTCGTCCTCCGGAAGAAGCGAGTCTGAGAGGAAGCCTTCCCTTTCGGGAACACGCCGCCATTCTCCTTGGTATTCCGCCAAATAACTCTTCATGGGGGGAGGGAATCACTATTGGCGTACTGGATTCATGGGTGGAAGAACACCGAGACTTTTCCGAGAAAAATATCGCTCGCTATTCCCTTCTTGAACCAAGAGACACACCGGTTGAATTAACATCACACGGAACAGCCATCACCTCCCTTCTTCTTGGTTCACGGGGGAGTATTCAAGGCATAGCTCCTGCCGCCATGGTGATCGCGGTCGAAGTGCTCGATGACACCGGAGCGGGGGATGCCTTTACGGTGGCAGAGGGAATTCTTTTTGCGATGAAAAATGGGGCGGACATCATCAATATGAGCCTCGGAACATTTACGGACGTTCCCATTCTCCGAGCAGCAGTGCGCACCGCAGCAGAAGCGGGAGTTCTGCTCGTTGCAGCAGCAGGAAATGAGGGTGGAGGTCGAATTCCCTATCCCGCTGCCTATGATGAGGTGCTTGCGGTAACCGCACTCGATGCAGCGGGGAGAGCAGCCCCATTCGGCAATACGGCAGAAGCCATTGATCTCGGAGCTCCCGGTGTCGGTGTGCTCACTGCCCATGGGAGGGAAGACTACATTTTGAGCTCTGGCTCCTCAGTTGCTGCCCCATTCGTTACTGGAACCGTAGCAGCCCTCCTTTCTTCTCATCCCGGAATGAAGAACGAAGAGCTGAAAAAGATTCTTTTTCGCTATGCTGATGATCTCGGTACTCCGGGAAGAGATCCGGTCTTCGGAGAAGGTCGCCTAAACGTAAAGAGAATCTGGGAGCGAGAGAGAAGAAACGTTCGAGATATCGCTATCAGTGGCCATATCCTTGATCGGGCTCGGATAACAGAGGACGAAATTCCACTCCTTATCACCGTGGAAAACAGGGGAACCACCGAAGCCGCTCACGTACAGGTGATACATTCCGTTGACGGCAGGGAACGAGAAAACATGATACAGCGTATTCGTCCTACCGAGCTTGGAGTCATCGAAATCCCGATTCGTCGAGAGGCACTCCTCACCGCGGAAGGGGTTTCGATCGAATCAAGAGTGATCTTCGAAAAAGATTCTGCCCCGGAGAATAACCGTCTTACCTCTCGTCTAAGGATATCCCGGTAAGACTTACTGAAGGGCTGGAATAGTTCCCGAACGCCGATTCTCTCCTACGACCTGAGTTAAGCGTATCTGAGCCTCTGGAGGAGCGCGGAGAATTCGTTCTTCGTTCGGATAGAGATAGAGATCTTTTCGTTGCTCACACCGATCGGAGCAAACTTCGATGCCGGTAAAGATACTCGTAATATTCCCCGAGTTTGAAAACGTTATTCCTGAAGCATCTCGTGTCCAAGCGACCCGAGCAGTTCCACCAGGAGGCTGAAGAAAAATACGAGCCACTCCGACTTCAGAAAGTCCTCCACGCTGATCAACGTGACTCCGATCAAACACCACAACCTGAAAGACCTGCTCCTCGGGCAGAGAGCTTCGTGAAAAAGTCGCTTGCACTTCTCCCTTCTCGCCACCGGTAAGCTCAACAAGAGGTGGAAATACCTGAAGGAGATCAGACGCCATCGCCTTTCGCTTTCCGGCTTCCTCCTCAAAGACCTGAAATTTCAATTCACCCGTACCAAGCCCCTCATTGAGGAGGGTAATGGCGATCGGCTCACCAACGAGCACCGTTTGTTCAGCGGGTAAAACCTGAATTTCAGCAGAGATCCCCTTATCTCCATCAAGATGAGCCTTTACCCCATCCTCCTCAATAGGAAGGGCAGGAGCTTCTCCAACTCGACTCTCTTCCGCTGGCATACCGTCCTCTTCCAAAACGGGTTCATCAGCAAGGGCTTCAGCACGGAGTTCTTCTTCTGTTAAAGGCACCCGAACGATTGGAATCACCTTCCTCTCTTTTACATCCGCATTCCAAATCTGCATAACCGGAGCCGTGGGTCCTTTTGATGCAAATGCCTCTACCGCAAACTGTTTTCGAGTAACTTCCGATGAGATAACCAGTACGGATGATGTCTCGCGTAGCCTCCTCTCTTTCCATGACGCTGAAGAGAACCGAAGTTCGATCTGATCCTTCTTCACCTGCATTGACGTGAGCAATGGATTCTCTGGAAGAGCACGAACAGACTTCGCACGGAGGTCTATCTCTTCGCCCGGAAACGTCAGTCGAAGGGTCTCTTGTTCATCAATCACCGTTACCGAACGACCAAACGGGCGATCAGAGCGAATCTGAAAGTGGAAATGCGACGCTGGCTCTTCCATCAAACGAAGCGAAAAATCCCCAGAACGATGAGACCAAAGCACCTCAGCCGAAGCCGAAAGCACTGGAGCTACCACCGCCATCACCACCCACCAGAAAAATCGTATCTCTCTCATGACAACACCCTACCAAATCCCCGTCTTTTTTATGAGCCCCTCCCCCAAAAGGCACTTAGCTTAACATATTGATTTTACTCTATTTCTTAAAAACCTCATGGGTGTCTGACACCCGTGAGGTTTGGGTAAGGCATTGAAAACACTCGGGTGCGACCTTTTGTGGGGATGGGGAATCTTAAGGGGACACCAGCAGCGAGGATCTCCTGATGAGCGATGCACCATTCCCTGAACACCTCCGAAACCAGGTCAAACAATCTCTCCGATACTACGCGAAGTTCTATGCCGAGCTCACTCACGAGAATACTGAGGCGGCGGAGGAGGCTTTGGGGGAGATCGAAAAGATTGATGAGTTTGTTGCTCAACGGTATCCGGAAGAGAACTACGAGGGATACCTCGAGCGAAGAACGAGGTTAATGCGGATCTTTCACCTCCAGTTAATGGAGAGGATTCAAGGGGAGGTCGAGCAGGAGATCTTTCTGAAGGCGGAGCAGCTTATCGAGAAATTTCAGGTTCCGAGCACTCTCTGAATTTCAGCAAGCCACTCCTGCGGTTTTCGCTGTTTGCTAATCCAACCGTCAGCCATGTTCTCTTCTGCGTGTCGTTGGAGCTCTCGCTCGCCAATGTTAGAGAAGAGGATCACTTTGAGCTCTTTCATTGACTTCTTGAGCAAGCGACACACCTTTGTTCCGGGAAGTCCTGGCATCTCAACATCACTCACGAGAAGCTCTACCTTTTCTTGAAATAAGACATCGTGAATGGAAGAACAATCAAGCGCAGTAAATACTTCGTATCCTTCTGCTTGAAGAACGTGCTGCAGGATGTTCAGGATCATCTCATCATCATCGAGGCAGAGTACCTTTGTTTTTGCGCTATCTGAAGATTCTTTTGTTTCTCGGTCTACAGCAGCGGGAGTATCGATACTGAGTTCTGTTTCTACTTCGTATTCTTCTTTCGGAGAGATCTCTTTAAGAACGGTCTCACAGGCTGAACGAAATTCCTTTGCCGTGCGGTAACGCGCCTGCGGGGTCTTCTGCAAGGCTTTCGTTACGATATCCTCTATCTCCACTGGAATCTGAAAGCTTTTTGAGAGCGACGGAATGGGATGGGTCACGTGCATGAGAAGGGTCTGCACCACCGTAGATCCTTCATACGGCACCTGTCCGGTAAGGAGCTCAAAGAGGAGGACTCCCAAAGAATAGATATCAGAACGCTGGTCGAGTAAGACCTCACCAGCTGCCTGTTCCGGAGACATGTAGCAGGGTGTGCCGAAAACAGCACCATCTTCTTCAACGAACTGTTGCTTCAGAACCGCAGTACCAAAGTCGAGTACCTTGACGTGAATCTCGCCTTCACTCTCCCGATCTAACATGATGTTTTCGGGTTTGATGTCTCCATGCACTATCCCTTTTTCATGGGCGGCATGCAGAACATCAAGTATCTGGATAGAGATCTCAAGGGCATCAGAGTACGAGAAGAACTTCTCCGTTTCGAGTTTATACTTCAGCGGGACTCCATCACAGTAGTCCATCGCCATGTAATAGTTTCCATCACCAGTCCGTCCAAAATCACGGAGCTGCGTAATTCCGGAATGACCAAAGCGTAAAAGAAGCGCTGCTTCTTTCTTAAATCTCTCAATAAAGACTTCGTTTTCAGAGAACGTTCGGTTGAGTACCTTGACGGCATACTGAACATCGAGATCGACATGACGCACGAGGTAGACGACTCCCGTCCCTCCCTGACCGAGCTCTCCGATCACTTCGTACTTATCCGCTATCAGCGTCATCTCACCCTATCCCCTTCCCTGCACAGAGAATATCGGCCGAAATGGGAAAAAAGGTAAGTAGAAGGAGGAGCCCGCCCCTGAAACCGAGAGGGGCGGGTGATTTCTCTTCGTCAGCTCTCCTTATTCACCATCGAGGCGGCGAGCTTCTCGGTATCAACCTCATATGCACCACTTCGAACCTGCTCCTTTACCTCCTCAGCACGCCGAAGCTTATCACTCAGCCACGCCAAGGTGAGGGAGGTGAGACTCCGCTTTCTCGGTGGAGCTTCACTTTCGTGACCACTGCTCATAGAACAACCCCGCTAAATAATTACACTATTTCCTATATCTTACGGCGAGAACGCTCCTTTGCTTGATACTTTGCAGCGGAAAACAACGGTGTTACGTAGTCCCGATTATCGGTCATAACACCTATAAAACCTGGCCCCTTCTATGAAATTGTTTCGCACTCTTCCTGTTTTTCTCTTTTTCTTCTCACTCCCCCTGCCAGCCGTGGCCGTAGACCTGGATGGTGACGGACGAAACGAACACTTCTTCTGGAGTGGAGATATTCAGAACACCGTTTCGGTACACAGCGCGGATGGAGCCTTCCTCCAGAACGTGACCCTCCCCGGAACCGCCCTTGCCGACCCCCCGGTTCTCTTCAAAGGACAAGACGGTTCTCAGGCCGTAGTTTTCTCACTCTTGGTCAGAAAACGGAATCAGGCTGAGCTCCTCGCCTTCTCTGACGAGGGGCGAATCGCTCAGGTGCCACTCGGAGATATTCGTCGAGGAACGGTAGCACTCGAAGATCTTAATGGTGACGGGACAACCGATGTTCTCTATACCACCAATAAGCGACAACTCGTTCGCATCCTCTCACCAACCCGCCCGAGGGAATCACGCACTGAACCTCTCGGGTTCCGACTCCGACGAAATGAGAGTTTTACGATCCTCAATACGGACCCGTTGCGGATAGCGCGATACGGACTCAAGAAGAAGAAAACCCGGCGGGTTACCCTTCAGGGCGTTGACGGCACACGAAGTCGGCTCGGCATTCGTGTCCCCAAAAACGGATCACTTCTTCCACTTCCGATTCAAGATGGGATCTCACAACGTTTTCTTGCCGCAGAACAGCAAAAAAGAGCGGGAGCACCGGTCAAGACATTTTTCGCTGATATTGAACAGGGCGGGCGACAGGCACTCAGTGCGGCTCAACCCGTATCGCCAGGATACTTTGTTGATTCAGGAAGTTCTATTCCGCAGATAGCGATCTCGCGTGGTCTCTCTGTGCAGATTTTTGAAGTAATGGATCTCCGAAATCCCATCCGAGAACTCCTCCTCGACTTCGGTTATAACGATATTCCTCAACCTTCTGGACACGGCGGCAATGACGTAATCGGTGGAAACTCCTCTGGAGGATCCTGCAATGGCACCTTTCCTCAAGAACTCGTCGACCAGGCGTTTGGAGCATTTCACGCGGGAAATTTTGCCCGTTTCCAGTCAATTCTTAACACCCTTGCGAACGGAAACTTCTGTCCGAATATCTACCTCCAACTTACGGATCTCTTGAATAACGGTCTTTTCTCTCGTTCACAACAGAACCGTTCGGCAAATACAAATGTAGAGTACACCCTTCTTGGAGCTCCGGTATATACGATGCTGAAGTCTCAGAAGAAGAAGGCCGGGTGTGACAAGCTCCGGAAAAATGGAGATGGTCCGAATGGTTGGGTGATGAAAGAGAGCGAAGTTGATGGAACTCTCGTCACCCTGGCTCCCGGAAACTTTGGAGCAACCGGTGCCGACCTCGTCACCCTGAGAGGAAAGCGAATTGAACGGCTACGAGATACGGGTTTTTCAAATCCAGACCATACCGGAATTCGACGAACATTCCGTGGAAAATTTCCTCCAGCATTCTATCCGCTTGCCCTCATTGTCCGTTTCTTTGTTATCGATCCACTGACGGGTGAAGAGCAACTTTGGTGCTTCCAGACAAAGAACTCTCACATACGAAACGACTAGAGACTTTATCCGATTGCAAGTGCTCCCTCCGAGGAATACCATTCAGTATTATCCGAAGATTCAGCCATCGCAGAAGAAACGAGAAAACTTATAAAATAGTGGAGATGATAGCCCTGGTGAGAAGAACGTTCTTATTGCCCTTTTGCGTGCTTGCGGGAATATTTGCACTCTTTTTGCTCGTCGAGGAGCGTCAACCTCCATCGTCCTCTGTACCAACGGAGCATGCGGAGCTCTCTCCCTTTTCCGGAGAGCTGCTCGTCTCTGATGCCGAGCGTTCTTCTCCCGGATTTACCCTCTATCCGGTCGTTGGTACCGCAGAGGTGCTTCTCCTCTCTCACCACGGCGAGGTGGTTCACCGGTGGGAGGTGGATGCTCAACGGGCTCGCCTCCTCCCAAATGGAAACCTCCTTGTTGTTCACGGATCGAAGTGGGGAACACGGGTAGAACCGTGGAAAACTCTAAAGTTTTCCGTCCGCGAGTATAGCTGGACCGGTGATCTTATCTGGGAGTACGTTTCACCACACCGCATCCATCACGATGTCAGACGGCTTAAAAATGGTAACACTCTTTTTCCTGTTCGACGAAACCTCTCACCTGAGTATCGTCAACTCATTACCCATCCAAAGCGAGTTCGGCTTGAGCAGATCCGAACGGACTCCATTGTTGAAGTCACCCCCAACGGCGAGGTTACCTGGGAGGGAAAGGCAGAAGATATCTTTGACCTGAACTCGTGTGGATTTGCCGGTTGCGATAACGAAAATCCAGCAGACTGGACTCATATCAATACCGTATCACCCCTTCCTGAGAATCGGTGGTTTCGAGAAGGAGACTCTCGCTTTCGCCCCGGCAACCTCCTTACCGTACTCCGAAATTGGTGGGAGATTAAAATTATCGACAAACGCTCGAAGGAAGAGGTGTGGAGCTTTCACGGTGACTACCGAGGTGGCTTAAGTGGTGGGCACGATGCGGTGATGATCGAGGAGGGACTTCCCGGCGCCGGAAATATCTTGGTGTTTGATAACGGTCGGTACAACCACCAAGGAGAATCTCTTATTCTCGAAATTGCTCCTCCCACTGGGGAGATCGTGTGGAAATACGAAGATGGAACGAATTTCTTTTCGAACTCTGCTGGCTCTGTACAACGTCTTCCGAATGGCAATACCCTGATCTCGGATGATCTCAACGGACGAGTATTTGAAGTGACAGAGCAGCGAGAAACCGTATGGGAATATAAGGGGAGCTATCGGATTGCTCGAGCACGGCGATATTCAAACAGCTACACACCACAACTTGCAACGCTAGCACAGGAAGAACGGGGCTCACGAAGAAATCTATAGATAAGCCCTCGAACTTCTGCCGCACTCTCTGCTTCCACGAGCTGCATCCGAAGCTGTGACGCTCCGTCAAAGTGCGCGGCATAGATCTTAAAGTACTTCTTCAGGACTCGAAATGGCTTCTCCTCTCGCCAGGTTTCTTCGAACAGCTCAACGTGCCGGAGAAGAAGTGAAAGCTTTTCCTCTACAGAGCGCTCAGCAAGAGGAGTTGCAGACCGATTGAATACGAAGAGATTTTCAAAGATCCCCCTGCCGATCATCACTCCATCAACTCCACTCTCTGCAACCCGAGCATCGACCTCCGCCATGCTCTTGACGTCACCGTTTCCGACGATCCGGGTTTCTGGAGAGATCTCTGCTCTCAGCTCAACGACCTTTCGGATCTCATCCCAGTCAGCCGCACCCTTTGAGAGCTGCTTCGCCGTGCGGCCGTGAACCGTGAGAGCAGCCGGACGGAGTGCGAGGAGGTGCGCTCCCCACGCCTCTGTCGCTCGAGAGCGAAAACCGATCCGAGTCTTGATACTCACTGGAAGTGGTCCCGCCCCTTCTTTCGCCGCAAGATAGAGCTCAGCAGCAAGACTTGGATTCTCAATCAGCGCCGAACACGCTCCTCCCTTAATAATCTTTTCAACGGGACACCCCATATTGATATCAACCCCGTCAAATCCAAGCTCACGGAGCTTTGCGCCAGCCTTGAAGTATTTCTCAGGGGAGTTCCCCCAGATCTGTGCGATCAGTGGATGCTCTCCCGGAGCGTACTTCAGCCGGTGGACCACATTGGAATACCCGGGCGAGAACATCCCATCGGTACTGGTAAATTCACTGACGAAGAGATCCGGCGCTCCACAGCTCGCTACGAGCCTTCGAAAGGCAGAGTCCGTCACATCCTCCATCGGAGCAAGAACAGTGAATGATTTTGGTAATTTAGCCCAGCTAAACACGGCAGAGATCCTCAAAAGTTGACGGTAACTGCTCTACAATATCAAGAGCGAGCGCGGTAAGGAACTCTCTCGAGAGATCGGTTCCGCAACATTCTGGGGAACGAAATTGCGATGGCACGTTTTTCGCTGCTCTCCTCAGAGTGTACCTGGAGAACTCTTTCCCCTATGATCAGGGGGAAGCCAGTGAATCCTGGTTATCAGGTAGGGGAAATTGCTATGGGCATCTACAGACCACCAGTTGCGGTTGATTCGAATACAGATCGGGCTTTCCGACAGCAGCCGAAGCGCGGGCTTCTCTTTCTCATCTTTGTTGTCTACATCCCACTGACGATTCTTGCGCTCTTTGCACGAGCTCTTATGATCGTGGGGAATTATCCGATTATGAATCTCACCATCGTTGACGACTTTGTACGAGAGCTGATCCGAAACGCTCAAAATATCTACTTTTATTAGGCAGAAATTCTTGGTCCAAACCGACATCACATGAATACGAAAACCGTCTCGGGCCGAGGCGAGCGACTCCTTTTTGACTCATTTCAGCAGCTCCTCACTCAGGCGAACCGCAAGGTAAACCTGATCAGTCACTCTGAGGAAGCCCATATCGAAGCGAACATCCAGGACTCCCTCCTCCTTTCTCCCCTCCTCCCGACCAGAGGACGAGTACTCGACCTCGGTTCTGGCGGTGGATTTCCGGTTATCCCTCTTGCCATTCTGCATCGCGAGCTCTCCTTTACCGCCGTAGAAAAAAGTCAGCGAAAGTGTGATTTTCTCGAACATGTCTCTCACCGCCTCAAACTTCCCCACCTCCAGGTAATCCACGGGAGAATCGAAACTCAAACGGAGCTTCATCACCAGTGTGAGGCAGTGACGGCTCGTGCCCTCGCACCGCTCTCAAAGCTTGTGCTGCTCGGTGCTCCATTTCTTACCCCGACCGGGAAACTCCTCTTTCTGAAGGGAAAAAACTTCGAAAGTGAATTGAATGAAGCAGCGTCTCAGCTGGAAGAAAAGAAACTTTCTCTCGATGAGGTACAGATCACTGAAGACCTTCCTGGAAGAGAGTTCACCGCTACGGTAGTGATCTCTTCCTCTGGTGTCTGCTCAAGTTAATTTTTGCCGGAGGGGCGAGCAGATTTGGTTCAGATGGCTTGTCCCCGAGTGAGCGAAACCGCAGGAATACTGAAGTATTTTGAGGATTTCGTGAGGGAGGAGACGAGCAAGGTGAGCCGGAGATGTTCGACAA